>JAEYRU010000164.1 GCA_023435335.1 Pseudomonadota bacterium
ACGCGGTGTTGAGCTGCGGGATCGTGACCGAAGTACGCACGATGTAGGGCGACTGTTCGGTGACAATCGACGTCGCGGCGTTCATCACCACCATCAGCTTCTGCGCCTCGGTTGCCACCGGCGCGGCACCGAGCGCCTCCGGCGTGAGTGCGAAGCCCGCAATGATGTCGACGCCGTCACGAACCACCAGTTCCTGCGCCATGCGCTGCGCGACGTCGGCAGCCGGGCCGCCGGTGTCCTTTTTGATTATCTCGATCTTCTTGCCGGCGACCGTGTCGCCATGCTTGGCGATATAGAGGTCGATACCCGCCTGCAGCTGGTTGGCGGCATCCGCGAACGGACCGGAATACGGCAGGATGACGCCGACTTTCAGCGTCTCCTGGGCCGATGCGGTGATCGACCAGGTCACGCCGAGGCCGAGCGCGATTGCAGCAGCTACTCTGTTCATGATTCAAATCCTCCCTGGACAGTCTCGAACGGTTCCGCGGCGTCCGCGTCGCGCGAGATATTGCACTGGCACTGTATACAGGCGCAGCGAAATAGCCAAGAGGGTTGCCTGCGGCACGGCGCGCCCTCGGCGAGGGAAATCGGAGCGGGCACCTTCCTTTTGGTAAGATAGAGGCTAGCCTTTTCCGCCTCAGGCCGCTTCCACATCATCCAGCGCAATGTATACATGGCTGCGGACTTCTGGCAGAACGCGCGCATCGATGGCCACACTTCTCACTCTCATCGCTCCCATCTTCGTGCTGATCGGCGTCGGCTTCGCGGCGGTGCGTCTCGGCTTCGTTTCCGAGCAACTGATCCAGGCCCTGGGCGGTTTCGTGCTCAACTTCGCCCTACCTTCGCTGATCCTGTTTGCTTTCCTGCAACAGGATCTGCGGGAAACCCTCAACTGGAGTTACGTCCTTGCGTATGCCGGGGGATCGATGGCCGTGTTCCTGCCGGTGTTGCTGCTCATGCGCATCGGCCTGAAGCGGCCGCTTCCGCAGGCGGCCATCGCCGCGCTGGGCGGCTCCTCGTCCAACAGCGGCTTCGTGGGGTTTCCCGTCGCTTCACTCGCGCTCGGCGCGCCGGCTCTGACGGCCTTGCCGCTGTCCATGCTGGTCGAGAACATCCTTGTGATTCCGCTGGCCCTGGCGCTGGCCGAGATGGGCATGCACGAGGGGCAGAGGCCCGGCAGGCTCGTCCTGAACACCCTGCGACGGCTGGCCCGCACGCCACTCATCCTCGCCATCCTGCTCGGCGTGGTTCTCTCCGCGTCCGGACTGCACCTGCCCGCGCCGCTAGCGAAGGCGCTGGACATGATGGCCGACGCGTCGGTTCCCTGCGCGCTGTTCGTGGTGGGCGGGACGCTCGCCGGCCTGCGGGCCGGCTCGCTCGCGACCGACGTGTCGGCGATCGTGCTGGCCAAGCTCATCCTGCATCCGCTGGCCGTGGCGGGCGCGTTCCTGCTGATCGGAGGCGTGCCGCCCGGCTTGATGGCCGCCGGCATCATCCTCGCCAGTTCCCCCATGCTGACGATCTATCCGATACTCGGAGCGCGGTTCGGCTACGACCGCGTCTGCGCCGCCGCCCTGCTGGTTGCGACGACCCTGAGTTTCGTCACTCTCGCAGGCGTTCTTGCGTGGATATTGCCCGGCTAGGGCCCGCGCGGCGGTTTCTCGTCGGCCCGCCACCAATCCGCCGCCTCCTGCAGGATAACGAGCCCGGCGCCGACCGTGATGCATGCATCGGCAAAGTTGAAGACGGCGAACGACCATACCGGGGTGTGAAAGAATACGTAGTCCACCACGTGCCCGTAAAGCAGGCGGTCGATCAGGTTGCCGATGGCCCCGGCGATGATCAGAGCGAAACCGATACGCGCCATCACCTGCCGCGGCTCGGATTTCCACGCAAGCCAGCCGACGAAGGCGGTGACCGCCGTCACCAGTGCGATCAGGCCCCATCCGCCGCCCGACAGCATCGAAAAGGAGATGCCGGTGTTGTAGGTCCGGTAGAGTGCGAGGAACGGCAGGATGTCGATCTGCTGGTGCAGGTCCATTCCGGTCTCGACCAGATACTTGATGAACTGGTCGATCAGGATCGCCGCCAGTGTGATGAGGCCGTAACCGACGCGAGCGCGAGTCACGAACCGGCCTCCGGAAGCGCCGAGCGCCTGATCTCGTAGAGCATCACGCCGGTCGCGACGGCGAGGTTGAGGGAATCGGCGCGGCCCGCCTGCGGGATGCGCACCAGCCGGTCGCACCTCGCGGCAAGTTCGTCGGGAAGCCCCTGCTGCTCGTTGCCCATTAGGAGCAGTACCGGACCCTGTCCGTAGTCCGGCCGGCGGTAGTCGACTGCGCCTTTCAGGTGGGTACCCACGACGAGGCCGGGAAACCGACTGCGCCAGGCGAGGAAGGCGTCAGGCGTGGCCCTGGCGATCGGCACGGAGAAGACCGATCCCATCGTGGCGCGCACGGCCTCGACCGAGAACGGGTCGGTTGAATCTCCGATCAGGATCACCCCCGAAGCGCCGACCGCGTCGGCGGTGCGAATCACGGTGCCGAGGTTGCCGGGGTCGCGCACGCGGTCGAGCGCTACCCATACCTCCCCCGCCACGGGGCTGATCGATGCGAGCGGCCGGAACCGCTGTTCGAACACGCCGACCACCATCTGGGGGTTATCCTTGCGGGTAATGGCGGCAACGACCTTTTCGCTCGCCTCAAGCACTGTTCCCCCCGCGGCGACTGTGCGCGCAGCGACCGTTTCCACTGCCGGGTTGCCCTTGCCTGCCTTGGAGAAGATGAGTGTCCTTATTCTCCAGCCCGAATCCAGCGCATCGATGACGAGTTTCAGCCCCTCGGCCATGAAGGCGTTCTGCTGGTCGCGGAATTTCTTCAGCGCCAGCGCCTTGATGTCTTTCACCAGAGGATTGGCGAGGCTCGTGACCTCCTTCACGCGCCCCGGTGTCCGGATTTCGCTGCTCCCGCTCATGAGGCTTCCCAGCGCGAGAACAGCGACGTGGACAGCGCCCGCCCTGCCGACTTCTCGCGGATCACCAGTTCGCCGGACTCGACCCTGCCGCCCATGCCGGCGAATGTGTCGCGCATCAGCGCGTGGATGGCGAAGAACGAGGCTCGTATGGAATAGGCCGTCAGCACGACCGAGAGCGGCTTCGGCGTAAGAATCGCGCGACACAGGTCGGCCATCGCCGGGAGGTGCTCGAAGAGCTGCCACACTTCGCCCTTCGGGCCGCGCCCGAATGCGGGCGGGTCGAGCAGGAGTATGTCGTAGCGGCTGCCGCGCCGCTCCTCGCGTTCAGCGAATTTCATCGCGTCCTCGACAATCCAGCGGATCGGCTTGTCGGTCAGGCGCGCCACCTGCTGGTTCTCGCGCGCCCAGCCGATCGCCTTCTTCGACGCGTCCACATGGGTCACTTCCGCCCCAGCACGCGCCGCGACGAGCGAGGCAAGCCCCGTATAGCCGAACAGGTTGAGCACCTTCACCGGCCGCTTCGCGCCGCGGATCAGGTCCTCTATATGATTCCAGTGCGACGCCTGTTCGGGGAAGACGCCGACATGACGGAAGGAGGTGAAGCGGCCGAGATAGTCGATCCCGTCATGGCGCATCGGCCATGTCTCGCCGAGCGGCGCATGGGGGAAGCGCCAGCGGCCCATGCCCTCCTCGTCGGTGTCGCCGGTGAAGATGGCGTCGGCCTTCGCCCATTCGGTGGCGGGCAGGGCACGCTGCCAGATCGCCTGGCCTTCCGGCCGAACGATGCGGTAGGGGCCGTACTGCTCCAGCTTCTCGCCGGCGCCCGAATCGAGGAGCGCATAGTCCGCGTTCGGCGTGACCTCGAGGATCAGCGGCAGGTTCTCGGCCGGCAGCGCGCCGGCGCGCCGGGAGAGCGCGCGCTTGGC
>JAEYRU010000198.1 GCA_023435335.1 Pseudomonadota bacterium
TTTTGCAACGGCTCCTCCCAGAGCTCTCGCAAGCAATCTTCCGTTTGCGTAAACGTCAAAGCGAACTTGACCCATTTCGGCGCTGGTCTTCAAGCCACCCCGTGCTAGTTTTTGGCCTGCGGCTTTCGTTGCCGCCGGCTGCCAGGGGAAGAAGGCATGAACGAGATCGCCCAGTTTCCGGCCGACCGCAGGCGTTCGCTGGTGACGGCGGCATTGAATGGAGGCGTTTTGCGCCTCACCATGGCCAATCCGCCGGCCAACGCCCTCTCGCTCGCCATGATCGCGGCGCTGCAGGCCGAGCTTGACCGCGCCCGGGACGACAAGTCCGTCCGCGTCATCGTTCTTGCGGCGTCGGGCAAGCTGTTCTCGGGCGGTCACGATCTCAAGGAGATGACCGCGCATCGCACCGACGACGATCGTGGCCGTGGCTTCTTCGAGAAGACCTTCGCGGCCTGCTCGGCGATGATGCAGTCGATCGTGCGCCATCCCAACCCGGTGATCGCTGCCGTCGATGGCGTCGCCACCGCGGCCGGCTGCCAGCTTGTCGCCTCATGCGACCTCGCGATCGCATCCGACCGGTCGCGCTTCGGCGTCAACGGCATCGACGTAGGCCTGTTCTGTTCGACGCCCGCCGTGGCCCTGTCGCGCAAGGTGAAGCCCAAGCACGCCATGGAGATGCTGCTGACCGGCGAGATGATCGACGCCGCGACCGCGCGCGAGTTCGGCCTCGTCAATCGGGTCGTGCCCGCCGAATACCTCGACCAGGTCGTTGACAAATACGCGCGCACCATTGCCGCCAAGTCGCCAACGGCGGTGCGGATGGGCAAGCAGGCCTTCTACGCCCAACTGGAGAGGCCGCTGGCCGAGGCCTACGATCTTGCTTCCGGCGTCATCGTCGAGAACATGCTCGTCCGCGACGCGGAGGAGGGCATCGGGGCATTCATCGACAAGCGCAAGCCGGAATGGAGCGGCGAGTGATGGAGCCTCGCATTTCCATCGTCACCCTCGGCGTCGACGATCTCGACCGCGCAACGCGCTTCTACGAAGCGATGGGGCTGGAGGCGGGCATGAAGGTGCCGGACGACGTCGCCTTCTTCCAGATGGGCGGCATCCTGCTGGCGTTGTGGCCGCGCGAAAAGCTCGCCGCCGATGCCGGCCTCGAGAACGCCCGGCCTGCGTTTTCCGGCGTGGCGCTTGCCTACAACACGCGTTCGGAGGCCGAGGTGGCGCAAGTGCTTGCGCGCGCCGAAAAGGCCGGCGGCCGCGTACTCAAGCAGGCCGGCCGCGCCTTTTTCGGCGGCATGCAAGGCTATTTCGAGGACACGGAGGGCAATCTGTGGGAAGTCGCCCACAATCCCGGCTTCCCGATCGACGCCGAAGGGCGTATCTCGCTGCCCGAATGAATCACGATCATTACGACGACGCCTACATCTCCGGCATCCTCAGCGAGGTAAGGACGGTCGCCATCGTCGGCGCCTCGGCGAACGATGTGCGCCCCAGCTTTTTCGTCACGAAATATCTGATCGACAAGGGATACGAGGTGTTCCCGATCAATCCCGGCCATGCCGGCAGGGAAATCCTCGGCTGCATGACCTACGCCAGGCTGGCCGACGTTCCGGTGCCGATCGACATGGTCGACATTTTCCGCGCCAGCGCCGCCGTGCCGGCGGTCGTGGATGAGATACTGAAGCTCGACCCGCTGCCCCGGGTCATCTGGATGCAGCTCACCGTCCGCAACGACGACGCCGCTGCGAAAGCGGAATCCGCCGGCATCAAGGTGGTGATGAACCGCTGTCCCAAGATCGAATACGCCCGGCTCGCCGGCGAGATAGGCTGGAACGGCGTCAACAGTCGCGTGATCTCCTCGAAGAAGCCGCTGCTGCGTTCCGGCTACCAGAGTTTCGGCATCCGGCAGCGTTGACAATTTTTGCCAATCGCTCGATTCTTGGTGCGAAATGCCGGGAGACCCGAAATGCCGACGATGAATGTGAGCCTTACAGAGGAAATGGCGGAGTACGTATCGAGCGAGCTCGCGTCGGGCGACTATGCTTCGGCCAGCGAGGTCGTTCGCGACGCGCTCAGGTCGCTTCGCCGTGAGCGGGAAGTCGAGGAAGAGAAACTCGTGATGTTGCGGAACGCCGTCCAGATTGGCATCGCCGAAGCGGACAGCGGCGACTTTTCTGAGCGGACAGTTTCCGACATCGCGCATGCGGTCTTGTCGAAGACCAAATGAATGCGCATTAGGCTCACGCGGCAGGCCGACAAGGACATCGAATCCATACTCGACCAGACTTTGCTGCAGTTCGGTCCAGCGCAAGTTGAACGATATTCCGCCATCGTTTCCAGAGGTCTGGATATGATTGCGGAGAATCCCGGACGCTCCTCGGCTCGCGTGCGTCCGGAAATAGCTCCGGACGTTCGCGCCTTTCACCTGTCTCTAGCTGCGAAGCGATCTGGTGGGGCATCGCATCTTCTGTATTTTCGGACGCAAGGCGACGGACTCAGCCAGGAGGTCGTGGTGCTGCGTGTTCTTCATGACCGCATGGAACCGCGCCGCCGGTTGCTCTCCGCGATCCTGCAAGACGAAACGCCGTGGTCGCTTTCCAGCCCCGCAGCGCAATAATCTCCTTTGCGCTTGCTCGCCGGCTTTGCCATGAATGCGGACGAAATAGAAAAGGGAGAAGATCATGTCGCCACGCACACCCGGTTTCAACACGCTGGCCGTTCACGCAGGAGCGCAGCCGGATCCCGCCACCGGAGCGCGGGCGACCCCGATCTACCAGACCACCTCCTATGTATTCGACGACGTCGATCACGCCGCCTCGCTGTTCGGGCTGAAGGCATTCGGCAACATCTACACGCGCATCATGAACCCCACCCAGGCGGTGCTGGAGGAGCGGCTGGCCGCGCTGGAGGGAGGCACGGCGGCGCTGGCGACGGCGTCGGGACACAGCGCCCAGCTGCTCGTCTTCCACACGCTGATGCGCTCGGGCGACAACTTCATCGCCGGCCGCAAGCTCTATGGCGGCTCCATCAACCAGTTCGGCCACGCCTTCAAGAATTTCGACTGGCAGGTGCGCTGGGCCGACACCGACGATATCGACGCCATGGAGAAGCTGATCGACGAACGCACCCGCGCGATCTTCGTCGAGAGCCTCGCAAACCCCGGCGGCACCTTCGTCGACATCGAGAGGATCGGCGAGATCGCCCGCAAGCACGGGCTGCCGCTCATCGTCGACAACACCATGGCCTCGCCCTATCTGCTTCGCCCGATCGAGCACGGCGCCGACCTGGTCGTGCATTCGCTGACCAAGTTCATCGGCGGCCACGGCAATTCCATCGGCGGCGCCATCATCGATGCCGGCACCTTCGACTGGTCGAAGAGCGGCAACTACCCGATGCTGTCGGAGCCGCGGCCCGAATATGGGGGCATCGTGCTGCACGAGACCTTCGGCAACTTCGCCTTCGCGATCGCCTGCCGCGTGCTCGGCCTGCGCGATTTCGGCCCCGCCATCTCGCCCTTCAACGCCTTCCTCATCCTCACCGGCGCGGAGACGCTGCCGCTCAGGATGCAGCGTCATTGCGACAATGCGCTGAAGGTGGCGGAGTGGCTGTCGGGCCACGACAAGGTGTCTTGGGTTTCCTATCCCGGCCTGCCGTCCGATCCCAACCACGCGCTGATGAAGAAATATTCGCCCAAGGGCGCCGGCGCCGTCTTCACCTTCGGGCTGAAGGGCGGCTTCGAGGCCGGCGTCAGGCTTGTCGAGGGCGTCGAGCTCTTCTCGCATCTGGCCAATATCGGCGACACCAAGTCGCTCATCATCCACCCGGCCTCCACCACCCACCGGCAGCTTTCCGACGAGCAGAAGACAGCCGCCGGCGCCGGCGCCGACGTTATCCGGCTCTCCATCGGCATCGAGGACGTGAACGACATCATCGCCGACCTCGACCAGGCGCTGGCCAAGGCGTGAGGTGTGATCCTCCCCTGCGAGGGACCATGCGAAGCATGGTGGAGGGGGCGGACTGGGCGCGATGGGTGTTACGTCGGTGAATCCACCCGCGCGTCCTTCTTTCGGAATGCGAGCCGAATCCGCTAAGCTCCTTGGCGGATTCGGCTTTCGGAGTTCGCCATGCCGCTCTTCCTGACGATCTCGACTGACGGCATCGAGCCGGAGGAGGGCGCCCCGGCCCCCGGCCGGCTCATCTCCGGCGATCCCCGTTTCCGCACCTGGAACGTCGAGGAGGCCGACGGCGGCCTCTACGCGGGCATCTGGGAAGCCACGCCCGGCAAATGGCGCATCGAATACGACGAATGGGAATTCTGCCAGATCCTCGCCGGCGTCTCCGTCGTCGCGGAGGAGGGCGGCGAGGCCCGCACCGTCCGCGCCGGCGATGCTTTTGTCCTGCGGCCCGGCTTCAAGGGGACCTGGGAGGTGCTGGAGACGACCCGCAAGGCATATGTGATCCGCCTTTGAGCGGCGCCGCTACGGGGTCGCCCGGCAACCGGAATAGCTGCCGATCTCGATCGGCGCTTCGGGTCCGCATGCGCCCGCGAACCGCGCGCCGAAGCGGCGGGGGCTTGCGATCAGACGGCCGGTCGCGGCGGAAGACGGCGGCGTCTTCGCGTCCACTATGAGGATTCGTGGAGGCACAACGCCTGCCCGCTGCATTTCGGAGTGGAGCGCCAGGAGCAGGCCGCGGGAATTCAGGGTGTCGTCCGTCACCCACACGAGCTCTGCAATGTCGGTCGTCCTGAACGCGGAAAGGAAGTCACGGGCGCGGTCGGGGCTGCGGTGAGCGGCGTCGGTGAGGACCAACAGGCTCGAGATTGTCGTGGCGAACCCGGCGTAAGCCAGGAAAGCGGTGCGCAATCGTCCGGACTCCAGCCGGACCAAGAGCCAGAGAGCACAGGCCGGCACCCATATTGCCGAGTAGCGGGGTGCGCGCGAGAAATCCAGGCCGGCCGCCAGCGCCGCCACCAGCAGGGCCAGCGGCACAAGGAAGAGCAGCGCATTGCCCGGCCGGCGCTCCGTCCGCACCAGGGTCGCCGTCAGCACGACAGTCCACAGGGCGAGCGGAATGAACGCGGCGAGGTAGGCGATGCCGGACCATGTTCCCAGCGCGGCCTCCGGAACGGCGATCCACCAGGTGCCGAGATACGCCAGGTACGTGACGAGCGCCGAGGCGATCTCCAGGATGCTTCCTTCTGTCTCCAGCCACGCCGTGTCGAAACCCCCGATCCTGGGTCCGGCCGTGAGCAGGTTCGGCACAAGGCTGGCCAGCACGGCCGTCACCGTGGCGAAAACGACGAGCTCCACGATCGCGCGCGCGCGCAGCGGCCGGTGGGCGAGCGCCGAGAATGCAATATAGGCAAGCTCGCCTGCCACCACGCCAAGGAACAGCTTGTGCATGAGGAGTCCGGCGGCGTTGACCACGAAAAGCGCCGCGAGCCACAGCCACCGTCCTGCGTTCGCGCGCCGGTACCTGGTGACCAGGTAGAGCGAGGTCAGCGAGAGTGCGAGAACAAGCCCGTAGGGCCGGATATCGCGCGCCAGATAGAGCGCGAACGGGCTGACCGCGAAGATCGCGGCCGTCAGCCAATCCGGCTCCCGGCCGAACTCGCGCATCAGCGGCAGGGCCGCGAAGATGAATGTCCCTGAGAACGCGATGCTCAGCATCCGTATTGTCCCCGTGTCGCGGGGATCGAGGCCGGCGTGGAACAAGGCGGCGAAGAGGGTCGCGTACCCGGGAGGGTGGTTGTCGCGCTCCGCCGCGAACCGCCACACCTCGCGCAGCGGTGCTTTGGCAGTCGCGTCACTGAGTGCTTCGAGCGAAGCGGAGGTATGCGTCCCGGGCCCGATCAATGCCGGATCGTGCCCGCCGATCAGCATCAGCGATATCGCCTCGTCGCTCCAGATCTCCTGATCCGCGAAGGCGAGACAGGCTGCGGCGACGAAACCTAGGTAGAGGACCAGGGCCTTCAGGCCGAGTGGGGCGGAAGCTGCCGGGGACCGGAGTGTCATGCGCTCGCGTCATCTCCTCCGGCGGCAAGTTGCTGGTAGCCGGCTGCGCAGCCGGCCGCGGCTGTGCCGCTCGCTTCGCGGCGGGCGCGCAAAGGAGTTGCTGCTGCGCATCGATCCTTGCTAGCGCACCTTGCAGCAGCCCGCCAGATCGTAACCATGGCGGCGCCACCGGAGTTCCGCCAGGAGATGACCATGAGGACGATAGTGCTGGGCGCCGGCATCGCCGGACTCTCTACCGCATGGCAGCTGGCGAAGCGTGGCCACGAGGTGACGCTGCTGGAGCAGGGGCCCGTGCCAAACCCGCTCGCCGCTTCCGGCGACCACCACCGCATCATCCGCCGCGCCTATGGCGCAGCCTCGGGCTACGCCCGCGCCATCACCGAGGCCTACGCCGCCTGGGACGAGTTGTGGTCCGACCTCGGCGAGAGCCATTACGACCCGCGCGGCTTCATGTGCCTGTCGCGCGAGCCCGGCGACGAGGCCGAGCGCTACCTCGACGGCATGCTTTCCGGCGGCTACGCGGTGGACCGCTTCGACGGGGCGGAGGCCGCCCGGCGCTATCCCTTCGTCGACGCCGGCTCGATCCG
>JAEYRU010000235.1 GCA_023435335.1 Pseudomonadota bacterium
GTATCGGCAGGGGCGTCGGGCGCGCGCTCTTCGCATGGGCGCGGCAGGAAGCCGCCCTCCTCGGTGCCGGGCATCTCATGGTCGACGCCGACCCCGGCGCGGAGGCATTCTACCGGGCGATGGGCGCGGTGCGCGACGGCTTCTCGCCGTCCGGTTCGATCCCCGGTAGGTACCTGCCGCGGCTGCGGCTCGACCTGGGGGGAAGCCGCCCGTGATCGTGCTTGCGATCGATACCGTGGCGAGCCTTTGCTCGGCCTGCGTCTGGGACGCGGACGCGGGCCGCGAACTCGGCCGCTGCGTCCGCGACCCCGGCAAGGGCCACGCGGAGCACCTGATGGAGGTGATCGGCGAGGCGCTGGACGCAGCGGGCAAGAGCTACGGCGAGATCGGCGCGGTCGCCGTGGCGACCGGCCCAGGCTCATTCACCGGCATCAGGGTGGGGGTCGCCGCCGCCCGCGGGCTCGCTTTGGCGCTCGCAATCCCGTCGGCCGGCGTGAGCACGCTGGACGCCCTCGCCGAGGAAGCGCGGGAAGCATATCCGGGCCGCCCGGTCCTTGCCGCGATCGACGCCCGCCGCGACGAGCTCTACATCGCCTCCTACGACGCCGCCGGAAGCCGGCTGCAGGGACCGATCGTCGCGCGGCTGCCGGAGGCGGCTGCGCTCGCCGGCCAACAGAACCCGGTGCTGACCGGAAGCGCCGCGCGCATGATCGCGCAGGCTGCCGGCGCGCAATTCGACATGGCCGGCGAGGCGGCGACGGCGGATATCACAGCCTATGCGCGGCTCGCGGCACGACAGGGCTTCGCCGGCGAGAAGCCGCGTCCGCTCTACCTGCGCCAGGCCGACGCCAAGCCGCAGGCCGGCTTCGTGCTGGCCCGGAAGGAAAGCTGATGCGGCTTCCCTTCACGCGCGACAGGGACTTCACGATCGTGAGGCTGACGCCGCGCGACGCCGGTGTGCTCGAACGCCTGCACCGGGACGATTTCTCGCGCCCGTGGTCGGCGGCGGAGTTCGAGGCGCTGCTCCTGCAGCCTACGGTATTCGGTTTCCTGGCGGTCGAAACCGGCAGGCCGCGCAGCGAAGCCGTAGGCTTCGTACTCGCCAGGCTCGCCGCCGGCGAAGCCGAGATCCTCACCGTCGCGGTTGCCCGCGCCTGCCGCCGCATGGGACTCGGCCGACGCCTCATGGACGCGGTGCTGCGCGAATTGCATGTCCAGCGCGCCGAGGCGCTGTTCCTCGAGGTGGACGAGACCAACGCGCCGGCCATCGCGCTCTACCGGCGGCTGGGCTTCAGCGAGGTGGGACGCCGCGAGGGTTACTATTCGAATCCCGGCACGGCCAGCACCGGTGCGCTTGTCATGCGCCGCGATCTTGGCTAGCGCTTCCTCAGCAAGGCGACCGGGGAAGGGCATGATCGGCCTGTTGCGCATCTCTTCGGTGCTGCTGACGGTGGCGGTGGTCACCCCGCCCCTCGCGGTCCTGCAATATCTCGCGGTGAAGGCCGGCCGCTTCGACCGGGCGATCCCGCGCCTGTGGCACGGCATGGTGCTGCGCCTGCTGGGCATGCGCGTGCACGTGCTCGGCCGGATGGCGGACGAACGGCCCCTGCTGCTTGCCTCGAACCACATTTCATGGACCGACATCATGGTCCTGGGCGCCGTCGGCGACGTCAATTTCATCGCCAAGTCGGAAGTATCCGGCTGGCCGGGGATCAGCATCCTCGCCTATCTGCAGCGCAGCGTCTTCGTGGAGCGCGAGCGCAAGCGGAAATCCGGCGACCAGGCGGGCGAGATCGCCGCCCGGATGCGGCGCGGCGACGCCATGGTTCTCTTCGCCGAGGGATCCACCGGGGACGGCAACCTCCTCCTCCCCTTCAAGAGCACGCTGTTCGGCGCCGCTGCCATCGCAGCCGAGGTGGATGGCGCACCCGTCGTCGTCCAGCCGGTGGTCATCGCCTACACCCGCTTCCACGGAATGCCTATGAACCGGCAGCACCGCACGGTGGCGTCATGGACCGGCGACACCTCGCTCGTGCCGCACCTGTTCGCGCTCATGCGGGAAGGGGCTGTCGATGTCGAGGTGCGTTTCGGCGAGCCCCTGACCTACGGGGCAGCGACCAACCGCAAGGCGCTGGCCCGGGAAGTCGAGCGCCGGGCGCGCGACATGTTTGTCGACGCATTGAGAACGCCGCGCGGCGGGCGCTGACAAACGATCTGTCTTTCGCGGCCAAAAAACGCTAGAGAGCGCCGCATGGAAATCGAGACGCCTGCCGCAGAGCGCGCGCACCAGCCCGCAGCCGCGACGAAGAAGGTCTTCGTCAAGACCTATGGCTGCCAGATGAACGTCTATGACAGCCAGCGCATGTCGGATGCGCTGGCTGCCGAAGGCTATGTGCCGACGGGCGCGATCGAGGAGGCCGACCTCGTCCTCCTGAACACCTGCCATATCCGCGAGAAGGCGGCGGAGAAGGTCTATTCGGAGCTGGGCCGCATCCGCCAGCTCAAGGCGGAGCGGGCCGGCGCCGGGCGCGAGACCGTGGTCGGCGTGGCCGGCTGCGTCGCGCAGGCGGAAGGCGACGAGATCCTGCGGCGCGCGCCGGTGGTGGACCTCGTCATCGGCCCGCAGACCTACCACCGTTTGCCCGACGTGGTGCGCAAGGCCCGGAACGGCGAGAAGATCGTCGAAACCGAATACGCCATCGAGGACAAGTTCGAGCATCTGCCGAGCCCCCAGGCCGCTGCCGTGCGCAGCCGCGGCGTCACCGCCTTCCTGACCGTGCAGGAAGGCTGCGACAAATTCTGCACCTTCTGCGTGGTGCCCTATACCCGCGGCTCGGAAGTCTCGCGCCCGGTGGCGCAGATCGTCGCCGAGGCGGAGCGCCTGGCGGCGGCGGGCGTGCGCGAGGTGACCCTGCTCGGCCAGAACGTCAACGCCTGGCACGGTACCGGCCCGGACGGCCGCGAGTGGGGACTGGGCGAGCTGCTTTTCCGCCTCGCCGAGATCCCCGGGCTCGACCGGCTGCGCTATACGACCAGCCATCCGCGCGACATGGACGATGCGCTGATCGCCGCCCACCGCGACCTCGACGCACTGATGCCCTACCTGCATCTTCCGATCCAGTCGGGCTCGGACAGGATGCTGAAGGCGATGAACCGCCGGCACACCGCCGCCGACTACCTGCGGCTGATCGAGCGAATCCGCGCGGCGAGGCCGGACATTGCCATGTCGGGCGACTTCATCGTGGGCTTTCCGGGTGAAACCGACGCGGATTTCGAGGCGACGATGGAGATCGTGCGCGCGGTCGGCTACGCGCAGGCCTATTCGTTCAAATATTCGCCGCGTCCCGGAACTCCCGCCGCCGGCGACGAGTTGCAGGTGGAGGAAGCGGTGAAGGACGCGCGGCTGCAGAAGCTGCAGGCGCTGATCACGGAGCAGCAGACGGCTTTCGCGCAGGGCCTTGTCGGCAGGGAGGTGAGCCTGCTTATCGAAAAGCCCGGCCGCCATCCCGGTCAGGTGGTGGGTCGTTCGCCCTGGCTGCAACCCGTAATTGTTGATGAAAAGGCCGGTGGAATCGGTGACATTGTGCAGGTAAGAATCACCAGGGCGCTGGCGAATTCAATGTTCGCGGAGCCGGTTTGAGTGGGCCACACCACTTGAGGAGACATTATTGAGCGCCGCTACGGAATTGAAGCAGGCCCCCTCCGGGGCGTCGGACATGGCGCATATCGTCCTCACCTTCGACAACAACAAACACGCGATCGCGCTGTACGGCCAGTTCGACGAGAACCTGGCGCGCATCGAGCAGAAGCTCGGCGTGGACATCCGCTCGCGCGGCAACCAGCTGTCGATCAAGGGCGACCCGGTCGCGGCCGAGCAGGCGCGACGCGCGCTCGATAACCTGTACGAGATGCTGCAGAAAGGCCTCGAGGTGGCGCCGTCCGACGTGGACGGGGCGGTGCGCATGGCGATCGCCTCCGACGACCAGCTGACGCTCCCCACCATGGAGCGCAAGGGCAAGATGGCGGCGGCTCAGTTCTCCACGCGCAAGCGCACGATCTATGCGCGCTCGGCCAACCAGGATGCCTACATGCGGGCGCTGGAACGCTCGGAAATGGTGTTCGGCGTCGGGCCAGCGGGAACCGGCAAGACCTACCTGGCGGTCGCCTACGCGGCCATGCTGCTGGAGCGCGGCATGGTCGAGCGGATCGTGCTTTCGCGTCCCGCGGTGGAGGCCGGCGAGCGGCTGGGCTTCCTGCCGGGCGACATGAAGGAGAAGGTGGACCCCTACCTGCGTCCGCTCTACGACGCGCTCTACGACATGATGCCCGCCGACAAGGTGGAACGCGCCATCGCGGCGGAAGTGATCGAGATCGCGCCGCTCGCCTTCATGCGCGGCCGCACGCTGCGCAACGCCGCCATCATCCTGGACGAGGCGCAGAACACCACGCCGATGCAGATGAAGATGTTCCTTACCCGGCTGGGCGAGGGCGGGCGCATGATCGTGACCGGTGATCCGAGCCAGATCGACCTGCCGCCCAACACGACGTCGGGGCTGGTGGAAGCGCTGCGCGTGCTGGAAGGGCTGCCGAACATCGTCACCGTCCGCTTCGACGACAAGGACGTGGTTCGGCACCCGCTGGTGGCCGAGATCGTCGCGGCATACGACCGCTACAGCGCCGGCTTGCCGACGACCAAGCCGGGACGCTAGGACGCGGGGAGCAGAGGATGGCCGCCGCACGCGGCACGGCGACCCCGCCCCCGCAACCCGCGTTGCCGCTGGAGATCGCCGCCTCCGTGGAGGCCGGCGGCTGGCCGCCCGAGGAGGAACTGACCGACGTCGCCGACCGGGCGATCGCCGCCGCACTGGCCGAGCTCGGCGTGACGCCGTCGGACGGCTGCGAACTGAGCATCGTGTTCACGGACGATGAGAACATCCGCCAGCTCAACGCCCGATGGCGCGGCAAGGACAAGCCCACCAACGTGCTTTCCTTTCCGGCCTTTCCGGTGAAGAGAGGAGCGCCCCTGCCGCCGATGCTGGGCGACATCGTCATCGCCTTCGAAACGGTGGAACGGGAGGCGCGTGACGAGGGAAAGACGTTCGACGCCCACCTGCTTCATCTCGTCGTTCATGGATTTCTGCATCTTCTGGGTTATGATCACGAAGAGGAACGGGAAGCGGAGGAAATGGAACGGCTGGAGCGGCGGATACTCGCGGCACTTGCGATTCCCGACCCCTACGCCTAACTGAAGTGCTTTGAACGACCGATGATGATGAACGAAATCGCACAAACCGCCCCTGGCGCCGCCCCCGACGAGAGTTCGGGCGCGGAACAATCGGACGACAGTCCGAGTCCCGAACCTGGAACGGGCCAACTCGCTCCGACCCTTTTCAATCGCCTCACGGGCATGTTCCGGCACCGCAACGGCTCCTCGCTCAGGGAAGACCTGACCGACGCGCTCGGCGAAGCGCACGCCACCGACTTCTCGCCCGCCGAACGGGCGATGCTGCGGAATATCCTGCGGCTGCGTGAAGTGCGCGTCGAGGACGTGATGATCCCGCGCGGCGACGTGCAGGCGGTGGAAATCACCACAACGCTCGGCGAACTGCTTTCCATCTTCGAGAAATCCGGCCATTCGCGCATGCCGGTCTACAGCGAGACGCTGGACGACCCGCGCGGCATGGTCCACATCCGCGACCTGCTCGGCCACATCACCCGACTTTCCCGCGCCACCAGGAAGCGCGCGCCGCGGCGTAGCGCGCAGGCAAGGAACGGAGCGGAAGCGAAACCCGCGGAGAACGAGAAGCTCGATCTCGCCAGGGTCGATCTCGCCCGCACCATCGGCGAGGGCGGGCTGATGCGCCCGATCCTGTTCGTGCCGCCCTCGATGCTGGCCTCCGACCTGATGGCGCGCATGCAGGCGGCGCGCATCCAGATGGCGCTGGTCATCGACGAATATGGCGGCACCGACGGGCTCGTCTCGCTCGAGGACATCGTCGAGATGGTGGTCGGCGACATCGAGGACGAGCACGACGAGGACGAGCCGATGGTCACGAAGACCGGGGAAGGCGTTTTCGTGGTCGACGGCAAGGCCGAGATCGAGGAAGTGGCCGAGATGATCGGCGAGGCCTTCAAGGCCGGCGAGCACGAGGAAGACGTCGACACGATCGGCGGCATGATCTTCAACACGCTCGGCCGTGTCCCGGCGCGCGGCGAGGTCGTGCAGGCAATCCCCGGTTTCGAGTTCCACGTCCTCGACGCCGACCCGCGTCGGGTCAAACGCGTGCGCATCGTTCAGACTCGCGCCGCGGACCGCCGACGCCGCTTTGCCCGGCCGGCAACGGGCGTCGAGGCCTGAACCGGCGGCGCATTGGAACCGGAAGGCCGGCCTGTTACAAATCCCGGCCATGATTCGCGAACCGTGACGGACGCCGTGGCCGGGGCTGTGCAGCAAAGATGAACGACCTGCGCTCCAGCGTGGAGCCCTCAACCGGTTCGGCCGCGAATCGCGGCGAACCGGCGATCGCCGCTTTCGCAGGGCGTCTGATGCTGCTGTGGGGGGCGCAACGGGCGATGGTGGCGTTCCTGGCGGGCGCGCTCGCCGCGCTGGCCCAGGCGCCCTTCGACTTCCCCGCGATCGGTTTCATCTCATTTCCCGTGCTGGTCTGGCTGCTGGACGGGGCCGCGGGCGACACCGCCGCCGGCCGCCTGCGCAAGCTGCGGCCCTTCTTCGTCACCGGATGGTGGTTCGGCTTCGGGTACTTCATCGCCGGCCTCTGGTGGGTCGGCAACGCGATGCTGGTCGACCTGCAGAAATACGCCTGGGCGATGCCGATCGCGATCCTGGTGCTGCCCGCGGGCCTGGCGCTGTTCTACGGTGCCGCAGCCGCGCTGGCGCGCCCACTGTGGAGCGAAGGGATCGGCCGAATCGCCGCGCTCGCCGCGGGTTTCGCAATCGTCGAATGGCTGCGCAGCTTCGTCCTGACGGGCTTCCCGTGGAACGCCGTCGGGTACGCGGCGATGCCCGTTCCCGCGCTCATGCAGTCGGTGACGGTGGTGGGCATGGTCGGCATGAACGCACTCGCCGTGTTCGCCTTCTCCCTTCCCGCCATGCTGGCCGCTCCGAAAGGGCGCCTGCTGCCCATGCTGGCGCTTGCCTGCCTGCTCGTCGCCCATGCGGGCTTCGGGCTGGCGCGGCTCGAGCTCGCGTCCACGTCCTCGGACGAGACGCTCACCGTGCGCGTGGTGCAGCCTTCGATCCAGCAATCGGAGAAGTGGGACCGCACCATGCGCGACCGGATCTTCTCCACCTACCTGGAGATGTCGGCGCGGCCGCCGGAGAGCGGCGCTTCGCGGCCGCAGTTAATCCTCTGGCCTGAAACCTCGGTGCCGTTCCTGTTCCAGCAGCGGCCCGATGCGCTTGTCGCGCTCGGCGAGCTGATCGGAGAGGACCAGACGCTGCTGGCGGGAGCGGTGCGTCTCGAAGGAGAATCGCCGGCCGACCCCTCGGCCCGCTTCTACAATTCCGTCGTGGCGATCAATTCCGCGGGCGAGCTCTACGACGCGGTCGACAAGGTGCATCTCGTGCCGCTCGGCGAATTCGTCCCCTTCGAGGATTTCCTCGCGCGTCTCGGGATCACCAAGCTGGTCGAGTTGCCCGGCGGGTTCTCGGCGGGCGGCAAGCGGCGGGCGATCGAGGTGGCGGCAGGCGTGCGCGCGGTGCCCTACATCTGCTACGAGGTCATCTTCCCCGGCCTGGCGGCGGCCGAGAGCGCCGACGCCCAGCTGATCGTCAACGTCACCAACGATGCCTGGTTCGGCTATTCGCCGGGTCCCTACCAGCATCTGCGGCAGGCGCAGGTGCGCGCCGTCGAGGCTGGCAGGCCGCTCCTGCGGGCCGCTAACAACGGCATCTCGGCGGCGATCGATCCGTTCGGCCGCATCCTGGACGCGCTGGAACTCGACGGCGTCGGCGTGATGGACGTTTCGGTGCCGCTGGCGCCGGCCGCCGGCTGGAGCTTCGCCCGACCGGCGCTGCTCGGCTGGCTCGCCGTCGCGCTGCTCGCGGCCATAGCCTTGCTGGAGCGGCTCTTCGGCTCGCGCCGGCCTCAATTGACATAGCGTATTTTAGAAATTCATAGTGGAACCGCCGGCGGTCATCACGCACAAGCACAACGGGGTTGGGGGCCTCATCGTGCCTGGAATGCGCGAGCGACGAAATTTAGCCGGCTCAAGGGGCGAATACATATGATCGAGAATAAGAAGAAGCCGAATCCCATTGACGTGCATGTCGGCAGCCGCATCCGTCTGCGCCGCAACATGCTCGGCATGAGCCAGGAGAAACTGGGCGAGCTTCTGGGCATCACTTTTCAGCAAATCCAGAAATACGAGAAGGGCTCCAACCGCGTCGGCGCGAGCCGACTTCAGGCGATCGCCTCCATCCTCAACGTCTCCGTCGGCTACTTTTTCGAGGACGCACCGGTGAAGGACGCGGCGGGCGGCGGATTCGCGGAAGAGGGCCCGACGGACTACGTCGTCGATTTCCTGAGCACGACCGAGGGCCTCCAGCTCAACCGCGCCTTCGTCAAGATCGTCGATGCAAAGATTCGCAAGAAGATCGTCGATCTGGTCAAGGTGCTCGCCGAAGAAAGCCGCTGAGCGACGAGCGACGCGAGGGTAAGATTTTTCCGCAAACCGGCGCAAATCCGGCCCGTCGCGATTGCGGTTTTCCGCGCGCTTCGTTAACAGGGTGCGCCTCCGGCGGCAGCCTGTCCGCCGGTTTCTTACAAGAGGGGGAACCCGGTGGCGCGACAAGACTATCTTTTCACGAGCGAATCCGTGTCGGAGGGACATCCCGACAAGGTATGTGACCGCATCTCCGACGAAATCGTGGATCTGGTCTACCGTGAGGCGAAGAAGGCGGGCATGGATCCGTGGAAGGTCCGTGTCGCGTGCGAGACGCTGACCACGACCAATCGCGTCGTCATCGCGGGCGAGGTACGCGTTCCCGATTCCCTGCTCAAGAAGGATCGCGACGGCAACATCCTGAAGGACAGCCGCGGCGAGCCGGTCGTCAACCCGTCCAAGTTCAAGTCCGCCGCGCGCAAGGCGATCCGCGCCATCGGCTACGAGCAGGACGGCTTCCACTGGAAGACGGCCAAGATCGACGTTCTGCTGCACGGCCAGTCGACCCATATCGCGCAGGGCGTTGACCGCGCCGCCGACAAGCAGGGCGAGGAAGGCGCCGGCGACCAGGGCATCATGTTCGGTTATGCCTGCCGCGAAACCCCCGACCTGATGCCCGCGCCGATCTACTATGCGCACAAGATACTGGAATTGCTGGCCAAGGCGCGCCATGCCGGCGAAGGCGAGGTCGCCAAGCTCGGCCCGGACGCCAAGAGCCAGGTGACGGTGCGCTATGTCGGCGGCGAGCCGAAGGAAGCCACCCAGATCGTGCTGTCGACCCAGCATATGGATGCCTCCTGGGACAACAAGAAGGTCCGCAAGGTGGTGGAGCCTTATGTGCGCGAGGCGCTGGCCTCGGGCGGCCTGACCATTGCCCCGGACTGCAACTGGTACGTGAACCCCACCGGCGCCTTCGTCATCGGCGGCCCGGACGGCGACGCGGGCCTGACCGGCCGCAAGATCATCGTCGACACTTATGGCGGTGCTGCCCCGCATGGCGGCGGCGCTTTCTCGGGCAAGGACACTACCAAGGTCGATCGCTCGGCCGCCTATGCCGCTCGCTACCTGGCCAAGAACGTGGTGGCCGCGCGGCTTGCCGACCGCTGCACGATCCAGCTTTCCTACGCCATCGGCGTCGCGCAGCCTCTTTCGATCTATGTCGACCTGCACGGGACGGGAAAGGTAGACGAGGCGAAGCTCGAGGAGGCACTGCGCAAGGTCATGGACCTGTCGCCCTCCGGCATCCGCCGGCATCTCGACCTCAACAAGCCGATCTATGCCAAGACCGCAGCTTACGGCCATTTCGGCCGCAAAGCGGGGCGCGACGGCTCCTTCTCGTGGGAGCGGACCGACCTGGTCAAGGCGCTGCGGGAGGCGGTGGCCGCCTGACGCGGCCACCCGGCGACGCAGTCAAATGACCGCCCGGCGCAGCCGGTCCACCGAAGCCTTCTTCGGACGACGTCACGGCAAGGCCCTGAGCCCGCGCCAACTGGCGGCGGCCGAGACGCTGCTTCCCGCGCTCTCGATCGACCTCGCCTGCCCTCCGCCCGCACGACTGGCTGAACTCTTCGGGGCGAAGGTCGCGGAGGTGCGCCTGGAGATCGGCTTTGGCGGTGGCGAGCACCTGCATCACCGCGCCGGCGCAATGCCCGAGGCGGGCTTCATCGGGGTGGAACCCTTCGTCAACGGCATGGCCAAGCTGATGTCGCAGCTCGAAGTCGAGCCACGCGACAACATCCGCGTCTATGGCGACGACGCGACGCGTTTGCTCGACTGGCTGCCCGCCGGCTCGCTGGCGGGGATCGACCTTCTCTATCCGGACCCGTGGCCGAAGAAGCGGCACTGGAAGCGCCGCTTCGTCGGCCAGGCCAACCTCGCCCGCTTCGCACGCGTCATGCAGCCGGGCGCGATCTTCCGGTTCGCCTCCGATATCGACAGCTATGTCGACTGGACGCTGCTGCATGTCCGCGCCTGCGCGCATTTCGAGTGGCTGGCCACGTCCGCCGACGACTGGCGCAAGCCCGACCCCGGCTGGCCCGGCACGCGCTACGAGGCGAAGGCCATTCGAGAGGGCCGGACGCCGGCATATCTGACCTTCCGTCGCAAATAGGCAGGCGGCTGTCGGCGCCCGTTGACAAGCTTCCCTGGCGAAAGCTTAGTTTGAGCCGAGCGGCGCATCCGCCCTTCGGCAGATGCCGTCCGACTTGCCGCTTCGGCCGTGTTCAACGGCCGCAAAACAGGCCGCCCGGGCTTACGCCGCCAACGGCCAAAATGAGGAGGAATTCCAATGCGCAAGTTCATGTTCGCGGCCGTAGCCGCAGCCGGTGTCGCCTTTTCCGGGCAGGTTCTCGCGGCCGACTACAAGATCATGGCTCCGGCGGCGCCGGGCGGAGGTTGGGACCAGACCGCGCGCACCATGCAGCAGGTGCTGCAGGACGAAGGCATATCGAGCAGCGTGCAGGTGACGAATGTCCCGGGCGCCGGCGGCACGATCGGGCTTGCCCAGTTCGTCAACAGCGCCAAGGGCGATGCGAGCCAGCTCATCGTCGGCGGCTATGTGATGGTCGGCGCGATCCTGACCAACAATGCGCCGGTGACGCTTGACCAGGTGACGCCTATTGCCCGCCTGACCGGCGAATACGAAGTCATCGTTGTGCCGGCCGCGTCCGACATCCAGGACATGGCCGGGCTGGTGGAGAAGCTGAAGGCCGATCCCGGTGCGGTCTCCTGGGGTGGTGGCTCGGCCGGCGGCACCGACCACATCACCGCCGGGCTGATCGCCAAGGCGGTGGGCGTCGACCCCACCAAGATCAACTACGTCGCGTTCTCCGGCGGCGGAGAGGCGCTCGCCGCGATCCTCGGTAGCCAGGTGACCGTCGGCATTTCGGGTTATGGCGAGTTTGCATCGCAGATCGAAGCCGGCCAGCTGCGCCTCCTCGGCATCTCCAGCGACGAGCGCTTCGAAGGCGTCGATGCGCCGACCTTCAAGGAGGCGGGCGTCGACGTTTCGATCCAGAACTGGCGCATGATCGCGGCGGCGCCCGACCTGACCGCCGAACAGACGGCCGCGATCACGGCCGATATCGAGAAGATGGCGCAATCCAAGAGCTGGCAGGACGCGCTGGCCGCCAAGGGCTGGGCGGACACCTTCCTGGCCGGGGACGCATTCAAGGCCCAGCTGGCCAAGGACATCGAGGCCACCTCGGCTATCCTGAAAGAGATCGGCCTCGTCCAATGAGCCTTCCGCGCGAGCAGGATGCGCAGCGCCGCCCGGATTGGGCGGCGCTGGTCATCGCCGCGGGACTGGCGGTCCTGGCGGTAGTGATCTTCTGGGACGCCCAGCGGATCGGTGGCGCGGCGACCTATGCGCGCATCGGCCCAAAGACGGTGCCGTTCGCCATCGCGTTCGCCCTGGCCGGTCTCGCCATCTGGACGACGATCGAGGCGTGGCGCGGCGATTTCCCGGAACGGGAACGCCAGAACCTGCCCCCGCTGATCTGGATCATAGGCGGCCTCGCGGCCCAGATGCTTCTCCTCAGGGCGGCAGGGTTCTCCATCGCCACGGGGCTGCTCTTCGCCGCGACCGCCAAGGCTTTCGGCAAGGGGCCGCTCTGGAAGACCATCCCGATCGGGATCGCGATCTCCTTCGCAGTCTGGTTCGCGTTCGCCAAGGGCCTGCAGCTTTCGCTGCCGCAAGGCCCGATCGAACGCCTGTTCTGAGGCGGAGGCGGCTCCGTGGACACATTTGCGCTCCTGGCCCAAGGCCTGCTGATCGCCCTCGAGCCATCGAACCTGCTCTACGCGCTGATCGGCGTGACGCTGGGCACGGCAGTGGGCGTACTGCCGGGCATCGGACCGGCTTTGACAGTCGCGCTGCTGTTGCCGGTCACCTACAAGCTCGATCCCGCCGGATCGCTCATCATGTTCGCCGGCATCTACTACGGCGGCATGTATGGCGGCTCGACCACTTCGATCCTGCTCAACACGCCGGGTGAAAGCGCGTCGGTCGTCACTGCGCTGGAAGGCAACAAGATGGCGCGCGCGGGGCGCGGCGGGCCGGCGCTGGCAACCGCCGCGGTCGGGTCCTTCGTTGCCGGCCTGATCGCAACTCTCGGGCTCGCCTTCGTCGCGCCGTGGGTGGTGAAGTTTGCGCTTTCCTTTGGTCCCGCCGAGTATTTCGCATTGATGGTGCTCGCCTTCATGACGGTCTCCGCGGCGTTCGGTGAATCCACCCTGCGCGGGCTCACCGCTCTCTTCGTCGGCCTTGCCCTGGGTCTTGTCGGCATCGACCTGCAGACCGGCCAGGCGCGCCTCGCCTTCGGCATTCCCGACCTGCTCGACGGCATCGAGGTCACGACGCTCGCGGTCGCCCTCTTTGCCATCGGCGAGACGCTGACGGTGGTCTGCTCGCCGTCGCGCGCCGCAGAAAAGGTCGAGGCGGTGAAAGGCTCCGTCATGATGACGCTGGAGGACTGGCGCCGCTCCTGGAGGCCGTGGCTGCGGGGCACGGCGATCGGTTTTCCGATCGGCGCCATGCCGGCCGGCGGCGCCGACATTGCCAGCTTTCTGTCCTACTCGGCGGAAAGGAATTTTTCGAAGCGGCCGGAGGAATTCGGCACGGGAGCGATCGAAGGCGTCGCCGGGCCGGAGGCCGCCAACAACGCCTCGGCCGCCGGCACCCTGGTGCCGCTTCTCACCCTCGGGCTGCCGACCACGGCGACGGCGGCAATCATGCTCGCCGGCTTCCAGCAATTCGGGCTGCAGCCGGGGCCGTTGCTATTCATCACCAATGCGCAGCTCGTCTGGGGCTGATCGCCAGCCTTCTCGTCGCCAATCTGATGCTGCTGGTGCTGAACCTGCCGATGATCGGCCTTTGGG
>JAEYRU010000237.1 GCA_023435335.1 Pseudomonadota bacterium
GCCATCTCGGCCGAGGTGGCGTAGGCGACGCCGGTCATGATGGCGGTGAGGGCGCCGCAGATGGCGCGGCCTTCCTTCGAATCGTAGGGGATGCCGCTGGTCATCAGCAGGCCGCCGATATTGGCGTAGCCGAGGCCGAGCGTGCGGTACTCGTAGGAGAGGCGTGCGATCTCCTTAGACGGGAACTGCGCCATCATGACGGAGATCTCGAGCACCATGGTCCACAGGCGCACGGTGTGCTCGTAGCGCGCGATGTCGAACGAGCCATCCTGGTTGCGGTAGGTCAGCAGGTTGATCGAGGCCAGGTTGCAGGCCGTGTCGTCGAGGAACATGTATTCCGAGCACGGGTTGGAGGCCCGGATGGCGCCGGCCGACACGCAGGTGTGCCAGTCGTTCATGGTGGTGTTGAAGTGCAGGCCCGGATCGGCCGAGGCCCAGGCGGCGTGGCCGATCTTCTCCCACAGGTCGCGCGCCTTGAGCGTCTTCATCACGCGGCCGTCCTTGCGGGCGGTCAGGTTCCAGTCGCCGTCCTCCTCGACCGCGCGCAGGAAGTCGTCCTTCACCGAGACGGAGTTGTTGGAGTTCTGCCCGGAGACGGTGAGGTAGGCCTCCGAATCCCAGTCCGTGTCGTAGGTCTTGAAGTCGATCGAGGTGTAGCCCTGGCGCGCGAACTGGATGACGCGCCGGACGTAATTCTCTGGAACGTAAGCCTTTTTCGCCGCCTTGATCTCGCGCTTGAGCGCGGTGTTGATCGACGGGTCGAAGCAGTCGTCCTCATGGCCTTCGCAATTGATGCAGGCCTTCATGATCGCGTTGAGGTGCTTCTGCACGATGCGCGAGCCGGTGACGAGGGAGGCGACCTTCTGCTCCTCCTTCACCTTCCAGTCGATGTATTCCTCGATGTCGGGATGGTCGACGTCGACCACCACCATCTTGGCGGCGCGGCGCGTGGTGCCGCCCGACTTGATGGCGCCGGCGGCGCGGTCGCCGATCTTGAGGAAGCTCATCAGGCCCGACGAGCGGCCGCCGCCGGAGAGCTTTTCGCCCTCGCCGCGCAGGTAGGAGAAGTTGGAGCCGGTGCCCGAGCCGTATTTGAACAGACGCGCCTCGCGCACCCACAAATCCATGATGCCGCCCTCGTTGACGAGGTCGTCGCCGACGGACTGGATGAAACAGGCATGCGGCTGCGGGTGCTCGTAGGCCGACTTGGACTTGACGAGCTTCTGTGTGAAGGGGTCGACGTAATAGTGGCCCTGGCCGGGACCGTCGATGCCGTAAGCCCAGTGCAGGCCGGTGTTGAACCACTGCGGCGAGTTGGGCGCCACGCGCTGGGTGGCGAGCATGTAGCAGAGCTCGTCCATGAAGGCGCGGGCGTGCTCTTCCGAATCGAAATAGCCGCCCTTCCAGCCCCAGTAGGTCCAGGTGCCGGCGAGCCGGGTAAAGACCTGGCGTGCATCCGTCTCGGAGCCGTAGCGCTCATCCTCGGGGAGGGACGCGAGCGCCTCCTCGTCGGCGACCGAGCGCCAAAGGAAGGAGGGAACGTCGTTCTCCTCGACCTTCTTCAGGCGCGCGGGCACGCCAGCCTTGCGGAAGTACTTCTGCGCAAGGATGTCGCTCGCCACCTGGGAGAACTGCGCCGGCACGTCGATGTCGGCCAGCCGGAAGACAATGGAGCCGTCCGGGTTCCTGATCTCGCTCACCGCCTTGCGGAATTCGATCTCCGCGTATGGCGACTGGCCTTCCCTGGTGAATCGGCGATCTATGTGCATCTCGTGTCGTCCCTCAGTCCCTAAATATAGCGCTTTTCCACAGGTGAGTCCCCGCAGAAATCCCGTCAGCGCCGGCCCGCATCAAGCCGCCCCGGAAGCCCGGCGCGGCACCTTCTCTGGAGGCGACACCCCGTCGCCCCGACCGCTCCGCCAAGACGGCGCGGATTATCCCTCCGGCGACATGCCGAAGCACAGCATCACGCCTGTCGGCGCTCATCCCGTGGTGATTCCTCCGAAGAGGTACCCAACCGTATCTAGCGATCAGAGTGAGCGCAAACACTAAATATAGTGTTAACAACCTCTTTACGCCAGTCCCCCAAAGCCACCCGGATCGGCCGCCACAAGGTCGCAACAAGCCACGCGCTTGCCTGCGGAAAGGCAGGCAGGTCCGCCAGGGCGCATGGGTGATCCGGGGAACAAGGCCGGACTAGGAACCTTCCGGCCGCGCCTCTCAACGGGGCGCATGGGTCATAAAAGGCGACTCGCAGGGAAGCGTCAAGGAGTCGTTTTTGGAAGTTTTGTGACCCCCAACATCTTGTGCATCAGGAATGTGGATTGCGGGGAGTACGAGTGGCCGAAAACGCCACTTCTGCGCCCGCATTATGCCCGGGATGAGGCGCGCCCCGGGATGAGCTACGGTCAGGCAATCGCCGTCAGCACGAAAAAGATTCCGGCGGCCAGCAGCGCCGAGGCGGGTACGGTGGTGACCCAAGCGGCGACGATTGTAGTCACGTGGATACGCCGCACCAGGCGGCGGCGGATGGCCTCTTCCCGCGAGAGCGGCTCGGAATCGCCGTCAAGTTCCGATTCGTCCAGCATCACCTGCAGCGCTGCGCCGCCGGAGGCCTCGCGCTCGGCACGCTGGCGCGCGATCTTGCGTTCCATGTAGGCCCGCCGGCGCTTCGATTTCGCGGTGTACCACTCGCGGAAGAAGCCGACGCCGAATACCGCGCCAACCGCGATATGGGTGGAACTGACCGGCAGGCCCATCCACGACGCTATGATAACTGTCAGCGCCGCCGACAGCGCCACGCAGAAGGCGCGCATCGGGTTCAGGCGCGTGATCTGCTGGCCGACCATGCGGATGAGGCGTGGACCGAAGAGCAGGAGGCCGAGCGCGATGCCGATGGCGCCGATGAGCATCACCCACAGCGGTACGCCGACCGAAGCCGCCACGCTGCCGCTGCGCGCCGTGCTGACGATCGCGGCGACGGGGCCGACGGCATTGGCGACGTCGTTGGCCCCGTGCGCGAACGAGAGCAGCGCGGCCGAGATGATGAGAGGCAGGTTGAACAGCTTGCGCAGGGACTGGTTGCGGTTCTCCATGCCATGCGACTGGCGCACGACATGCGCGCGGGAGACTACCCATACGACCAGAAAGGCCGCGGCGCCGAGGAGCAGGATCGTCGAGTTGTCGAGCTTGACCAGGCGTGAAAGGCCCTTCATCGCCAGATAGACGGTGAAGGCGCCGGCCATCAGGGCGATCAGCACCGGCACCCAGCGGCGCGCGGCTGCGATCTTGTCGTCCTGGTAGATGATGGCTTCCTTGATGAAGGCGAGGAAGAGGGCCGCAACGACCCCGCCCATGACCGGCGAAACCACCCAGCTTGCCGCGATCGCACCCACGACCGGCCAGTTGACGGCGGCGAAGCCGGCCGCGGCCACGCCCGCGCCGAGAACCCCGCCGACCACGGAATGGGTGGTGGAGACCGGCGCTCCGATCCAGGTCGCGAGATTGATCCACAGGGCCGACGAGATGAGCGCGGCCACCATCAGGCGAATGAAGACGGCGGGGTCGGACATGCCTTCGGGCGAGACAATGCCGCGGGAGATCGTGTTCACCACGTCGCCGCCCGCGATCAAGGCGCCCGCCGCCTCGAAGATGGCGGCGATCACGAGTGCGCCGAACATGGTCAGCGCCTTGGCGCCGACAGCGGGACCCACATTGTTGGCGACATCGTTGGCGCCGATGTTGAGCGCCATATAGGCGCCGATGGCAGCCGCCACGACGATAGCGACGGCGCCGGGCTCGCCGGAGACGAAGATCGCCGTCAGGAGGGCGGTCAGCGCAAGAAACAAAAGCCCGAAGCCAGGTGCGGCCAGCCCGCGCGCGACATGGCTGGTCGCCTCCTCCACGCTGGCGAACTTGTCCAGATCCTTGTCGAGCGTGTCCTTGCGCGCCTGCTCGGCGATATCTGCCATTGTAGATCGGATCCTCGGGCTTTGGGCCATGAGTGTCGCGGCCCAGCATCTGCCCGAACCGCGCCCCGTCAGGCTCTAGGCGGGGACGCAGCGGCAGGCAAGCAATGGCGGTGAATACGCGCCGTCAGGCCGCTATTTGTCGTGGATTAACGGCGAAAGCGGCAATCAGTTCGCCCAGGTCAGGCTCACGGACGCGCGTTGCGGCCTCCGCGGGCGCGAACCAGCGGCGCAGACGCGTCTTGCGCTCGGGCCATTTGTCGGCCACGCGATCGACCTCGAGCGGATACACATGGACTTCGCAACGCCGCTCCATGCCGGACGGCAGCGCCTTGCCGTAATAGTATCGGCCAAGCGCGGAGGCGGCAATCGAACCCGAGATACCGGCCTCCTCGGCGGCCTCGCGTTCGGCTGCCCTCCACAGATCTTCCTCGCCTTCCGGCCACCCCTTGGGCACCACCCAGCGGCCGGTATCGCGGCTCGTCACCAGCATGATCTCCACGCCGCGCTCGGTCAGGCGCCAGGGCAAGGCAGCCGCCTGCACGCGGCACGGCATGCCGCCGAACAGGACGCGGATGCGATCCAGGACACGTTTCCTTGTGGAGTGGGAGATCACCATTTCAGTGCGACATCACCGTCCGAGTCGTTTGCCAGCTTATCAAAATTAGAATTAACGCGTTGTAAATCAAGTCGAAAGAGAGAGGAAACCGGAGCATTTCCGCCACGACCCGGCCCCGGCGACCGCAGGACGCCGAGCCTTTGACGCCTAATCTTGTCCATACCAGGGGTGAGCGGGGGGACCGGCGGCGATGCCGGAATTTCCGTCAATTCGTGGTGACGGCCTTAACCTCGCCGTAGCCAGTCACGGCCGAAGGTGCGCCCCCGACTCACGGAGCGCGGCAGAGTGGCGCGAACGGACACCTACGAAGGGCGGAGGTCCAGGAAACCGGGCGCCCGGCGCGGCTGGCGCCAATTGGCGAAGCGCCTCGGCCGGACCTACGGATTTCTGGCCCTGGCCGCCGTTCTGGCCTTCGGCTTCGCGCGGGGGGAAGTTCCAGCTCCGCAGATCGTGAGCCTTTGGCAACCGCCGGCGGCGCCTGCCGTCACCAGCCGGCCCTTTCCGATCTGCTCGTCGGGCGCGCGCGTCGATTGCATCGTGGACGGCGACACATTCTGGTTCTCGGGCGAGAAAGTGCGCATCGCAGATGTGGATACGCCGGAGATTTCTTCTCCCGGCTGCCGCCGCGAACTCGAACTCGGCGAGCGGGCAAAGCGGCGGCTGCACCAGCTGATGAACGGGGGGCCGGTCGAGCTGCGCAAGTCGGGGCGGGAACGCGACCGCTACGGCAGGCTGCTGCGGACGGTACATCGCGACGGGCGCTCGGTCGGCGACATCCTGGTCGCCGAGGGGCTTGCGCATCGCTGGACCGGCCGCAAGCAATCGTGGTGCGGCTGACCCGGACCTTCAGGCCCTTCTCGCCTTCGCTCCCGCGGCGCGTGTCGCCAGGTTCAGCTCCACGGCAGCGCGAACGAGCGTCGTGAACGCGTCCGCGTCGATCGTGTCGCCGCGGAAGATGTCGATGGCCCGGCGCGTTCCCCCATCAAGGCTGGAATTGAACAGACGCGACGGGTCCTCCAGCGCGGCGCCCCGGGCAAAGGTCAGCTTCACCTTGTCCTTGTAGGTTTCGCCCGTGCAGACGATGCCGCCGTGCTCCCAGGTGGGCACGCCCGTCGGGTTCGTCGGCTTGCGCCACTTCACCTCTTCGGCGATTTCGGGGTCGGCCTGCCGGATCAGGCCCCGCAGGCGCGCCAGCATCTCGCCGCGCCAGTCGCCCAGCGACGCGATCTTGTCATCGATGAGTTGGGAGGGGGAGGCGGCACCATTTCCGCCGCTTGTCGCGATCATCATCTGTGGCTCCCTCATTTCAAAGTTTTTCGCCGGGCAGGGCCGCCGCCTGCGTCACCCAGTCGGCGAACTGGACCTCGTCGAACTCGCCCTCGTAGATGTCGAGATAGCGCACTTCCGGGTGCCTGGACTTGCCGGGCGGAACCGGATCGAGCGACGTGCCGCGGAAGAAGGTCACCTTCACGTATTTCGTGAAGCAATGAAAGCTGAGGAACCAGAGGTCGTCCTCGACGCCATAGAAGGGTGAGTTCCATTTCACCGCCTTGCGGACGCTCGGGACGGCGTCCTCGATGATGGCGTCCAGGCGGCGGCCGAGTTTGCTCTTCCAGCCCGGCATGGCCGCGACATAGGCCTGCACCGGCTTGTTCCCGTAGCCCTTGGCGATTTGCGGATTGCCGCCCGAAAGGAGGCGCGGCCCGTTGGCGGCTCCCCCAGCGGCCTTGCTGGCCGGCTTGCGGGGCGCCTCGCCGCTCATCGCGCCGCTCCTTGGGGCCGGCGCGAGCCTGCCAGGTAGGGCAGGGCGAACAGGTAGAGGCCGGTGAAGAGTTGCAGGAAGAGCGGCGGCAGCGGCGAATAGACCACCCAGGCGGGCGGTTCGCCCCAGGCCATGACGGCGAAGTTGGCGATGACGGCGACCGTGAAGACGATCGAAGTCCAGCGGTGGATTTGCCGGATCAATGCGTTCCAGTTCATCTGAAACTCCTATGTTCGTGGAGGAAGGCGGCGGTGTGCCTTGAGGACCTCAGTCCAGCCGTGGCAGGACCTGCTCCAGCGCGTCGAGCAATTGCGGCCAGCGGGCCTTGGCGCCGCGATAGTAGGGGTGCTGCTCGGACTGGAAGCCGGTCTGCTCCATGCGCAGCCGGGTTCCCGTGCTGGTGGGCGTGAGGGTCCAAGTGACGACACTCTCCAGATCCTTGGTATTCCAGGTGTAGGAGATGGTCCTGAGCGGCTCGACCGCCTCGACCCTGCATCGGACCGGGCCCCAGTCTGTCCCGAGGCTGAAGCGGTGGCTCACGACGGGCCGGAAGCCGTCGATCGGCTTGAAACTGTCCTTCATCAGCCACTCCTCGACGAGATGCGGTTGCGTCAGCGCGCGCCAGACCTTCTCGGGCGGAAACGGCAGTTCCCGCTCTACGACGATGGACGTGGTGCCGGACGAAGGCCCGGTCACTGGTCCATCCTTTCGAGCAGGTTCTCGAGATCGTTGAAACGATGCTCCCAGAACCCGGCCATCTCGTTCGTCCAGTCGAGCAGCGGCGCGAGAGCGCCGATCTCCGCCCGGTAATGCGTCTGGCGGCCTTCAGGCCGATCGCGGACGAGGCCGGCCAGTTTGAGGACGCCGAGGTGCTTGGAGACGGCCGGCTGCGAGACGCCGGCGCCGGAGGTGAGCGCCGCGACCGTCTGTTCGCCCTCCCGGCAGAGCCGCTCGAAGATGGCGCGCCGCGTGGGGTCGGCGAGCGTCCTGAAGAGGAGATCCTGTGCGGTCGGCATGAAGCGATCAATAACCCGGTGGCTATGGATCGAATGTATAACTGTCTGGATATGAATTAGTCAAGACGCGGCCGGGTTGGCTCGCCGCTGAACCGCAGTGAATAAGAGTGCTGTTTGTTTTCAGCAGGTTGAAGGCGGGTCTGAAGGCGACTGCCGCCTAGCCGCGGTGGTCCTCGGCGATGGGTTTCTGGTAGGTGAAGCCCATGTCCCATGGGAAATAGATCCAGGTATCCTGCGAAACCTCGGTGATGAAGGTATCGACCAGCGGACGGCCCTTTGGCTTGGCGTAGACGGTGGCGAAATGCGCCTTCGGCATCATCGCGCGCACGATTGCGGCGGTCTTGCCGGTGTCGGTCAGGTCGTCGACGATCAGCACGCCTGCTCCGTCGTTCTCCATGAGCGACGGGGCAATCTCCTTCAGCACCGTCAGGTCTCCCTGTTCGGTGTAGTCGTGATAGGAGGCGACGCAGACCGTCTCGATGACGCGGATGCCGAGCTCGCGCGAGATGATGGCCGCGGGGACCAGACCGCCGCGCGTGATGCAAACGATCGACTTCCAGCTGCCGTTGACCCCGGCCAGGCGCCAGGCAAGGGCGCGGGCGTCCCGGTGGAACTGATCCCAGGAGACGGGGAAGGCCTTATCGGGAAGGGACATGTGAGCACTCCGGTGGCGCGCGGGAATGCGTGGTGAAGTAGCCGCAGAACAGGGATTCTGGCAAGTGGGTTGGCGGCTGGCTCAACCGGCCGGCGCGGCGGCGGTGACGAACGCGGCAAAGCTCTCTTCCGGCAGACCGTTAAAGGCCAGCCGCCGGAACAGCTTGTCGGCGTCCTCGGAGGCGAGATCGCGGCGGTGCTCCAGCCACCAGCGGAACACCGTGTCGGCGGTGGCGACCACGTGCAGGATGGCAAGTTCGCGTGGCAACCCGCCTACTGGGCCGGGCGGCGTGGTCTCGCGCAGCACGCCGGCCAGCACCTCCTGAATGGCGCTGCGCAGGATCGTGGCGCCGCGACCGCCGGCGAGCGCCGCCTGCACGTCGGCGAATTCGGCCATGTGCTCGAACAGCGTGCGGCTCGGGCTCCAGGATGAATCCAGTGCAAAGGGGGTGGTCAGCGCCGGGTCCTGCGCGGCGAGCAGCAACTGCCGCAACCGGTCGAGACTGCGCCGCAGGAGGTCGTCCTTGGATGTGAAGTGGGCATAGAAGGTGGCGCGGCCGACATCCGCCTCGGCGAGGATGTCCTCTACGGTCACGAGGTCATAATCCTTGCGGCGGATGAGCCGCACGAGCGCGTCGAAGAGAGCAGTGCGCGTGCGCAGGACACGCCGGTCGATCGCCATGCGGGCCTCCATTTTTTCCGAACCGATCGGCGATGGACGTTCGCTTCGGGACTTTCTCTTCGCTCCCGTTCGGCAATTTCCGAACATGGTGTTCGATAAGTTGGTAGCTGATGGTCATCCACCCCGCAAGAGGAGAGACCGATATGACGAACCTTCCCATGTCCCTCGCAGCCCCCAACCTGCATCTGCGCGCCGGCGCAGGGGCGTTGCTGGTGCTGCTCATGACCTCGATCCACCACGTCTATGGCGCGGTGATCTACGACACGCCTTTCCGGC
>JAEYRU010000013.1 GCA_023435335.1 Pseudomonadota bacterium
TGCGGCAGCGCGACATATTCGGCGAAGGAGCCGGGTCGTTGGACGCCGACGCCGCGCGTGTTGCGACAGAGATGCCCGCGTCCGGCGCGGCAGTTGCGACAATGGCCGCAGACGATGTGCCCTTCGCCGGAGACACGCTGGCCTACGCGGTATTCCGTCACTTCCTTGCCGACCTCGGCCACTGTGCCCACGAATTCATGCCCGGTCACCATCGGCACCGGCACCGTCTTCTGCGCCCACTCGTCCCAGTTCCAGATGTGCACGTCGGTACCGCAGATCGCGCTCTTGCGTACCTTGATCAGCACGTCGTTGGGGCCGATCTCGGGAACCGGCACCCGTTCCATCCATATGCCCGGCTCCGCCTTCGCCTTGACCAGCGCACGCATCATGTTGGACATCAGGCAACGACTCCCAATTCCTTGCCCACCTCGCCGAAGGCAGCGATGGCCCGATCGATATCCTCCGTCGAATGCGCGGCCGACATCTGCGTGCGGATGCGGGCCTGCCCCTTCGGCACGACCGGGAACGAGAACCCGATCACGTAGATGCCCCGCTCGAGCAGCATGTCGGCCATCCTGCCCGCCACCGGGGCGTCGCCGATCATGACCGGGATGATCGGATGGCCCGCGCCGGCAAGCGTGAAGCCGAGCTTTTCCATGCCGGAGCGGAATCGCGCGGCATTGCCGTAGAGCCGGCGGCGCAGGTCGCCACCCTGCTCGATCATGTCGAGCACTTTCAGAGAGGCGCCGGCGATCGCCGGCATCAGCGTGTTGGAGAACAGGTAGGGCCGCGAGCGCTGCCGCAGCCATTCGACCACCTGGCGCTTGCCGCTCGTGTAGCCGCCCGAAGCGCCTCCGAGCGCCTTGCCTAGCGTGCCGGTGATCATGTCGATCCGGCCTTCCACGCCGCAGTGCTCGGGCGTGCCGCGGCCGTGCTCGCCGACGAAGCCGACCGCGTGGCTGTCGTCCACCATCACCATCGCGTCAAACCTGTCTGCAAGGTCGCAGATGCCCTTCAGGTCCGCGATCACGCCGTCCATGGAGAAGACGCCGTCGGTGGCGATCAGGCGGAAGCGCGCGTCGGAGGCTTCCTTCAGCCGCTCCTCGAGTTCCTGCAGGTCGTTGTTGGCGTAACGGTAGCGCCGCGCCTTGGAGAGCCTGATGCCGTCGATGATGGAGGCGTGGTTGAGCGCGTCGGAAATGACCGCGTCCTCCTCGCCGAGCAGCGTCTCGAACAGGCCGCCATTGGCGTCGAAGCAGGACGAATAGAGGATCGTGTCCTCCATCCCGAGGAAGCCGGATATCCGCGCCTCCAGTTCCTTGTGTTCCTCCTGCGTGCCGCAGATGAAGCGCACCGAGGCCATGCCGTAGCCGTAGCGGTCCAGCGTGGTTTTTGCCGCATCGCGCAGTTCCTCGCTGTCGGCAAGCCCGAGATAGTTGTTGGCGCAGAAATTGAGCACCTTGCGGCCGCCCACTTCTATCTGCGCCGACTGTGTGGAACTGATCACGCGCTCCGACTTGTAGAGGCCGCCCTGTTTCAGCGTCTCGATCTCGTCCGAGATATGGGTAAGGAAATCCTGCTTCATTCGGCCCTTCCGTCGGCGGGAGGATGGGGTGCCAAGCGTATCTACCGCAAATCCGCACACAATCCATCCTGCGGCGACTGCCTTCGCAGCCGATTTCATACCCGGAAATTTCCAGGCGGTCCGTCCGACGCCGGGGGATCCTTGCGGGCACTACGCGGGACGAGACATCCGTTGCCGCTTCGCGCCGCAAACGAATCCACCTAGAATGATCGAATGCCCATTCGCCAGCTTCCCGACACAATGATCAACCAGATCGCCGCAGGCGAAGTGGTCGAGCGGCCGGCAAGCGTGGTCAAGGAACTCGTCGAGAACGCGCTCGATGCGGACGCTTCGCGCGTCGAGATCGCGACGGCGGGCGGCGGGTTGGCGCTTGTGCGCGTCATCGACGACGGCTCCGGGATACCGGCCGGGGAGTTGCCTCTGGCGGTCGGGCGGCACTGCACGTCAAAGCTGGCGGACGACATCCACGATATCCGCTCGCTCGGCTTCCGCGGCGAGGCGCTGCCTTCGATCGGTTCGGTCGGCCGTCTCACCATCCGCAGCCGCACGGCGGAGGCAGCCAGCGGAGCGGAGATCGGGATCGACGGAGGCGAGATTCGCCCGGTGAAGCCGGTCGCGGCCAATCGCGGTACCGTGGTCGAGGTCCGCGACCTCTTCTTCGCAACGCCGGCGCGGCTGAAGTTCATGAAGGGCGAGCGGGCGGAAGCGGCGGCGATCACAGACGTGGTCAAGCGCATCGCCATCGCCTTTCCCGGCGTACGCTTCGTGCTGTCGGGCTCCGACCGCTCGACGCTGGAGCTGCCCGCCGCCTCCGCGGTCGATCCGGCGCTGGAGCGTCTCGCCCAGGTGATGGGCGCGGAGTTCGCCGAGAACTCGATTCCGATCGACGCCGAGCGCGAGGGCGTTAGGCTGACGGGGCGCATCTCCATTCCCTCCTTCACCCGCGCGACGGCGCAGCAGCAATACGCCTACGTCAATGGCCGGCCGGTACGCGACAAGCTGATCGGAGGCGCGTTGCGCGGCGCGTTTGCCGACGTGCTGCCGCGCGACCGGCATGCCGTGGCGGCGCTCTTCCTCGCGCTCGATCCGGAACTGGTCGACGTCAACGTGCACCCGGCCAAGGCCGATGTGCGCTTCCGCGATCCGGGACTCGTCCGCGGTCTGATCGTCGGGGCCGTTCGCCAGGCGCTCGCGCAGGCTGGCGTTCGCCCGGCGACCACCTCCGCGGCCGCGATGATGGCTGCGTTCCGCCCGGGGGGTGTTCAGGACGGGGACGGTTGGAACGGTGGCCAACGAGCGAGCGTGAGCGGCGGAGGCTGGTCCCTCGCGACGTCGTTCCAAAGACCGCTCGGCGGCTTTGCCGAGGCCGCGCAGGCGGTCTTCGATGCGGGGCCTCTCGCCAGCAGCGACATCCGCGCCGAAACCGTGGAATCCACCGCCGGTCTCGACCGCCATCCGCTCGGCGCGGCGCGGGCGCAGATCCACGAGAATTACATCGTCGCGCAAACGCGGGATTCGCTGGTCATCGTCGACCAGCATGCGGCGCACGAACGGCTGGTCTATGAAGCGCTCAAGAACGGGCTGGAGCAGCGCGACGTGCCGGCGCAGATGCTGCTGCTGCCCGAGATCGTCGACCTGCCGGAGGAGGACGCCGACCGTCTGGCCGGCCATTCCGAGCTGCTGCGACGTCTGGGCCTGGGCATCGAACGTTTCGGTCCGGGAGCGGTCTGCGTCCGGGAGACGCCGGCCATGCTGGGCGAGACCGACGTGCAGCGCCTGGTGCGCGACCTGGCCGACGAGATCGCGGAGCACGACACGGCCGATACGCTGAAGGGACGGCTGCATGCGATCGCGGCCACCATGGCCTGCCACGGTTCGGTGCGATCGGGGCGCCGGCTCAAGCCGGAAGAGATGAACGCGCTGCTGCGCCAGATGGAAGCGACTCCCGGCTCGGGCACCTGCAACCACGGCCGGCCGACCTATGTGGAACTCAAGCTTTCCGATATCGAACGCCTGTTCGGCCGGCGCTGAACCCGGGCGCCGGACGGTCGCGCTTGACCTTGCCGCCCGTTTGTGGCGGAAGAAGACGGAACTCGGAAAACGAAAGCCGCGATGAACCGCTTCGAGGGACCAGGCGCGCGCGAAGCCCGCCTCCGCTACCTGGACGGAGATTTCCAGGTCATCACGCCGGGCGCCTTCGTGCGCTGCGCGGTGACCGGCGAGGCCATTCCGCTCGACGAACTTCGTTACTGGAGCGTCGAACGGCAAGAGCCGTACGTCAACGCCGAGATCTCGCTCGGTCGTGAACTCGACATGCACCCCGAACTGCGGCGGCGATAGGCTTCAGTTCAGCACGCCCCTCTTCTTCATCCGCACCGCATAGGTCAACAGCAGGAACGCCACTGCCCAGATCGCGATGTTCATGACCACGATGGCGCCGCCGGCCATTGCGGTGAATCCGTCGATGAGAACGAAATTGTAGATCGTGGCGAGAAGCAGGCCGAACAGCGAGCCGGCGAACATCGACACTGCCCAGCCCTTGCGCAGGAGCAAGCCGATGGAACCGAACAGGGCGCCCCAGACGCCCAACGGCCAGGCGATGTCCATCCACAGCGGATAGGCCTCGAAATAGGCGAGCTCTTCCGCCGACATGTTCGACACGTACCACTCGGCGCCGGTCCTGGTCATCAGGTAGTCGAAGGCGCCGAACCCGTTCCAGATCAGGGAGATGGCGCCCACGACCCAAAGGTGCGCGGGAGTCCGCGTTTCGGCTGCAACATCGCTCATCGGTCCCTCCCAGGCGAGCTGACCGTCGATATCATATCCGATCGCGCGCACATTGGACATCGGCCGGCGGCAGGTGCCGCTTCATGCCCGCTTTCGGCGGCGCCATTCCTCGAACGTTTCGCGGACGATTGTTTCCGGAATGTGCGCGAGTTCGAACGCAACCTGCGTGTCGATGACGGTCAGGCGCCGGCGGAATTCGGAGGCCGCCGCGCTGCCGTGGGCCATCCGTGCTGCATCGCGGGCCGTCGTGACCAAGCCGAGGCCTGCCGCCTCCGCCGCCGCCAAGAGTTCCTGCAACTCGTCGTCGGCATAGATATGACCGTCTGCAAATGTGCGTTCGATCTCGATGTCACCACCTGCCGCGCGGACGATCTCGAAGAACTGCCCGG
>JAEYRU010000030.1 GCA_023435335.1 Pseudomonadota bacterium
GTCCAGCGCCCCTTCCGGCGCGCCCGCGGCGATCAGCGCGAACGTGGCCTGCGCCTCCTCCTCCGTATCGGCGAAAACCGTCGCCACCGCCGAAACCGTCTTGCGCGCCTTCCCGGCGAGAGGCGGCGGCGCCGACGAGAACACCGATGTGAACTCGACATTGCGTGGCACGATGCGCATCGTCCGGCTCATCCAGTCTTCGACGGCCTCGGAATCGTCGAGCGGGTAGACCCACACGCTGGTGCGGATCGCCCGCGGCAGGTCGTGCAGGCGCAGCCTGTACTCGGTGACGACCCCGAAGAACTCCGGTCCCGCGCCGCGCGCGGCCCAGAAGATGTCGGCGTTCTCCGTCTCGCTCGCCGTCACCAGTGATCCGTCGGCCAGCACGACCTCGACGCTCTCCACGTTGTGGCATGCGATGCCCCAGGCGCCGGCGTTCCAGCCGATCCCGCCGCCGAGCAGGTAGCCGGACAGCGGTACGCTGGCGCAGTGTCCCGTGGGGAAGGCCAGGCCATGTTCTCCGAGCTCGGCCGCAAGCCTGCCGTTGGTCACCGCGGGCTGCGCCCGTGCGGTACGCGTACCGGGATCGACCTTGAGCGCGTTCATCGCCGACAGGTCGATCACCACGCAGTCCTGCAGCGCGATGGTCGAGAAGTGATGGCCGCCACCTCGCACGGAAACACGCTTTCCGTTGGCGGCGGCGAACTTCACCGCGGCCTGCACGTCTGCGGCGTCCGCCGCCTTGACGACGATCTCCGGAAACCGCCGCGGCTTGCGGCTGTTCCACAAGAGTCCGGCGCGGACGGCTTCATAGTTGGCGTCTTCACGGGTCGTTACGATCCCGCGAACCGCCCTTCTCAGCATTTCCATATTCATGTTCTTGTCCTCGGTTCGCGGAATCCGGCTCAGTGGCCGTGCTTGCTTTCGTGGTGCTCGCAGGTGATCGCGGGGTTGAACGGCATCATGTTGCCGGTCGGGTTCTCGACGAACCAGATGTGCTGGTCGAAATGCGGCTCGAAACCATGCGCCTCGTCGCCGGGCGTCTTCGGGTCGTCCGCCATGCGGTCCCACTTGCGACCGGCGAAGACCGGCGCGTCGTTGTTGCCGGCGGCCTTCCAGGCCTTCTCGAACACCAGGTTCTCCACGCCGACCAACTTGAGCGAGCCGTCCGACTGCGGCTCGTAGAGCAGAATGGACGGCTTCATGAAGTCGGTGTGGAGGCCGTTGCCGTCCACGCGCGGTTCGGCGGCCGTGATGCCGAGCTGCTGGGGGTGGATGTAGTGGATTCCCATCGCGCCCCATTCGGCCGGCAGACCCTCGGCCCCGGCGGTGACGCAGTGATCCATCGGATCGCGGATGTAGCCTTCGGCGAGTGCTACGTTGACGTCCTCGAAACGCGCCGTCGCGGCCTTGATGGCGGCGATCTGGGCTGTGACGTCAGCGGCCCCGGCGTCCGCGTTGAGCGGCATGGCCGTCGCGAGAATGGTGGTGATAAGCATCAGGCGGGCGAACGGCGTCGCGCGCCTGGAAATGGCGTTCTGCATGTCCTTGGTTCCTTGTCTTTCGATTTGAAACGTTCGCCGCGGCTCTGCGGGAGGGCCGGCGTCGATGGCCGGTGAAATAGTCCGGACCGGTTGCGTCCGCTCGCTAAATGGTCCTGCAAGAAACCGTAAAAGAATGCTAAAAGGACCGTCAGGGGCACTTCCGAAGGTTCATTCCAGCATTCCGACCTGATTCCGCGACAGCCAGCGAGCCATGCCACGCGCATCCCAACCCCATACGCCCGACATCGATCTCGCCGCCCGGCGGGCCTATGCGGGCGGTGGCGGCACGTCGGAGGTCCTGACGCCCGACCTCGCCGCCTTCTGCCAGAGCGGCGTGAGCGTCATCGTCGCAGCGTGCCTCCCGGCCGGCGCGCCTGTCGCCGGGCTTGGCTGCGGATGCCGCGTCCTGCCGGACGGCCGCATGCGGCTGCTGCTGCCGCGACCCGGCAACGAGGGATTGCTGGCAATGGTGGAGCAGGGGGCTCCCATCGCAATCACCTTCAGCCAGCCCATCACCCACCGCTCCATCCAGGTGAAGGGATCGCGCGGCGCGATCACGACTCTGGATGAAGAGGACAGGCTGGAATCGGTGCGACAGAGCCAGGGCATTCGCCAGGAACTGGTCGACGTCGGTTATCCCCCCTCCTTCGCGGAGGCCTATTGCCGGGTCGACCCGGACATCCTCGTGGCCCTGGACCTCACACTGGACGCCGCATTCGTCCAGACTCCCGGCCCGGGCGCGGGCGCGGAGCTGAAGCCATGAGCCTGCCGAGGCTTCCTGCGATCCGCAACTGTCTCGAAGGCATCGTCCCGTCGGTGATCGCCACGGCCGATGCAGAGGGCACGCCCAACGTGTCGTTGATCTCGCAGGTCCAGTATGTGGACCCTGAGCACGTGGCCTTGTCGTACCAGTTCTTCAACAAGACACGCCGCAACCTGCTGGCGACGAAACGTGCCTGCGTGGCGGTCGTCGACCCCGATACCAACGCGCAATACCGGCTCGCCCTCGAATACCTGGAGACGCAAACCAGCGGACCGCTGTTCGAGGCAATGCGCGCCAAGCTGGCCGGCATCGCGTCGCACAGCGGGATGCAGGGCGTCTTCCGACTGCTCGGATCGGACATCTTCCGCGTGCGGGAAATCGAGCCGGTTCCCAGCACGACAATACCGGCGCCGGCGGGCGTGAACCTGCTGTCGGCGGCGCGCCGCGTCTGCGAGCGGCTGGCCTGCTGCGACGATCTGGGCGAACTCTTCGATGCGGTGCTTGCAGGCCTGCAGCAGCATTTCGGCATCGAGCATGCCATGGTCATGATGCTGGACCGCACGATGGACCGTCTCTACACCGTCGCCTCGCGCGGCTATCCCGTATCCGGCATCGGCTCTGAAGTCGGCCTGGGCGAAGGGGTGATCGGCGTTGCCGCCGCGCAGGGCGTGCCGATCCGCATCGGCCGCATGGCTTCCGAGTACTCATACGGCACGGCTGTCCGCGACACTGCACGGGCCGCCGGGCTCGATTGGGAATGCGAAACCGCCATTCCCTATCCGGGTCTGAAGGCGCCGCAGAGCCAGATTGCAATGCCGGTCCTGCAGGGGGGCAAGGTGCTCGGCGTGCTCTTCGCCGAAAGCCCGGAGCCCAACAAGTTCCGCTATGAGGAAGAGGATGCGCTGTCGCTGGTGGCGAGCCTG
>JAEYRU010000052.1 GCA_023435335.1 Pseudomonadota bacterium
TCCTTGACCTCGCCGCCGACTTCCTTGGAGATGACGCCGCAGCACTGATACTGCCCGTCAGCCTTGAACGGCGTGGCGCGGATCGAAAATCCTTTGTATTCAATCAGTTCGCCAGCAATCTCGCCGCCGGACGCTCCGCTTCCCCCGCCGCCGAACAGCCTTTTCAGGAACGACATGACCTACTCCCCTTGATCGCCCGGCCCGACCTGGCCTGCTTCCGGGCGCGAATATAGTCCGCTGCTGCGCCAAAGGACAGGCAGCGCCTTCGCGCGATCGAGCCGACATCTCCGCGATTTCGGCCTCCGATACGGGGCTGGAAGGCGCGGCTTTTCCGCCCCGGGCAGCAGCCGCGCCGGCGAGATCGCCGCCGGCCGGTTTCTGCAGCCCCGATAGCCCGGCATCGATGAAGCGCCACTGGTCCATCGCGCCGGCGCAGGCTGCGCGGAACAGCCAGTCCGGGTCGCCGCCCTCGATCTTGATGCGCGGCAGGAACATCGGGTCGAGCCCCTTGGTGACCGGCCCGTGCTGCGAGGTGAAGGCGATCTCGTATCCCGCCTTGCGCAGCGCCTCGCCTGCCCTGCGGTCGAAGTCGCGCAGCGTCCCGAACGGGTAGGCGAAGCTTGTCACCGCGCGGCCGGTGATGTCCTCGATCTGCTTCTTCGACCGGACCAGTTCGTCGGCGAGTTCCGCCGCCGTCAGCGACGTGACCGAGCGGTGCGTCATCGTGTGCGAGCCGATTTCGGCCCCGCGGTCCGACAGTTCGCGGATCTGAGCCTTGCCCATGTGGTTCTTCTGCCCGATCCGGCCGGGAATGACGTAGACGGCGTAGGGGATCGCATGGCGCTCGAACACCGGCGCGGCGTTGTCGATCACGCTCGGATCGCCGTCGTCCATGGTAACCACCACGGCGCGGCGGTTGCGCGCCCTGCCAGCGGCGATATTGGCTGCCAGCGGGGTCCCGACGGCAAGGCCCTGCCAGGCGAGCCATTCCATCTGGCGGTCCAGCGCGTCCGGCGAGACCGAGAAGGGCGACCGCGCCTCGTCGGCGAAACGGTGATAGGTCAGCACGCGCAGCCGGTCGGCGTGCCGGCTGCTGATCGTGAGCGGCACGGAGCCGGCGGCGACGCCCAGCCGCGCCGCCTTCTTCGCCAGCCAGCGTTTCATGCCGATCGAATGCTCGCTCATGCTGCGGTCCCCCGTCATGCCGCCCGCCTCCCCGAATCCGCCGGCAGCCACGACATCATCCGCAGCAGGAAGAGCGGATTGCCGATGAGGTAGCGGCGCGCCTTGTGCGGCTGCTTCTGCAGAATGTGCAGCCATTCCATGCCCAGCCGGCGGTAGACTTCCGGCGCGCGCGTAAGCGTTCCCGCCCAGTAGGAGAAGAGGCCACCCACGCCTGCCGTAAGGGGCACGTCGAGCAAGTGGCGATGCGTTGCGATCCAGCGCTCCTGCAGCGGGTTGCCGAAACCCACCAGAAGCAGGTCCGGCCGCGTGGCGTTGATGTGCGCGATGATCCCGCCGCTGTCGCCATGGTCGAAATAGCCGTGATGCGCGCCGACCAGATCGGCCTGCGGGAAATGCTCCCGGAACCGGCGTGATGCGGCCTCGATAAGTTCGTCGGTGCCGCCGAGCAGGAACACCCGGATGCCCGGCCGCCCTTCGATCAGCGCCGGAACCAGGTCGGTCCCGTTGAGATTGGACTGCAGCTTTACCCCGCGCAGCCTGGCCGCCCAGCGCACGCCCGTCCCGTCTCCGTAGACATAGTCGGCGTCGTTCAGCATGGCGCGGTAGTGCGGGTCGTCCGCCGCCAGGTTGAGCGTCGCGGCGTTGGCGAAATGCACGGTCCTGCGGGCACGCTCATCGACGGCGCGGGCAAGCTCCGCGAGCGCCTCGTCGAACGCCATGTCGACGAAGGTGATGCCGATGATGTCAACGTGCCTGCGCATCTGCCCGTGCTTGTGCCGCGTATCCGAGATAGGAACGCGAAACATAGCCTGCAAAAGGTTTCGGTTTTCTTGGTTAAACCGCTCGAAGTGCCCGGCAGGTGCGGCCTTCGCATATGGAAAGCGCCCGTGATCCGCCTATAGTCGCGGCTGCGGAGGCAAGCGCATGATCCCGAAGATAGCCGTCCTCGGCGCAGGCTCGATAGGCTGTTTCGTCGGCGGCCTGTGGCAGGCTGCCGGGCTCGATGTCACCTTCGTCGGCCGCGAGGCGGTGGCTGGCGAGGTTATTCGACATGGAATGCGGCTCACCGACCATGCCGGGCTCGACATCCGGCTGGAACCCGCCGCCATCCGCTTCTCCGTCACGCCGGAAGCGCTGGCGCAGGCCGATCTCGTCCTGCTGACCGTCAAGGGAACCGGCACGGCGGAAGCGGCGCGCGAGATCGGCCGTCATGCGCCGCCCGGCTCTGCCGTGCTTTCGCTGCAGAACGGCATCAGCAACATCGACATCCTGCAGGCGGTGCTGCCGGGCCGGAAGATCCTGCGCGGCAGCGTGGGCTTCAACGTTGCCTGGCAGGGCGGCGGCCACTGGCATCGCGGCACCTCGGGCATCCTGGCGGCGCAGCGGGACGCGGTCCTTGAGCCCGTGGCCGCGCGGCTTGACGGAAAGCCCGGCCGGCTGACGCTCGTCGACGACGCGCTGTCTCTCGCCTGGGGCAAGCTGCTGCTCAACCTCAACAACGCGGTCAACGCGCTATCCGGGAATACGCTGCGCGCCGAGCTTTCGCAGCGCGCCTACCGCCGCGTGCTTGCCGCCTCGATGCGCGAGGCGCTGCAGGTCCTTTCCGCCGCAGGGATAGCGCCCGCGAAGCTCAGCCCGCTGCCCCCGTCGCTGGTGCCCGCGTTCCTCGCCGCGCCGGATCTCGTCTTCAACACAATCGGGTTGCGGCTGCAGAAGGTGGACGAGCACGCGCGCTCGTCCATGGCCGACGATTTCGCAGCCGGCCGCCCGACCGAGATCGACTTTCTCAACGGCGAGATCGTGCGGCTGGGGAACCGGCTCGGGTTGGATACGCCCGTCAACGAAAAGCTTGTCGCGCTGGTGAAAGCCGCCGAAGCCGGCGGGCGCCGCGACTGGCCGGGAGCGGAGCTGGCATCTGCCGTACTTGGCTGATCAGGTGGACAGGTGCAAAACCACCTCGCGGCGGTGCGGGAGGTCGCGGTGTTCGAACAGGTAGATGCCCTGCCAGGTGCCGAGCGCCAGCCGGCCCTTCGTCACCGGGATCGACAGCGAGACCTCCGTCAGCGCCGCCTTGATATGCGCCGGCATGTCGTCCGGCCCCTCGGTCGTATGCACGACCCAACGCATCGACGGGTCGTCCGAGCGCGGCACCAGTCGGCGGAAGAATGCGTCGAGATCGCGCCGCACGTCGGGATCTGCATTCTCCTGTATCAGCAGCGAGCAGGAGGTGTGGCGGACGAACACCGTCAGCAGGCCGCTGTCCATGCCTGACGCCCGCACGAAGTCCGCGGCCTCGCCCGTGAATTCGTAGAGTCCGGGCCCGGAGGTCGAGAGCGTCAGTATCGTCTGCGGCATGACGCCGTGGTGCATCCCGCGCCGCCGGCTGTCAACCGGCCCGGAAACAGGAAGGGAGACAGGCGCGGAAACAGGAAAGGCCCCGGTCTCCCGGAGCCCCACTGCTCACGGCGCGCCGGCCGGTGCCGGCGCCATGGAGGAAATCAGACGGCGGCGATGACGCCGATCTCGATCTTGAGGGTGGGATCGGCCAGCGCCGCATTGACGGTCGCGCGCGCAGGCGCAGCGCCTGCCGGCACCCATGCGTCCCACTTCGCGTTCATGTCGGCGAAAAAGCGCATGTCGGTCAGCCATATGGTCGCCGACAGCAGCTTGGACTTGTCCGTGCCGGCTAGCGCCAGCAGGCGGTCGATCTTGGCCAGCACCTGCTCGGTCTGGGTGCCGATGTCGGCGGTGCCGTCGTCAGGCACCTGCCCGGCAAGATAGGCAACGCCGCCATGAACCACGACCTGGCTCATGCGCTGGTTGGTCTCGAACCGCTTGACCGTCATCTCTTCCATCTCCTTACATCAGCACCGAGGAAAACTCGGAGGCCCTCAAAAAAAGCCCGGCAGTGCCGGGCTTTTTTTGTCGCTTAGCTGTCCAAGAAGCTCCGGAGCTTGCGGCTTCGGCTCGGGTGCTTGAGCTTGCGCAGCGCCTTCGCCTCGATCTGGCGGATGCGCTCGCGCGTCACCGAGAACTGCTGTCCGACTTCCTCCAGCGTGTGGTCGGTGTTCATGCCGATGCCGAAGCGCATCCTGAGCACGCGCTCCTCGCGCGGGGTCAGCGAGGCGAGCACGCGCGTGGTCGTCTCGCGCAGGTTGGCCTGGATCGCCGCGTCGATCGGCAGGATAGCGCTCTTGTCCT
>JAEYRU010000058.1 GCA_023435335.1 Pseudomonadota bacterium
GACACGGCCTCGCGGCCGCCGGTGAATATCCACATGTCGAGCTGCCCGTCGCCGACGGGTGCGTCATCCAGCGCTGTCGGATCGAGCGCGACGAGGTCGGCCCACAGGCCCTCGGCGATGCCCCCGCCGTCGCGCCCCAGCGCCTGCGCGCCCCCCGCCAGCGCCAGATCGTAGAGGTTGCGGCCACTGGATTGGCCGGGCTCCGCCAGCACGATGCGGGCGCGGTCGCGCAGGCGCTGCGAATACTCGAGCTGCCGCAGTTCCTCGTTGACGGAGATGCGGATGTTGGAGTCGGAGCCGACGCCCAGCCTGCCAGCACCCGCCACGTAACGCGCGCCGTCGAAGATGCCGTCACCGAGATTGGCCTCCGTCACCGGACAGAGGCCGGCCACGGCTCCGGTTGCGGAAAGACGTTCGGTCTCGGCGGGCGTCATGTGCGTGCAATGGATCAGGCACCAGCGCCGGTCGACGTCGGCATTGTCGAGCAGAAACGACATCGGGCGCTGGCCGAACACGGCAAGCGTCTCCTCCACCTCCGCTTCCTGCTCCGCGATATGCATGTGGATCGGCGCGTCGGGCATCAGTTCCGCCAGCGCCGCGAGATCGCGGCGGCCGACCGCCCGCAGCGAGTGTGGCGCGACGCCGAGGCGGGCGTCGGCGGGCAGGGACTGGAGTGCGTCGCCCGCGCGGTCCAGAAGTCGGTCGAAACGCTCCAGATCGTTGCCGAAACGCAGCTGGCCGCCCTTCAGCGGACGGCCGTCGACGCCGCCCTGGGCGTAGTGGACCGGCAGCAGCGCGAGGCCGATCCCTGCGGGGGCGGCAGCAGCGGCAATGCGCGCGGAGAGTTCGCCGAGGTCGGCATAGGGCGCGCCGCCGGGCTGATGATGCAGGTAGTGGAATTCGGCCACTGCCGCGAAACCCGCCTCCAGCATCTCCATGAAGGCGAAGGCGGCGATGGCCTCTACGTCTTCAGGCGAGAGGATGTCCAGGAAGCGGTACATGGTCTCGCGCCAGGTCCAGAAGCTGTCGCGGTCGCCAGGCCCGCGCTGCTCGGCAAGTCCGGCCATGGCGCGCTGAAAGGTGTGGCTGTGGAGATTGGCGACCGCCGGCAGCAGCGTCTTGACGCGCAGGTCGCCCGGCGCGGCCGTCGCGCCCGGCTCGATCGCGGCGATGCGGCCGTCGGGGCCGATCCCGAGGCGCACATCGGATGCCCAGGCGGTGGGGAGAAGCGCGGCGTCGGCAAAGACAGTCTGCATCGGCTTGGCGTCCATTGACTCGTTATGTCTATACATAATAGCATTATTCTCGATTTATCAAATGGCGATGCGGAGCCGATGGCGAAAAGGCTGTTCACCGACATGCGGCTCGCGACGATGCGGCCTGGCGCGGGTGTTGAGGCCGGCATGGCCATCGGTGTCGAAGCCGGCCGCGTCAGGTTCGTCGGCCAGGTCGACGCGCTGCCGCAGGAGTGGCGGCGCGCGCGGCGTGAGGATCTGGGCGGGCGGCTGGTGACGCCGGCTCTCATCGACTGCCACACGCACCTCGTCTTTGCGGGCAATCGCGCCAACGAGTTTCGCATGCGGCTGGAAGGCGCCTCCTACGAGCAGATCGCCCGGGCCGGCGGCGGCATTGTCTCTACGATGAAGGCGACGCGCGCGGCGAGCCAGGACGAACTGGTCGAGGCCGCGCTGCCCCGACTCGACGCGCTCATCGCCGAAGGCGTCGCCACGATAGAGATCAAGTCGGGCTACGGGCTCAGCGTCGAGGACGAACTCAAGATGCTGCGCGCGGCGCGGCGGCTCGGCGAAATGCGGCGCGTCCGCGTCATGACCAGCTACCTCGCGGCGCACGCAGTACCGCCGGAATACAGGGACCGGGCCGAGGCCTATCTCGACGAGGTTGTACTGCCGGGCATGGAAGCCGCCCATGCCGAGAACCTGGTCGACGCCGTCGACGGCTTCTGCGAGGGCATCGCGTTTTCGACGGCCCAGATCGCACGCGTCTTCGACCGCGCAGGCGAACTCGGCCTGCCGGTGAAGCTGCACGCGGAGCAGCTTTCCAATCTCGGCGGGGCGAAGCTGGCGGCCAGCCGAAAAGCACTCTCGGCCGAGCATTTGGAGTATCTCGACGCAGAGGGCGCCCAGGCAATGGCCGAAGCCGGCACGGCGGCGGTGCTGCTGCCCGGCGCTTACTATTTCCTGCGCGAGAAACAGGCGCCGCCGATCGCGCTGTTGCGGCAGGCCGACGCGCGGATCGCGCTCGCCACCGACTGCAATCCCGGCTCGTCACCGCTGTCCTCGCTGCTTCTGGCCATGAACATGGGCTGCACGCTCTTCGGGCTCACGCCGGAGGAGGCGCTGGCCGGCGTCACGCGCGAGGCCGCCGCCGCGCTCGGCCTCTCCGGCGACGTTGGCACGATCGAGCTTGGCAAGCGCGCCGAGTTCGCGGTGTGGGACGTCGAGGACCCGGCCGAGCTTTCCTACCGCATCGGCTTCAACCCGCTCCATCGCAGGATCTTTGAAGAATGACCGTCATCCTTCATCCGGGCTCCGTTCCCCTGTCCGATCTGGAGCGCATCTACCGATCAGGCGCGGCGGCGCGGCTCGACGACGGCTTTCGGCCCGGGATCGCGGCGGCGGCCGCGCGCATCGGCGAGATTGCGGGTGGAGACGAGGCCGTCTACGGCATCAATACCGGCTTCGGGAAACTCGCCAGCGTACGCATTAGGCCGGACGACGTGGAGACCCTGCAGCGAAATCTCATCCTGTCGCATTGCTGCGGCGTCGGCGCGCCGCTCGCGCCGGAGATCGTGCGGCTCATCATGGCGCTCAAGCTGGTCTCGCTCGGGCGCGGCGCGTCGGGCGTGCGCCCGGAGACGGTAGCGTTGCTGGAGGCCATGCTGGGGCGCGGCGTCGTGCCGGTGATCCCCGAAAAGGGCTCAGTCGGCGCATCGGGCGATCTCGCTCCGCTGGCGCATATGACCGCCGTGATGATCGGCGCGGGAGAGGCATGGTTTGCCGGCAAACGGATGCCCGGAGCAGCGGCACTGGAGCAGGCCGGGCTCCTGCCCGTCCGCCTCGCCGCCAAGGAGGGACTGGCGCTGATCAACGGCACGCAGGTGTCGACCGCGCTGGCGCTGGCGGGCCTGTTCCGCGCGCACCGGGCGGCGAACGCGGCGCTCATCACGGGCGCGCTCTCCACCGACGCGGCGATGGGCTCGTCCGCCCCCTTCCATCCCGAGATCCACCGCCTCCGCGGCCATCGCGGCCAGATCGATACGGCCGCCGCGCTCTGGCGACTGCTCGACGGCTCGGAGATCCGCGAGAGCCACCGCGACGGCGACGAACGCGTGCAGGATCCCTACTGCATTCGCTGCCAGCCGCAGGTGGACGGCGCCTGCCTGG
>JAEYRU010000097.1 GCA_023435335.1 Pseudomonadota bacterium
CCGCACCCTGCGCGTTGCGCTGCTGCCGGAGGGGCGCGACCCCGACGACCTGGTGCGCGAGGGCGGGCCGGATGCATTCGCCAAGGTGCTTGCGGAGGCGCGCGGGCTCGCCGACCTTGTATGGATGCGCGAGACGTCCGGCGGCATTTTCGATACGCCGGAGCGGCGCGCGGAACTGGAGAAGCGGCTGCGCGAGCTCACCGGGCGCATCCGCGACGAAAGCGTGCGCTTCCACTACGCGCAGGAGATGCGCGAGCGCGTGCAGGCCTTCTTCGGCATGCAACGCGGCGCCGGCAGCGGGCAGCGCCGGCAGGAGGGACGCCCGGGATACGCCGGGGGCAAGGGCGGCGCGGTCGCCGCGGGCAGGATCGCGGTTTCCGATTCCCTGGCGCGCTCGGCGCTGGTGCGTCAGTCTGGCGGCATCATGCCGTTGCGGGAAGCGGTGCTGGTCGTCACGCTGGTGAATCATCCGCGGCTGCTCGACGACGATTTCGACGCGGCGGAGCGGCTCGATCTCACCCACCCGGAACTGCGGCAGTTGCATGCGGCGGTCGTGGATGTCTTCGCGCACGATCACGTGGCCGGCCGCGCCGGCCTGCTGGCGGCGCTGGAGGCGCAAGGGCTGGGCGAGCTGTGGGAGAGGGCGGTGCTGCTGGTGCGCAGGGCGCGGCAGTGGCCGGCGCTCGAGAACGCCGCCTTCGAGGATGCCCGCGACGCGTTCCTGCAAGCGCTGCACTTGCACCGAAGTGCCGGGTTTCTACATAAGGAGCTGAAGGCGGCCGAGATGGCGCTGGCCAACGATCCGACAGATGAAAATTATCGCCACTTGGTGGAGATCCAGGCGCAGCTGCGGGATGTCCATGCCACCGAGGCGCTGATCGAAGGCTTCGGTGTGCAGTCGGGCCGGGTTGTCGGTAGCTGACGGCAAAGTGGGTGCAAGCAGCGGAATCAGCCGGTTTTTCCCGGGAGTGATTCGCTTTTTGGCGCGAATCGTGTCACGGGCGCTTGACCTTGCGAAGGAATGACGGAATCAGGACGATTCGAAACGTTAACGGCGGGATTGGCCGCGCTCGATCGATCGCAGTCCTTATCTTGGGCATCGCTGGACGGATTTCCGCGTCCCTCTATATGCCAAGGTTAATCGCGATTTAACGAGGCAAGGGTACCTGCTGGGTGAACGGAGTGGCGAACTCCGCTACCGCCCGCCGCGCAACAGCGCGAAAACGGCGCAAGCCGCTTGGAGAAAGACAAAGCATGGCGACTAAGGAAAAGGAAGAGGTCGAAACCGAGCGCGAAGGCACGACCGACGGTCCGCTGCTCGACCTTTCCGACGACGCAGTCAAGAAGATGATCAAGGCCGCCAAGAAGCGCGGCTTCGTGACCATGGATGAGCTGAACGCCGTGCTTCCCTCGGAGGAGGTGACCTCGGAGCAGATCGAGGACACCATGGCGATGCTCTCCGACATGGGCATCAATGTCGTAGAGGACTACGAGGCGGGCGAGGAGCAGGAAGCCGAGGGCGCGGACGCCGAGGAAGAGGCGACCGAGCTTGCCGAGCAGACCGGCACTGCGGTCGCTACCCCTGCCAAGAAAGAACCGACCGACCGCACCGACGATCCCGTGCGCATGTACCTGCGCGAGATGGGCTCGGTCGAGCTTCTGTCGCGCGAGGGCGAGATTGCGATCGCCAAGCGCATCGAGGCCGGCCGCGAGACGATGATCGCGGGCCTGTGCGAGAGCCCGCTCACTTTCCAGGCAATCATCATCTGGCGCGAGGAACTCAACGAATCGAAGATCCTGCTGCGCGAGATCATCGATCTCGAGGCGACCTATGCCGGCCCCGAGGCCAAGCAGGCGCCGGTGGTCGAACGCACCGAGCAGGACGAGAAGCCGGCGGCCGACGACAGGTCGCGCCGCGGCTCGCGCGACGATGACGACATCACCAATGTCGGCGGCGAGTCGCGCGTCGAGGACGACGACGACGAGGACGACGAGGCGAGCCTCTCGCTCGCCGCGATGGAGGCTGAGCTGCGTCCCCAGGTGATGGAGACGCTCGACGTCATCGCCTCCACGTACAAGAAGCTGCGCAAGCTGCAGGACCAGCAGGTGGAAGCGCGGCTTGCCGCGACCGGCGCGCTGTCATCCAGCCAAGAGCGCTCCTACAAGAAGCTGAAGGAAGAACTAATCACGGCGGTCAAGTCGCTGTCGCTCAACAATGCCCGTATCGAGGCGCTGGTCGAGCAGCTCTACGACATCAACAGCCGCCTCGTGCAGAACGAAGGCCGCTTGCTGCGGCTGGCGGAAAGCTACGGCGTGCGCCGCGACGAGTTCCTGAAGATGTATCAGGGCTCCGAGCTCGATCCGAACTGGCTCAAGTCGATCGCCAACCTCGCCGGCCCGGGCTGGAAGGAATTCACCCGCAGCGAGAAGGACCCGATCCGCGACATCCGCAGCGAGATCCAGACTCTTGCGCAGGAGACCGGCATTTCCGTTTCCGAGTTCCGCAAGATCGTGAACCAGGTGAAGAAGGGCGAGCGCGAGGCGGCAATCGCCAAGAAGGAGATGGTGGAGGCCAACCTGCGCCTCGTGATCTCCATCGCCAAGAAGTACACGAACCGTGGCCTGCAGTTCCTTGATCTCATTCAGGAAGGCAACATCGGCCTGATGAAGGCGGTGGACAAGTTCGAGTACCGTCGCGGCTACAAGTTCTCGACCTACGCGACGTGGTGGATCCGGCAGGCGATCACCCGCTCGATCGCCGACCAGGCGCGCACGATCCGCATCCCCGTGCATATGATCGAGACGATCAACAAGATCGTTCGCACCAGCCGCCAGATGCTGCACGAGATCGGCCGCGAGCCGACGCCCGAGGAACTGGCCGAGAAGCTGGCCATGCCGCTCGAGAAGGTGCGCAAGGTGCTCAAGATCGCCAAGGAGCCGATCAGCCTCGAGACGCCCGTCGGCGACGAGGAAGACAGCCATCTCGGCGACTTCATCGAGGACAAGAGCGCTATCCTGCCGATCGACGCGGCGATCCAGGCCAACCTGCGCGAGACGACCACGCGCGTGCTCGCCTCGCTGACCCCGCGCGAGGAGCGCGTGCTCAGGATGCGCTTCGGCATCGG
>JAEYRU010000108.1 GCA_023435335.1 Pseudomonadota bacterium
AACAAATTGCCCGCCGCGGCAAAGACGGGGGCTCCCGGCCGTCTGTGCGGCGGGAAACGAGCGGAGGTCAACATGAACGAGATGTCCAAACCCCGGCCCGCGCAGGCCACGGGCTTTTCCGCCGCAACGCCGGCCGGCTACATGCCCGGCTTCGGCAACGACTTCGAGACGGAAGCGCTGCCGGGCGCGTTGCCGCAGGGCCAGAACTCTCCCCAGCGACCGGCCTACGGTCTTTACGCCGAACAGCTTTCCGGTTCGCCCTTCACCGCTCCGCGCGGCACCAACGAGCGCTCCTGGCTCTACCGCATCCGCCCCAGTGTGAAGCATCACGGCCGGTTCAAGGCGACCGACTATCCGCTGTGGAAGTCGGCACCGAACCATGACGACCACCAGCTGCCGCTGGCGCAACTGCGCTGGGACCCGACGCCGATGCCGAATGTCGAGACGGATTTCCTTTCCGGCATCCGGACCATGACCACGGCGGGCGACGCGGTCGGGCAGGCCGGCATGGCGGCGCACGTGTATGTCGCCAATGTGGACATGGTGGACGACCATTTCTTCAATGCCGACGGCGAATTGATGGTGGTGCCGCAGGAAGGCGGTGTGCGCTTCGTCACCGAGATGGGCGTGATGGAGGTGATGCCGGGCGAGATCTGCATCATACCGCGCGGTATGACTTTCAAGGTCGAACTGATGAATGGCCCGGCGCGCGGCTACCTCTGCGAGAACTACGGCGCAAAGTTCACGCTGCCGGACCGCGGCCCGATCGCCGCAAACTGCCTCGCCAATCCGCGCGACTTCAAGACCCCGGTGGCCTGGTTCGAGGAAAAGGACACGCCCTGCCGGCTGACGGTGAAGTGGTGCGGCAAGTTCTTCGTCACCGAACTCGCCGCCTCGCCGCTCGACGTGGTAGCCTGGCATGGCAACTACGTGCCCTACAAATACGATCTTTCGACCTATTCGCCGGTCGGCGCGATCCTGTTCGACCATCCCGATCCGTCGATTTTCACGGTGCTGACCGCGCCGAGCGGCGAGGAAGGCACGGCCAACATCGACTTCGTGATCTTCCCGCCGCGCTGGATGGTGGCGGAGCACACCTTCCGTCCGCCCTGGTACCACCGCAACATCATGAGCGAATTCATGGGTCTCATCCGCGGCCAGTACGACGCCAAGGAGAAGGGCTTCGTGCCGGGCGGCATGAGCCTGCACAACATGATGCTGGCGCATGGGCCGGACGCCTTCGGCTTCGACAAGGCGACGAAATCGGAGCTGAAGCCGATGAAGCTCGAGGACACGATGGCGTTCATGTTCGAGACCCGCTTCCCGCAGATGCTTACACGCTACGCGGCCGAGTCGGAGACGCTGCAGGACGACTACATCGACTGCTGGGCCGACCTGAAGAAGCGGTTCGACGGGACGCCCTCGGGCGACTGGTCTTGAGCGCCACGATACAGGATCGCCTGGTGATCCTGGGCTCCAAGGGCGGTCCGGCCATACGGCCGGGCGGCCCTTCGCCTACCTCCTGCCTGCTGGAACTCGGTGGGCGCCGCATCGTCGTCGATTGCGGACTGGGCGTTACCCGCGGCCTGGTTGACGCCGGCGTGGGCCTCAAGGATCTCGAGCTGGTGTTCGTCACGCACCTGCATTCCGACCATGTGCTGGAACTCGGGCCGTTGCTCCATACGGCCTGGACGGCCGGACTGGCCACGCCTGTGCGTGTGTTCGGCCCGCCCGGTACGGAGCATGTGTGGCGGCAGTTCCTGTCGTCGCTCGAGTTCGACATTGACATCAGGATCGCCGACGAAGGCAGGCCCGACCTGCGCGAACTGGTCATAATAGAGGAATTCGGCGAGGGCGAGATCGTCACCGAAGAGGGCCTCACGGTATCCTCGCTGCGCGTCGACCATCCGCCGGTGACCGACACATTCGCGTTGCGATTCGAGCACGCCGGTACCAGCATCGTGTTCTCGGCGGATACCGCGCGCTTCCTGCCGCTGGCGGAGTTCGCGCAGGGCGCCTCGGTGCTCGTCCACGAGGCGATGCTGCCGCAGGGCGTGGACCGGCTGGTGGCGCGCACCGGCAATGGCGAGCGCTTGCGCGAACACTTGTTCGCGAGCCATTCCACCGCGGAGGAGGCGGGCGAGATCGCGGATGCGGCCGGCGCGGGCCGGCTCGTGCTCTACCACCTCATTCCCGCGGACGATCCGGAGATCGGCCAGGCGGATTGGGAGAATGCCGCACGCAAAAGCTGGGCGGGCCCCTTGACCATCGCGCGCGATGGCCTTGTTGTTCCGCTCCAATAACAATCGTCAGGGACGGACATGAAACTCGCCACACTCAAGGACGGCACGCGCGACGGCAGGCCCGTCGTCGTCTCCCGCGATCTCACACGCTATACCGACGCATCCTTCCTCGCCCGCACGCTGCAAGCGGCGCTGGACGACTGGCGGCGCGTGGCCCCGCATCTGGAGGCGCTGGCAGAAAGCCTGGAGCACGGCTCGGTCCCGTCCGAGCGGTTCCACGAGCACGACGCCATGTCGCCGCTGCCGCGCGCCTATCAGTGGGCCGACGGCTCGGCCTATGTGAACCACGTAGAGCTGGTGCGGAAGGCGCGTGGCGCCGAGATGCCGGCTACGTTCTGGACCGATCCTCTGATGTACCAGGGCGGCTCGGACTCCTTCCTGGATCCGCGCGAGCCGATCCGCATGGCCGACGAGGCGTGGGGCATCGACATGGAGGGCGAGCTTGCCGTCATCGTCGGCGACGTGCCGATGGGAGCAAGCGTCGACGAGGCGCGCGAGGCGATCCGCCTCGTCATGCTGGTCAACGACGTCTCGCTGCGCGGCCTGATACCGGCGGAGCTCGGCAAGGGCTTCGGCTTCTTCCAGTCCAAGCCGTCTTCGGCCTTCTCGCCGGTGGCGGTGACGCCCGACGAGCTGGGCGACGCCTGGGACGGCGGCAAGCTGCATCTGCCGCTCAATGTCGATC
>JAEYRU010000114.1 GCA_023435335.1 Pseudomonadota bacterium
CCTTCCCACATGCGCCCGGCGAGCCGGTGCGCGGGGCGCTCCGAGATGGATATGCCGTGCGCGCCCAGCGTTCCGCAACGATCACACATGCGAAATCCCGCCCGCCATCAGCCCTTCATCAGAACGGGATTTCGTCGTCCAGCTCCTGCGAGAAGCCTCCGGACCTGCCGCCGCCCTGCGCCGGGCCGGACTGGCCGAAATCGGAGCCCCGCCCGCCGCCGCGCTCGCCGCGGTCGTAGCCCACGCTGCCGCCTTCGCCGCCCTGCCCGCGCGCATCCAGCATCTGCAGCTCGCCGCGGAACTTCTGCAGCACGATCTCGGTGGTGTAGCGGTCCTGGCCCTGCTGATCCTGCCACTTGCGTGTCTGCAGCTGGCCCTCGACGTAAACCTTCATTCCCTTCTTCAGGTACTGCTCCGCCACCTTGGCGAGGTTATCGTTGAAGATGACGACGTTGTGCCACTCCGTCTTCTCCTTGCGCTCGCCGGAGTTCTTGTCGCGCCAGGTCTCCGACGTGGCGACGCGGATGTTGACGACCGGATCGCCCGAATTCAGCCGCCGGACCTCCGGGTCCGCGCCCAGGTTCCCGACCAGAATGACCTTGTTGACGCTTCCCGCCATCTCACTGCTCCACGCTCATCCTAACAAAACCGTAGCCGCACCTTAGCCGAAAGCCGGCCGCGGTAGCGATGCCGCCGCCGGAAATGCTTCCAGCCGTCCACAACAGAATGTGTTCCGTTTTTGTTCTCATGTCAAGCGGGGACGTCCTGGAATGAACCACCGATCCTGGCTATCCGCTCTTCAGTCGGGCAGGCCGGCCGCCCGGAAGTAGGCGGCCAGGCGCTCCTCCTCCTTCTTGTCACGGAACGGCACCGCGCGCATGTGCCGTGATATTGTGAAGGCGGGATAGATCTCGCGCATCATGGCGAGCGATTTTGCCACGTCGTCGTCCATGCCAAGCTGGCGCTCCGCGACCACGCGATAGAGCCAGCAGGCAAAGAGCCGCGGCGCGCGCTCCGTGCAGCTACGGGTCAGGCGCAGCGCATGGTCGAATTCGCCGAGCATGATCAGCGGCATGGACTGCAGGGCCAGGTTCAGGGCCGGCGTATACGGATCGAAGCGCATCGCGCGGTCGAAGGCCTCGACAGCCTCGCGATAGCGGCCGGAAAACATGAGAATGTTGGCGTGAATGCCTTGCGCGACCCAGTCATTGGGGTTGAGATCCAGCGCTTTTCCCACTGACTGGATGCTAGCTTCATACTGCCGCGACCACATCTGCGCGAAGGCGAGCATGGCGTGTCCGGTAGCGAAGTTGCCGTCGAGCGCGACCGCTCGCTGCGCCGCCTCGCGCGCCTCCTGCAGCATTTCGGAGCTGTGCTGGTTGGGACCGTAGGGCTGGATGTAGAATTGAAGCTTGGCGGCCGCCAGGGTCTCCCAGCTGGGCGGATAGTTCGGATCGACCGCGATTGCCTGCTCCGCCAGCCGCCATGCCTCGAGCGCGCCTTCGCGACTGAATGTTCGGTACGATGCGCGCGCCCGTAGCGCGAGCTCATAGGCCCGCATACTCGCGGGCGTCCCCGACAGCCTCGCCGCGGCGTCGGTGACGGCATGAACCACCAGTTGCGCGGCAACGCTGTCCACCACCTCCTGCTGGATGTCGAACACGTCCGCGAAGGAGCGGTCGTAGCTCTCCGTCCAGCGACTGGCGCCGGACCTGGTGTCGACGAGTTGCGCCGTGATGCGAAGGTTGCCGCCCGCCCGGCGCACGCTTCCGGTCAACAGGTAGGCTGCGCCCAGGTCAGCGCCCACCGAGATCGGATCGGCGCCGGCATCTCGGAAACGGAAACTTGAGGTGCGGGCGATCACCGTCAGGTCGCGGAAACGCGACACCGCCGTCATGATGTCCTCGGCGATACCGTCGCCGAGCCATGTCTCGTCGGGGTTGGCAGCGAAGGGAAGCACGGCGATGGTCAGCCGGTCGGCGCCGGCCGGCGGCATCTGTCGACCGAGAACTCCGGACTGCCAGATCAACAGTGCGGCAGCCACCACCAGTGCCGCGGCAATCGCGATTGGGGGCGCCGTCCGGGGCCACCATCCCTTCGAGGGCGTCGCCGTGACCGGCGTGACCGATGAGACGAACTCGTAGCCCCTGCGCGGCACGGTGCGCACGAACCTTTCGCCATCGTCATCGAGCGCCTTGCGAATGTCCCGCACGCACTGCGCGAGCGCGTCGTCGTTGACGATCACGTCGGACCACACCGCCGCAACCAGTTCGTCCTTGGATACGACACGTCCGCTCTGCTCGACCAGCAGGCGCAGCACATCGAAAGCCTTCGGCCGCAACTCCATGTCGGCGCCGGCGCGCTGCAGGCGTAGCCGATCCAGATTCAGCAGGTACGGCCCGAACCTGTAGCCCGCAACGCCATGTCCTGTCATCGCGCGCTCCAAGCAGATGGCAAGCGATCGGAAAATTATAGCGACAATGCAGGGCGAATGCAGCCCGTTTACATGCGCCGCGCCGAACTGTGCTGCAGGTTTCCTTCGTCCGCTGCACCGCCCACCGAGCCGCAGCAGACAACAGCAGCAACCATCAGGAGAAGTGCAAATGAAACCGGCAGGATTCCTTACTATCGCCCTCGCGGTTGCCTTGACGTTACCGGCGCATGCAAGCGAGATCACCGCGGCCGACCGGCTCGTAGGCGCATGGTCGCTGGTCTCGCTCGATGTCCATCGCGGCGACGAGAAGATCCAGGTCTTCGGCCCGACGCCGCGCGGCATTCAGATCATGTCGAACAACGGACGTTTCGCCGTAGTGACCCTGCGCGAGGAACTCCCGCTCTACGCGTCCGGCAACCGGATGCAGGGCACGACGGCCGAGTACGAAGCTATTGGAAAGGGCGCCAACGCCGCCTACGGCCGCTACACCGTGGACGAGGCCGCCGGCACGGTGACCTTCCATGTCGAGGCCAGCACCTTCCCGAACTGGGACGGCGACGAGCAGGTGCGGGCCTTCACCATCGAGGGCGACACCTGGTCCTACGTCAATCCCGTGCCGACCATCGGCCCGGGCAACGTCCATGTGGTGTGGGAACGGCTCCACTGAGCTTCCCGTCTCGCGGCCGGCATGCCGACACGGCGTCGGCCGCGATCTCGCAGACAACGCCTGGAGCGCGGCCGGATGGGCCTCGCCGGGCAGCAGACTGAAGGGAGTGCGCGATGGCATCGCTACTCGAAGACGGTTCGCGCAACCGACGCGGAGAAGCCCTTTGCCCGCGGTCGAGCGGGATCGCCGGCGGCGCGAAGCCCCCGCAGCGCTTCGTTGCGATAAGAACGCCGGACGAGAGCTGGTCGGTCTTCGACTGCCGGCACGACCAGCCGGCCGAGGACGGCGGGCGGAACCTGATTGGCCTGAGCCGTGAGCAGGCCGTGCGGGCGGCCGCCTCTCTCAACGCCCTTGAAATCCGGCTTCAACAGATGGGATCGAGACCATGAACGAGATCGTCGTCGCACTTTCGATATGGCTGAGCGCATTGCACGGATTTGCGGACATCCAATCAGCTCCCCGCGTGCGTTTCCTCGAGCAGCGGCAGGTCGCCGCCCTGCGCTACGGCCGCGCCGACGTGGCCGATGTGGACGACGTGGTGGCCGTCTACGAGCCCCTTACGCGCACCATCGTCCTGCCGGAAACCTGGAATGCCGGCGACCCGGCCGATCTGTCCGTGCTCGTCCACGAAATCGTCCATCATCTCCAGCGAGAGTCACGCGCCCTCCACCGCTGTCCGGAGGAAGGCGAGGAAATGGCTTACGCTGCGCAGGAGCACTGGCTCGGCCAGTTCGGTCTGTCGCTGGAGGAGTCGTTCGGCATCGACGCCTTTTCGCTCAAGATGCGGACCAGCTGCCTCTGGTAAGGCGGTCCCTCGGCAGCTTCTCCGTATCGATCGCATCCCAGCCGACGGTCCGAGAGAGAGGAACATCGCATGGCGTGCTTCGCCAAGCCCAGCGCCACGAAGAAGCCCCGGCCTTCGCTCTCGAAGGCTCGGGGCTGGTTTCGGGTTCGGTACCCTGCGCCGGCAGAATTGCTCCGGCTCACGTTTCGGATGCGTCTCGGGACGTCGCCCGATGATCCGACTATCA
>JAEYRU010000134.1 GCA_023435335.1 Pseudomonadota bacterium
CCTCCTATCCGTTCGGCACGCAGGACGTGGCGCCGATCGTCAGCGGCGCCAAGGCGGCCAATCCGGACGCCTTCGTGGCCTTCTCCTATCCGGGCGACACGTTCGCCCTGACCGAGCAGGCACAGATCCAGGGCCTCGAAGTCGGCGCCTTCTACACCGGCGTGGGCACCGCCTTCCCGCCCTTCCTCGGCCGCTTCGCAGCGGCAGCCGAAGGCATCATGGGCATCGGCGGCATCGACGTCACCGCGCCCAAGATCGCCGACTACATCGAGCGGCACAAGGCGGCAGCCAACGGCGCCGGCCCCGACTATTGGGCAAGCGCCACCACCTATGCCGGCCTGCAGGTGCTGGAGCAGGCGATCGAGGCGGCCGGCACCAAGGACCGCGCCGCGGTGGTGGAGGCGATCAAGAACGGGACGTTCGACACCGTGATCGGCGAGATCAAGTTCGAGGACAACGTCAACCCGAACGTCTACACGACCGGCCAGTGGCAGAACGGCGTGTTCGTGGCGGTGTCGGCGGACGGTCTCGACGTCTCGGCCGAGCCGATCAAGAAGCCGGCCTGGTAAGAGCTGGAACGATTGCGAGAGGCGTCCGGCGCGGGTCACCGCGCCGGACAGCCACAATGGTAGAAACGTAACATGCAGATCATCGTCACCGGCATACTGCTGAGCGGCACCTATGCGCTGATCGCGCTGGGGCTGACCCTGCAATACGGCGTCGCGCGCATCATGAACCTGGCCAATGGCGAGACGCTGGTCGCCGGCTGCTTCATCGCGTTCTGGCTCTACGCCACCTTCGCGATCAGTCCGATTGCCGGGCTCCTCATCGTCGCGCCCATCGCCTTTGCGTTCAACTGGGGCGTCTATCAGATCGCGCTCAGGCCGCTGGTCAAGCGGGCGAAGAACAAGGGCATGCTGGAGGTCGATTCGATCCTCGCCACATTCGGCCTGCTGTTCCTGCTGCAGGGCCTCATGGTGCTCGGTTTCGGCGGCGAGTACTTCAGCTACCAGTATTTGGCCGAGCGCTTCGTGATCTTCGGCTCCGCCTACGGCCTCAACCGCGTGGTCGCCTTCTGCGCCGCGGTCATCATCGCCGGCGCGCTTTATGGCTTCCTCTACCACACCCGCCAGGGAACCGCGGTCCGCGCCGTGGCGGCCGATCCTTCCTCGGCCAACCTTGTCGCCATCGACGTGGCGCGCACGGCGGCCATCGCGTTCGCGCTCGGCGGAGCGCTGACGGCCTGCGGCGGAGCCCTCCTGTCGACGTTCTACACCTTCAACGCCGCCATGGGCGTCACCTTCACGATGAAGGCCCTGATCATCGTGATCATGGGCGGCGTGGGCGACATCCGCGGCGCGGTGCTCGCCGCCCTCATCCTCGGCGTCGCTGAAACGGCGGTTGCAAGCCTCATCGATCCCGGCCTCACCATTGCCGCCACCTACACGCTTTTCATCCTGGTGCTGCTCTTCCGGCCGCAGGGCATCTTCGGGAGGCAGACCACGTGAGCACGCTCCCGTTCGGCCTCACACAGCAGGAACTGCGCGTCGGCGCGGCAGGCGCCGCCATTGCCGCCATCGCCGCCCTGCTGCCGCTTTTCGACCAGGGCTACTACCTGTCGCTGTCGGTCAACATCATGCTCTATGCCGCGCTGTGCACGGCCTGGGCGCTCTTTTCGGGGCCGACGCACTACGTGTCGCTGGCAACCGCCGCCTTCTTCGGGCTGGGCACATACGCGGTCGCGCTGTGGATCGACTATCTGCCGTTCCCGGTGCTGGTAGGCATGGGCGCACTGGTGGCGGCGGTACTGGCGGGTCTCGTCGGCGCCGCCACGCTGCGGCTTTCGGGCGTCTATTTCGTGATCTTCACGCTCGGCCTGGCCGAGCTCGTGCGGCAGGTGGTCACCTGGGCGCAGGCCAAGTTCACCGGGAAGACGGGACTCTACGTTTTCACCGATTTCCGTGAGATGCACATATACTGGATGCTGCTGGCGCTGACCGTGGCGATCTTCATCACCGGCTGGGCGATCAACCGGTCCCGACTGGGCTTCGCCATGCAGATCATAGGCAACGACGAAACGGTGGCCCGCCATGTCGGAATCGACACCGCGCGCGCCAAGATCCTGCTTTTCATGATTTCCGGCGCCTTCATCGGCATCGCCGGCGCCATCTGCGCGCCGCGCTACGCCTACATCCAGCCGCCCTCCGCCTTCAATCCGATGATCTCCTTCCTCGTCGTGATCATGGCGCTTCTCGGCGGTACCAAGCGGCTGTGGGGTCCGCTCGTCGGCGTCATCCCGTTCACGATCGTCATGGATTTCGTCACGTCCCGCTTCCCGAACCACACGTCGATCGTCATCGGCCTCGCATTCCTGGCCATCGTCTACTTCATCCCGAACGGAGTGACCGGCCTGATCGAGCAGGCCCGGGCGCGCCTGAAACGCGGACAGGCCACGGTCGGACAGGAAAAGACCGCATGACTGCCGCGCTTTCTGTCATAGGGGCGCGAAAGGCGTTCGGAGGCCTGGTCGCCGTAAAGGACGTGTCGTTCGAGGTCGGCGATGGCGAACTGCTCGGCCTGATCGGACCCAACGGCTCCGGCAAGACGACGATGCTCAACCTCATTTCCGGCGCCCTGAAGCCGACGGCCGGCGAGATCCGGCTGAACGACGAGCGCATCTCCGGGCTTGCTGCGCATCACATCGCGCGCAAGGGCGTGGCGCGGACCTTCCAGCTGGTGCGCGTGCTGCCGTCGCTCGACGCCGA
>JAEYRU010000167.1 GCA_023435335.1 Pseudomonadota bacterium
AAGCAGCGACGGGAGGTCCTATCGGCATGAACGATCGAGGCGGCGGCAAGGCGATCGGGGATGCAGGCAACCTGTTCGAGCTGATGAAGGCGCGCGCGCCCGCCGAGGACGCCGCCACCTATGACGACACCGTGCTGGAGCGATCGGCCGAACTCGCCTACGCGGCGTTGAAGCGGCACAGGCGCGGTGAAAGCGTCGTCGCCATCGACAGCGACGAGATGCTGCATTGCGAGGGCAGGCCGCTCACCGCCATCACGGTGATCAACGACAACATGCCGTTCCTTTTCGATTCGATCACCGGCGAGGTGAACGAGGCGGCAGGCGAGTCGTCGCTCGTGCTGCACCCGGTCCTGCTGGTGCGCCACGACGACAGGGGCGTCGCGGCGATGATCGGGGAGGCCGCGCCCGGCAAGGCCGAAGCGGAGGCCGACCGCGTCAGCCTCATCCACATCCACGTGCCGCGCCTGTCGGAGAAGGAATGCGAGGAACTGCGCGACCGGCTGGGAAGCGTGCTGCGCCACGTGCGGGCGGCGGTTTCGGGCTGGAAGCCGATGCTGGCGCGGCTCGACCGCGCGATCAGCGATCTGCGCTACCTGCCCGTACCGCTGTCGAAAGACGCGGTCGCGGAGGCGATCGCCTTTCTCGAATGGCTGCGTGACAACAACTTCACCTTCCTCGGCATGCGCGAATTCCGCTACGTCGGGGGCGAGGAGGAAGGCGCGCTCGAGCGTACCGAGGACGAAGGACTTGGCATCCTCGCCGATCCCAACGTGCTGGTACTCCGGCGCGGCACCGAGGCGGTCACCACAACGCCGGAGATCCGCGCCTTCCTGTACGGCCCTGAACCGCTGATCGTGACCAAGGCAAACGCCAAGTCGGTCGTGCACCGGCGCATCTATCTCGACTATGTCGGCGTCAAGACCTTCGACCAGGAGGGCCGGCTCTCAGGCGAGCTGCGCATCGTCGGCCTGTTCACTTCGACCGCCTACACGCGCTCGGTGATGAAGATCCCCTACCTGCGCTCCAAGGCGCAAGCGGTCGTGGCCAAGTCCGGTTTCGATCCCGACGACCATTCCGGCAAGGCGCTGATCAATGTGCTGGAGTCCTATCCGCGCGACGAGCTGTTCCAGATCAGCGTGCCGATCCTCAGGAAGCATGCCGAGGCGATCCTGGCGCTGGGCGAGCGGCCGCGCGTGCGCGCACTCTACCGCGTCGACCAGTTCGACCGTTTCGCGTCCGTGATCGTCTTCGTGCCGCGTGACCGCTACGATTCACGCGTGCGCGTTCGCATCGGCGACTATCTGAAGACGGTCTTCGACGGGCGGCTTTCGGCCTATTATCCGGCTTTCCCCGAAGGCTCGCTCGCCCGTGTGCACTTCATCATCGGCCGGTCCGGCGGCAAGACCCCGAAGGTCGACCAGCCGACGCTGGAGGCCGCAATCCGCGGCATCGTGCGCACATGGGACGACGCGCTGCGCGAGGTGGTGGCCAAAACTGGCGCCGGCGAGGCCCTGGCCGGGATCGCGGCGCGATTTCCCGAGGGCTACCGCGACAGCTTTCCTCCCGAGGTCGCGCTGAGCGATGCCGAATGCCTGCTCAAGGTGGGTCCTGAAAGCCCGATCGCCATCGGCTTCCATCGCGACGCGGGGCAGGCCGATGATCATGTCGATCTGAAAATCTATCACCACGGCGCGCCGGTGGCCCTGTCGCGGCGCGTCCCGCTTCTTGAGAACATGGGCTTCAGGGTCATCAGCGAGCACACCTACGAACTCGAAGCCGACGCCGGCACCGTGTTCCTGCACGACATGGAGCTCGAAAGCGCCGACGGCAAGCCGATCGACCTCGCCGACGGCGGCGAGCTGTTCGAGGAGGTCTTCCTCTCGGTCTGGCGGGGGACGAGCGACAATGACGGCTACAACATGCTGGCGCAGACTGCCGGCTTGCGGCCGGGCGAGATACGCATCCTGCGCGCCTACGGCCGCTACCTGCAGCAGGCGGGAATCCCGCAGAGCCAGGACTTCGTGGCCGCCGTTCTCAACCGCTATCCGGCAATTTCGCGGCAGCTGTTCGAGCTCTTCGGACAGCGGTTCGACCCGCAAAAGGGGGGCGGAGACGGGGCCGAAACCGCCGCTTCGATCGAGAAGGCGCTGCTTGACGTACCGAGCCTTGACGACGACACGATCGTCCGCCGCTACCTCAACCTCATCGCCTCGACGCTGCGGACGAATCACTACGCGCCGGTTTCGGACCGTCCTGTTTCGCTCGCCCTCAAGCTCGATCCCAAGGCGATCACAGGGCTGCCGGAGCCGCGCCCGTGGCGCGAGATCTTCGTCTACGGATCGGAAGTAGAGGGCGTGCACCTGCGCTTCGGCCCGGTCGCGCGCGGCGGGCTGCGCTGGTCCGACCGGGCGCAGGACTACCGCACGGAAGTGCTCGGCTTGGTCAAGGCGCAGCAGGTGAAGAACGCCGTCTTCGTGCCGGTCGGCGCCAAGGGCGGCTTCTACCCGAAGCAGCTGCCGGCGGGCGGGAGCCGCGAGGAGATATTCGAGGCGGGCCGGAGGGCCTACGTCAATTTCGTCTCAAGCCTGCTGTCGGTTACGGACAACATCGTGGGCGACGACATCGTGCCGCCGGAAGGCGTCGCGCGGCACGACGGCGAAGACGCCTATTTCGTCGTCGCCGCCGACAAGGGCACCGCCACCTTCTCCGATACGGCGAACGACATCAGCCAGGAACACGGGTTCTGGCTCGACGACGCCTTCGCCTCGGGCGGTTCGGCCGGCTACGACCACAAGAAGATGGGCATCACCGCGCGCGGCGCATGGGAGGCGGTGAAGCGGCACTTCCGCGAGATGGGCAGGGACGGAAAGGCCTGGGACATCCAGACGGAGCCGTTCACCGCTGTCGGCGTGGGCGACATGTCGGGCGACGTGTTCGGCAACGGCATGCTGCTATCGCGGCAGACGCGGCTTGTCGCCGCCTTCGACCACCGCGACATCTTCATCGACCCCGATCCGAATCCGGAAGCGAGTTTCGCCGAGCGTGAAAGACTGTTCGCGCTGCCGCGGTCAAGCTGGCAGGACTACGACAAGGCGCGCCTGTCGGAAGGCGGAATGATCATCCCGCGTACCATGAAGTCGGTGACGCTGACACCGCAGGCGGTGGCCGCCGTCGGCCTCGAACGAAGCACGGCCACTCCGGCCGAGATCATGCGGGCGATCCTCAAGGCGCCGGTCGACCTGCTCTGGTTCGGCGGTATCGGCACCTATGTGCGGGCGGCGACCGAGTCGAACGCCGATGCCGGCGACCGGGCGAACGATGCGATCCGCGTCACGGCCGGCGAGGTCGGTGCGAAGGTGGTGGGCGAAGGCGCCAACCTCGGCATGACGCAGCGCGCCCGCATCGAATACGGCCTGCGCGGCGGCCGCTGCAATTCCGACGCGATCGACAATTCCGGTGGGGTCAATTCCTCCGACGTCGAGGTCAACATCAAGATCGCGCTGGCGGCGGCGATGCGAAACGGACTGACCCGGCCGACGCGCAACAAGCTGCTTGCGGAGATGACCGACGAGGTGGCGGAGCTGGTTCTCGCCAACAACTATGATCAGACGCTGGCCATTTCGCTTTCCGCCGACCGCGGCCTGGCCGAGCTGCCGCACCAGGCGCGTCTGATGTCGGTGCTCGAGGGCCGGGGTCTGCTCGACCGCGAGGTTGAATACCTGCCCGGCCCGGATGCCTTGGCGGAACGGCAGGCGCGCGGCGAGCCGCTGACACGCGCCGAAATCGGCGTGCTGCTCGCCTATTCCAAGATCGTGCTGTTCTCCGACCTGGTGGAAAGCGGCGTACCCGACGAGGCGCATTTCGAAACCGACCTCACCGGCTACTTTCCCGAGCGGATGGCGAAGCGCTACCGCGCGGAGATCGAGGCGCACAGGCTGCGCCGCGAGATCATCGCCACCGAACTCGCCAACGATGCCATCAACCGCGGCGGCCCCACCTTCATCAGCCAGCTGCAGGACCTGACCGGCCGCGCGCCGGCCGATATCGTGGCCGCCTTCGCCGTCGTCCGTGACGGCTTCGACCTTCCCGCACTTTATGACGCGATCGATGAACTCGACGCGCGGATCCCGGGGGCGGTACAGCTCTCGTTCTACCAACGTGTCGGGCGCCTGGTCGTGTCCGGTACGGGCTGGCAGCTCAAGAACGCCAGCGACGGCATTTCCGTCGCCGAGCGCGTTGCAGCGCTGCGCGCCGCGCGAAAGGTGCTGGAGCCGGCACTGCCGAAGCTGCTCCATCCCTCCATGCAACAGCGGCTTGAGGAGCGGGCGGCGGATCTCGAAGCTGACGGGGCCGCGCAGCAGCTGGCACGCAAGCTCGCGTTCCTCGGGATCGCGGAGATCGTCCCCGACATCGCGCTGCTGGCGGAGCAGGCCGGCGCGCCTCTGGAGAAGTCGGCACAGGCCTTCCTGGGGGTCACCGAGGCCTTCCGCATCGGGCGCATCGAGGAGGCCGCGCGCTCCATCCAGGCGGCCGATTATTACGAGGGGCTTGCGCTGGCGCGGGCAACTGACATGATCGGCGCCGCGCGGCGCGGGATCGCGGCGTCCGCCCTGAAAACCGCTCCCGACCGGGGCGATCCGGTGACCTTGTGGCTGGAGGGCGGCGCCGAAAGAGTCTCGCGTACTCGCGAAAGGCTGCAGGCGCTGACCGAAGGCGGCGAGCTCAGCGTGGCCCGGCTGACGGTGGCGGCGGGGCTGATGACGGATCTGGCGGGCCAGTAAGGTCCGCGGGCCGAACTGGATGGAATGAAGGCGCGGGCTCCGCGCCAACCGGGCCGGGGGCGCCCGTCTGGAGGGGTTATGTCGACCGAGACTCGCGCGTCGCGCAAGGGCATCTGGGGCTGGATGTTCTTCGACTGGGCGCAACAGCCTTTCCATACGCTCATCATCACCTTCGTCTTCGCCCCCTATTTCGCCGCCTCGGTCGCGCCCGACGCCGCCACCGGCCAGTCACTGTGGGGGTGGGCGACAGGTATCGGCGGTGTCATCATCGCCTTTTCCTCACCCGTGCTCGGCGCCATCGCCGACACCACGGGACCACGCAAGCCCTGGATCCTCGTCTTCTCCGTCATCGGCGCGATTGCATGCTGGCTGCTCTGGTTCGCAACGCCAGGCATGGAAAGCCTCGGCTGGATACTGGTGGTCATCGCCTTCGCCGTGTTCGGGATGGAGTATGCCGCGGTGTTCAACAACGCGATGATGCCCCACCTCGTGCCGCGCTCCGAACTCGGGCGGCTCTCGGGGTCGGCCTGGGGGCTCGGCTATCTGGGCGGCCTCGTCTCGCTGATCCTGGTGCTGGGCTTCATGTCCGCGTCGCCGGACAGCGGCCGCACTCTGCTCGGGCTGGAGCCGATCCTCGGGCTCGATCCCGCCATGCGGGAAGGGGATCGCGCGGCCGGTCCCCTGACGGCGCTCTGGTATGCCGTATTCGTCTTGCCGATGTTCCTGTTCACGCCGGACGTCGCGCGCAAACCATCGCTCACCGGCGCGATCCGCAAGGGCCTCACCCAGCTCGGCCAGACACTCCGGCGTCTTCCGTCCGAGCGCAGCTATTTCTCGTTCCTGCTGTCGAGCATGTTCTACCGGGACGCGCTCAATGCCCTTTATACGTTCGGCGGCATCTACGCAGCCGGCGTGCTTGGCTGGACCATCATCCAGATCGGCATCTTCGGCATTCTCGCCAACATCACCGGCGCTGTGGGCGCCTGGCTCGGCGGACGCGCCGACCAGCGTTACGGCCCCAAGCCCGTGGTTGCCGCCTGCGCGATCATCCTGACCGCGTGCTGCATCCTCGTCATCTCGACCACCGAAACGCAGGTGCTCTTCATCACGGTGGCCGCCGCCGGTGAGGCGAGCTCGTGGCCGGACATCACCTTCTACGCCGCCGGCGGGGTGATCGGCGCGGCCGGCGGCGCGATCCAGGCGGCCTCGCGCACGCTGCTCGTCGACCAGGTCGACCGCGACCGCGTCACCGAGGCCTTCGGGCTCTACGCCCTGTCGGGCAAGGCGACCACCTTCATCGGCCCGCTGTCGATCGCCATCGTCACGGCCTGGGTCGCGTCCGACGCTTTCGGGCTCTCGGCGCAGGACGCGCAGCGCATCGGCGTCACGCCGATCGTGGCGCTGTTCCTGATCGGGCTGCTGTTGCTGCCCTGGGTCAGGAGCCGGCACTACGAAGTGAAGGCGGCGTAGAGGTCCGGCAGGCTCACTCGGGCGCGATCCTGACAGGCACCGACTTGGCGGCCGGGGTCTTGCTCTCCTCGGCGAAGTGCCAGAGCGGAATGAGCGCGTTGCATTCGGGGTAGTAGGCGGCGATCGTCCCTTCGGGGAGGTCGTAGTCGATGACCTCCAGACCGCCGACGGCGCGATCGACGCCGTCGTCCACCGCGGTGGACAACCGCGCCCTGCCGCGCTTTGCGATGCCGAAACGCTCGCGATCCCTCGCGTTCATCATGACGACCATGCGGGAATCGTGGATGCCGCGCAGACGGTCGGCATATCCGTAGATCGTGGTGTTGAACTGGTCGTTCGAACGCAGCGTGATCAGCCGCAGCACATCCGGATCGTCGTCCTCGTCGAAGCTGGCGTGAAGGGCCTTCGGCAGCTTGAAGTTGGCCTTCCCCGTATCCGTCTCCCAGATGCGTTCCCTGGCGGCGATCGGTCGCGGAAAGCCGCCGGGCAAGTCCAGTCGTCCGTTGAAGTCCCGGAAGTCCTCCGGGAAGATCTTTTCGATCTCGTCGCGCACGCGCGCATAATCACCCACCCAATCGTCCCAGGGCACGCTTGGGTTTGGAGGCAGCGCCGCCTTGGCTATTTCGGCGACGATGCGAGGCTCCGACAGGAGGTGTTCGCTGGCGGGCTTCCATACCCCGTGCGAGCCATGGATGCAGGTGGTGGAATCCTCCATCGACACGATCTGCGGCCCCGAGGCCTGCTCGTCGATTTCCGAACGGACGAGCGTCGGGAGGAGATAGGTCGTGCGGGCAGCGATGAGATGGGTGCGATTGAGCTTGGTGGCGATCTGCACGGAGAGATCGAGGTCGCGCCATTTCGCTTCCATCAGCTCGCGTTCCGGCACCGCGCGCACGAAATTGCCGCCGAGGCCGATGAACGCGCTGACCTCGCCGGCCACGATCGCCTCGCACGCCTCCACGGTGTTCATGCCGTCCTCGCGCGGCGGCTCAAAGCGATAGCGCTCCGCCATCTTGTCGAGCGGCACGAGCTCAACCTTCTCGGCGATGCCGACCGTGCGCTGGCCCTGTACGTTCGAGTGGCCGCGCACCGGGCAGATTCCGGCGCCCAGCCGGCCGATATTGCCGCGCATCAGCAGGAGGTTGATCAGCATCTGCACGGTGTCGACGCCGAGCTTGTGCTGGGTCAGGCCCATGCCGTAGATCGCGATGACCGACTTCGCCCGCGAATAGGTCCGTGCCGCCTCCTCGAGCGCCATCTGCGAAAGGCCGGAGGTCCTCACGATTTCGTCCCAGCCGGTCGCGCGCACCCGTTCCTCGAACGCGTCGAAGCCGTGCGTATGCGCGGCGATGAACGCCTCGTCCAGTATGCGTTCGCCGCCGGACGCCTTTGCCTCGTCGTCCCAGGCGATAAGCGCTTTCGCCATGCCCATCATGACGGCGATGTCGCTCCCGGCGCGCGGCTGGTAGTACTGGGTCGCTATCAGAGTGGGCTTGTTGGTCAGCATCTGCGCCGGCCGCTGCGGATTGACGAATTCCTCCCACCCTCGCTCGCGCAGCGGATTGAACACCACGATCGGCACGTCCCGCTCGCGGACCTCCTGGAGCGTATGCAGCAGGCGGGGCGAGTTCGTTCCCACGTTCTGCCCGAAGGAGAGGATACAGTCGGTCTTGTCGAAATCATCGAGAAGCACGGTGCCGACCGGCGTGCCTATGCTCTGCGGGAGCGCCACCGAGGTGGTTTCGTGGCACATGTTGGAGCTGTCGGGCAGGTTGTTGTTGCCGTAGAGCCGGGCCAGGAGCTGGTACATGAACGACGTCTCCAGCGAGGCGCGCCCGGACGCGTAGAAGACCACGCTTTTCGGTTCGTAGAACTGCAGCTTGGCGCCGATGTCGGCGAAGGCGTCTTCCCACGAGACCGGGACATACCTGTCGGCGCCGGCGTCGTAGCGCATCGGGTGGGTCAGGCGGCCCTCGTTCTCCAGATCGTAGTCGGACCAGGTCAGCAGTTCCGATACCGTATGCCCGGCGAAGAAGTCGGGCGTGGTCCGTTTCGAGGTGAGGTCCCAGAAGGTCGCCTTGGCGCCGTTCTCGCAGAATTCGGCGGCGTGTGGCTTGGCGGGCTTCGCCCACGCACAACTGGTGCACATGTAGCCGCCCGGCTTGTTGTGATGGCGCAGAAGCCCCGCCGCGCTGGATACGGCCCGTTGCCGGGTGGAGTGCTTGGCGAGGGACTTAACCGAGCCCCAACCGCCTGTCGGCTGGTTGTATGCTTCGTGGCGGGCTCGATCCGACATAGCGTTCTCCAGGCTGGTTCCCTGTCCGCTAATGCCGCGACTTTGCCTTATGTTCCTCGATTCATGCGATTCCGGACTTCGGTTCGGCGGCCGGCCTAGTGCCGGAAGTGCCTTACGCCGGTGAAGACCATCGCGATACCGTGCTCGTCGGCGGCGGCGATCACGTCCTCGTCGCGCATCGAGCCGCCCGGCTGGATGACCGCCGTCGCGCCCGCTTCCACCGCTGCCAGCAGGCCGTCAGCGAATGGGAAGAATGCGTCCGAGGCGACGACGGACCCGCGTGTCAGCGGTTCCGCGTGGCCGCTCGCCTCGGCGGCATCGAGCGCCTTGCGCGCAGCGATGCGCGAGGAATCCACGCGGCTCATCTGCCCGGCGCCGATACCGACCGTCGCGCCACCGCGCGCATAGACGATGGCGTTCGACTTCACATGCTTGGCGACGCGGAAGGCAAAACGAAGGTCCGCCATCTCGGCGTCGCTCGGCGCACGCTTCGTCACCACCCTGAGATCGAGGTCGTCGACCACGGCATTGTCGCGATCCTGAACCAGCAGACCGCCCGCCACGCTCTTCACCAGCGCTCCCGTGGCACGGGGGTCGGCGATACCGCCGGTGACGAGCAGCCGCAGGTTCGCCTTCGCCGCCACGATGGCCTGCGCTTCCTCGGAGGCGTCGGGTGCGATGATCACCTCAGTGAAGGTCTTGACGATCTCGCGGGCCGCTTCCGCGTCGAGCGTGCGGTTGAGCGCGACGATGCCGCCATAGGCCGAGACCGGGTCGCAGGCCAACGCCTTCTCGTAGGCCTCGAGCAGCGTGCCCGCCTCGGCCACGCCGCAGGGATTGGCGTGCTTGATGATGGCGACGGCGGCGGTGCGCTCCGGATCGAATTCCGAAACGAGCTCGAAGGCCGCGTCGGTGTCGTTGATGTTGTTGTAGGAGAGCTGTTTGCCCTGCAACTGCCTCGCGGTCGCGACGCCGGGCCGCCGATCTCCGGTGACGTAGAACCCGGCATGCTGGTGCGGGTTCTCGCCGTAGCGCATCACCGCCTCCAGCCGTCCGCCAAAGGCGCGCCACTCCGGATCGACGATCTCCAGCGCCTCGGCGAACCAGCCCGAGATCGCCGCATCGTAGGCCGCCACGCGCGCGAAGGCCTTGGCCGCCAGCTCCTGGCGGTAGCGGTAGGAGAGGCTACCGCGGTTGCGCTGGAGTTCGGCGATCAGACGGGGGTAGTCGGCGGGATCCGTTACGATCGCGACATAGGCGTGGTTCTTCGCCGCCGCCCGCAGCATCGCCGGGCCACCGATATCGATGTTCTCGACGATCGAAGGGTAGTCGCCGCCCGCGCGACGCACTTCCTCGAAGGGATAAAGGTTGATCACGGCGAGGTCGATCGCGCCGATACCATGCGCCTCCATCGCCTGGCGGTGCTCCGCGTCATCGCGGATCGCGAGCAGCCCGCCATGCACCGCCGGATGCAGCGTCTTGACGCGCCCGTCCATGATTTCGGGAAAGCCGGTGACGTCGGAGACGTCGCGCACCGCCACGCCGGCTCCGGCAAGCGCCTTTGCGGTGCCGCCGGTCGAGACGAGTTCCACACCCGCTTCGGCGAGGGCGGCGGCCAGTTCGGCGAGCCCCGACTTGTCCGAGACGGAGATGAGCGCGCGATGGACGTGCACGAGGTCGGGCGGGGCAATCTTCTTGGAGGCGACGGCCATGGCGGGGCTTTCCGGCGATGTGGAGTTGCGCGCGCCCTATCACAGCGGACGTGGATTGGGAATCATCCAGACTGGCCGAATGCCAATAGGTCGCGCCGCACCGGCCCGAACGGCGTCACTCCGCCCTGTTGGTGCGGGTGAAGCGCCAATTCACCTCGGTAACTTCCGAAGCCTTGAAGGAGAGCACGATCTGGCGGCTCTTCTGCGGGCCGGCGAGGTCGGCGAAGAAGATGGAATCCTCCACCACAGGCTCGATCTCGCCGCAGGTGAAGACCCACAGGTCGCTTGCCGCGCCTTTGAGCACCATGCGGTCCTCGCGGTCGCGGAAAAGGCCGATAGAGGGGTGCACGTGGAAGCGGATGCTGACAAGATCGCGGCCGTTGCCGACGGCCCGTCCTCCGCCCGCACGGAAGAAGCGATCGCTGCCTTCCAGGATGCTGCCCTCCGCCGAGAGCGCCAGTTCGCGCTCGTGATAGATCCCGAAACGCGAAACGTAGCCGTCATGGCTGGCGACGAACCCCTGGGTGCCCGCTGAATCGGTGCGCGCAGCCGGAACCTTGCGCGGGCCGCCGATCAGCGGCGTGCCGATCAGCTCGGCAAGATTCGGCGCAAGCGAGAAGCGGGCGGACGAGGTGTCATTGACCGTGGCGGTCGAATGCGCGGCGGTAGCGCGCGAGAGCGGGCGGAAGTCGTCGTCGCCGAATTCGTCTACGCCGCAATTGACGATGAAACGCTGGCGGCCCGACGACATCTCGAAGGACAGGCACCCGGCATGCGCACGGTGCGACATGTCGGCCGGCGGCGCGACGCCGGTGTCAGCGATGACGGTGGTATCGCCGAGGGCCAGTCGCTGATAGCCGGAATGCGGCATATTAAGCAGCGGCTGGCCTGCCGTGTCGTCATGGCGCAGGATGGCGGCCACCCGGTCCTGGGCGGTGGCGCCCATGCCGTTGAAGAGGGCGAGGATACCGTCACGGTGGCGGAAGAAGCGAAGGGCGGGAAGCATGCGCTCCACCGCAGCGATCAGCTCCGCGGGCGGCGATTCCGCCTGGTTGGCATAGGTGTGGCGCAAGGGCAGGAGGTCGGCCAGCAGTTCCAGCAACGCCATCGGGTTGCGCGAGACGTGGCCGCCATCCGCCAGGATCTGCCGGTCCAGCTCGGCCGCGAGGTGGCGGGTGGCGGCGCGCAGCGTGGCCGCCGGCGCGGGCAGCGAAAGCGCGGCATAAGCGAGCGCCGCGCGCGCGCGCAGCCGCTCCTCGCCCTGCGCCATCTCAGGCACCATCGCGCGCAGGTAGCGGATCTGCAGCGACAGCGAGCGCAGATAGGCGCGGTAGAAGGAAAGCTCCGCGCCCTGCAGGACCACTGCAGAGTGCTGCAGCCAGGCGATGATGCGCCGGGCGGTGATGGCAGGCTCCCAGGCGACGCCGCCGATGCGGCGGCCATGCGTCGACATCCAGTCGGAAACCAGCGCCCGCGCGTTGGCCGCGGCAAGCTCGGTGCCGGCTTCGCGCATGTGGCGGAGCCAGCGGAAGCCATGCAGGGAATGCAGCCAGCCGATGTCCGCATATTCCAGCTGGAAAGGCGACTCCCCGCCGGTGTCGATCATGTGGCCGGCAAGCGGGAAACGGCCGTGATAGATCTCGTCAGCGATCTGCTTGTCGGCGAGGCGCAGGTCTGGCGGCGCGATCAGTACGCGCTCCGGCGTGCGGCCGGAATAGCGCCAGCGGTAGACCGGCCCCGTGCGCAGGCGCCGGCGTGCACGGCGCCATACAGCGCGGGCCACCAGTCCCCAGAGAGGCGGACTTTCACCCCTCCCGTTCGCCAACGCGGTACCCTCCTTCGCGAGGCGCCTCGACCTCTTCGGCGAATAGTGTAGATGATTCAGCGCCTTGTGCGAAGGCTGCATTCAGCCGGCCCGGCATCAGGCAGCCCGGCGCAAGCGCGCGGCGAAGAAACCGTCGCAGCCCGATATGGCGGGATCGCCAAGATCGAGGTCGGCAGGCGTGGTGCGCAGCCAGCCCTCCGGGGCGAGAAACGGTGCGATGCTGGGGAATTCCTCCGGCGCGAGCGGCTCAACAACGACGTCCGGCCTTTCTGCCAGGAAGGCCGCGACCAGCTCCTCGCCCTCGGAGGGGTCGAGGGAGCAGTTGGCGAAGACGAGCCGGCCGCCGGGTTTCACCATCGCTGCGGCGCGGTCGAGAAGGCGGCGCTGCAGGCCGGCGAGTTTCTCGATGTCCTGCGGCGATTTGGTCCAGGGGACGTCGGGGTGGCGCCTTACCGTACCGGTCGAGGAGCAGGGCGCGTCAAGCAGAAGTGCGTCAAAGAGTTCCGCGGGCTCGTAGTCGAGCGCGTCGGCCTCGACGATTTCGGCTTCGAGCTTCAGCCGTTCGAGATTGGTGGCGAGCCGCCTGAGCCGGCTCTTCGACAGGTCGACGGCGGTGACGCGCGCGCCGGCATGGGCGAGTTGCGCAGTCTTTCCGCCCGGCGCGGCGCAGAGGTCAAGCACATGCTTGCCGGCCACGTCTCCCAACAGGCGCGCAGGCAGGGCGGCGGAGAAGTCCTGCACCCACCATTCGCCGTCAGCATAGCCGGGAAGCTCCGGAACGGGCGAGGCGAGGCGAGCCGCGCGCACGGTGCCGGTAGGGAGCACCACGCCGCCAAGCTTTGTGGCCCAGCCCTGCGGGTCCGACTTCGCCGTGAAATCGGTCGGCGCCTCCAGCCGGTGCATGGCAAGGATGCGAGCGGCTTTTTCGGCGCCGTAGGCGGCTTCCAGCCGGACGGCGAACCATTCCGGCGCGTCCACGGTCTTTTCCAGTGCCGCCGGCAGCGCACGCTCCTTGCGGCGCCCGATCTCGCGCAGCACCGCGTTGACCAGCGCTGCGAAACGGGCGGTGCGCGGATCCGAGCGGGCATGCTCGACGGCAAGATCGACGGCGGCGCTGTCGGGGATGTTGAGGAAGAGCATCTGCGCGGCGCCGACATGCAGGATGTGGGCGAGCGCATGGGCATTGGCGGGAAGCGGACGCTCGAGGCGCGCCGAAACCAGCGCGGCGATGGTGTTGCGGTGGCGCAAGGCCGTCGCCAGGATGGCGCGGACCAGCGCCCTGTCGCGCGGTTCCAGCGCCAGGTATTGCGGATGACCGTGCTCGTTGTCGGTCAGCCCGTCCAGCGAGGTACTGGCGTCCACCACCGCGCCGAGCAGCCTCGCCGCGGTCATGCGGGCGGCGAGACCGGGGCGATCGGGCGCGTGGCGTGGCGTGGGTTTCCGGCGCATCTCTTCCGTGGGCCGCTGCGGCGAAGCCGGGCTGCGCCCGTCACAAATCAGGTTTCGCCCCGTCTCTTTCCTACAAGTGCAGTCTTTTCAAGCGGAAAGCGTGAGCCCGCGCTTCAGCGCCTTGCGCGCGGGCCGGTCGGGTTGCGGCCCCAGGGGTTGGGCTGCGGCCTCGGCTGGCTGGCCGGCGTGGTATCCGCCGGTCGGGCGCTCCATGGGCCGGCTTCGGTGTGCGGGGCCTGGGGGCGGGGTGCCGGACGCGGGGCCGGCGCGCCGCCGCCGCTGCCGAACTCCGCATGCATCGCTTCCAGCGCGGCGATTCGGTTCTCCGTGTTTGGGTGCGTGGAGAAGAGCCCGTCCATGCGCTCTCCCGACAGCGGGTTGATGATGAACATGTGCGCCGTCGCCGGGTTGCGCTCGGCGTCGGGATTGTGGATCGCCTTGGCGCCGCGGGCGATCTTGTCGAGCGCCGAGGCGAGCCAGAGCGGCTGGCCGCAGATCTCGGCGCCGCGGCGGTCGGCGGAGTATTCGCGCGTCCGGCTGATCGCCATCTGCACCATCATCGCCGCCAGAGGCGCGACGATGATGGCGACCAGGACACCGAGGATGCCGAGCGGATTGTTGTTGTTGCGGCTGCCGCCCATGAAGAAGGCGAAATTGCCCAGCATCGAGACGGCGCCGGCAAGGGTGGCGGTGATCGTCATGGTGAGCGTGTCGCGGTTCTGCACATGGGCGAGCTCATGCGCCATGACGCCGGAAACTTCCTCGGGGGACAGCCGCTCGAGCAGGCCCGTGGTGGCGGCGACTGCCGCGTTTTGCGGGTTGCGGCCGGTAGCGAAGGCGTTGGGCTGGGGGTTGCGGATGAGATAGACTCTCGGCATAGGCAGCCCGGCACGGGCAGCCAGATCGCGCACGATTCCGTAGTACTGGGGTGCGGTGCGCTCGTCGACCTCGGTGGCATGATGCATTCTGAGCACCATCTTGTCGGCATTCCAGTAGCTGAACAGGTTCATGCCGGCGGCGAGCAGGAAGGCGATCATCATGCCGCCGGACCCGCCGATAAGATAACCGACGCCCATGAACAGCGCGGTCATCAGCGCGAGCAGCATTGCGGTACGAATGACGTTCATCGCGGTCTCCAGGCCCAAGGCATCCGCGAAAGGCTCGAACGCGGCGCCATTGGGTTCTATATGGGGAAAGTCCCAC
>JAEYRU010000216.1 GCA_023435335.1 Pseudomonadota bacterium
ATGTCACGCGGCGCCCTTCGTCAATGCATGCCGGAACGCGGCGTCAGTGCTTGACCGCCGCCGCCACTTCGGCGGCGAAGTCCGTCGCTTCCTTCTCGATGCCTTCGCCGAGGGCGAAGCGCACGAAACCCGTGATCCTGGCCGGCGCGCCGATCTCCTTGGCGGCATCCTCGAGCGCCTTCTCCACGGTCACGTCCGGATTGAGCACGAAGTTCTGCTTCAGGAGGACGACCTCCTCGTAGAACTTGCGCAGGCGGCCCTCGACCATCTTTTCGATGATGTTCTCCGGCTTGCCCGACTGGCGGGCCTGGTCGGCGAAGATCTCCTTCTCGCGCGCCACCACCGAAGCGTCGACCTCGTCGGCCGTCAGCGCGAGCGGGTTGGTCGCGGCGACATGCATGGCCACCTGGCGCGCGAAGGCACGCGCGGCATCCGCGTCGCCGGATGTCTCGATGGCGACCAGCACGCCCATCTTGCCCAAACCATCGGCCGCGGCGTTGTGCACGTAGGACGCCACCGCTCCCTGCGAGACCGAAAGCCTGGCGGAGCGGCGGAAATTCAGGTTCTCGCCGATCGTGCCGATGGCATCCTTGATGGTGTCGACAACCGACTTGCCGGTGCCCGGATAGGCGGCCGCGCCAACGGCTGAAGTCGAGCCGTCGGTGCCCAGCGCCACGGTGGCGATGTTGCGCACGATCTCCTGGAAGGAGTCGTTGCGCGCCACGAAGTCGGTCTCCGAGTTCACCTCGACGACCACCGCGCTGGCGGCGTCAGACGCCACTCCGACAAGGCCTTCCGCCGCGGTGCGGCCGGCCTTCTTGTCGGCCTTCGAGATTCCCTTCTTGCGCAGCCAGTCGACCGCGGCCTCCATGTCGCCGTTGGTCTCGGCGAGAGCGGCCTTGCAGTCCATCATGCCCGCGCCGGTCATGTCGCGCAGTTCCTTGACCTGTGCTGCTGAGATAGTCATTTTTGCCTCTTCAATCGTCATCTTGAAAACGGTGCGGCGCACCGCGGAAAACTCCCGGTGCGCCGGCCTGTCCGTCACGCTTGCCTCGGCCCTGCGGCCGCCGGCATCAGGCTTCCTTGCTCTCTTCCGTGCCTTCCGCCTTGGACTCCTCGGCTGCCGGCTCGGCCGCTTCGGCCGTATCCTCGGCGACCAGCGTCTCAACCGGAGCTTCGGAAGCGCCGACATCGACGCCGAGAGCGCCCTGCTGGCGGGCAATGCCGTCGATCGCGGACTTCGCGATCAGATCGCAATAGAGCGAGATCGCCCGGGCCGAATCGTCGTTGCCCGGGATCGGGAAATCGATCAGGTCCGGGTCGCAGTTGGAATCGATCACCGCCACGACCGGGATGCCGAGCCGCTTGGCCTCGAGGATGGCGATCGCCTCCTTGTTCGTGTCGATCACGAACATCAGGTCCGGCGTCGAGCCCATGTCCTTGATGCCGCCGAGCGCGCGGTCGAGCTTCTCGCGCTCGCGCTCGAGGTTGAGCCGCTCCTTCTTGGTGAAGCCCTGTGCCTCGCCGGCGAGAAGCTCGTCGAGCTTGCGCAGACGGGTGATCGAATTGGAGATGGTCTTCCAGTTCGTCAGCATGCCGCCGAGCCAGCGCGAATTCACATAATACTGCGCCGAGCGCTTGGCGGCGTCCGCGATGATGTCGGAAGCCTGCCGCTTGGTGCCCACGAAGAGCACGCGGCCGCCCTTGGCGACGGTATCGGAAACCTGCTTCAGCGCCTGGTGCATCAGCGGTACGGTCTGCGACAGGTCGATGATGTGGATGTTGTTGCGGGCGCCGAAGATATAGGGGCCCATCTTCGGGTTCCAGCGGTGGGTCTGGTGTCCGAAGTGGACGCCAGCTTCCAAAAGCTGGCGCATGCTGTAGTCAGGCAGAGCCATCGTTCATTTCCTTTCCGGTTTGCCTCCACGGACAACGACGCTGCGGGCCGAAGCCCTCGCGCCACCGGCGGTCGCCGTCGGATTTCTCCCGAGCGGAAAACCAAGTCCGTGTGTGGAATGAGCGCGCATATAAAGGCTACGCCGCGCTTTTGCAAGCGAGACGCAGCGGCCGTGCCTACTGGCTGCAGTTCCGGGCAGCGGGCTTCAGCATTTCGAGGTCGACTAGGCGGCCCTTCATGGCGAAATCCCCATAGTCCATCAGCAGGTCGCGGGTCACGCCGTTCTCGTGCAGCTTGAAGGCGATGCGGTAGCTAGGGACTTCCTCGCCGTTCCCCTCCGACAAATCGAAATAGGCGATCTCGACGGGCCAGGAGGGGTCATCGCCAAGTTCGTCCATGGCTTCCAGTTCGGGATCGCGCGGGCCGGTCGCCTCGCTCTTCCCGATTACCACTGTCGTGGTCATCACCTTGTCCGCCTCCTCCGAGCCGTCGAAGATGGTGGTTTCGTAGAAGGTTTCCTTCGTCTTCGCCTTGTCGATCAGTTCCAGCAGGTGCTGCGTCGGAAACAGCGTCTCTGCGATCGATACGGATTTTGGCTCTGGCTTCTGAAGGCGGACCGAAATCTCGTCCGCCTGCCGCGTCGCGGTGCCCTTCACTTCCTTCTCCAACGTCTGGTCGACAAAGGACCGGGAAACGAAGCTGAAGCTCTTGCCGCCCGCATCCTCATAAGTGGTGGTCTGCAGGTCGGAGAGCTGCGAGGCCTCGTCCGTGTCGATCCGCGTGACGAAGCGGTACCTTACGGTGTAGCCATCGCAGGCTGAGCCGTCGAACTCGTAGACCATGCGGCCCGCTATTCCGGTGATGCTGGAGCGGTCGGCCGCATCGTCGAGGGTGAGGTCGTAAACGGCACGGTGCGGCGCCAGGAGAGCGGCGGCGTGCGCTGTCGCGGCGGGCGCCGTCACGCCCAACGCCAGTAACGAAAAGACATAGCGCGCAGCACGCATGCAAAAAACTCCGGCAGAAAGCTTGGGCGATCCCGGCGCCCCGTGTACCACTCTATCTCAATCAGTGGCGGAAGCGAGGCATTCCGCCACGCGTATGATAATCGACAGAAGTTAAGACAAAGGAGAGGCAAATGGCGGGGGTAATTGAAGAAAGGCTGGCGGAACTCGGCGTGTCGCTTCCCGAAGCCGCGCCGCCCGCGGCCGCCTATGTCTCCTTCGTCCGCTCGGGCGATCTGCTCTTCACCGCGGGGCAGCTTCCCTTTGCCGGCGGGAAGCTTTTCGCCACGGGCCTGGTCGGCCGGGACGTGGACGTCGCCACCGCCACCGAAGCAGCCAGGTATTGTGCGATCAACATCATGGCGCAGGTCAAGGCTGCCACCGGTGATCTCGAGCGCATCGCCCGCCTCGTCAAGCTCACCGCATTTGTGGCCTCGGCGCCCGGCTTCACCGAACAGCACATCGTCGCCAACGGCGCCTCGGAATTCCTCGCCTCCGTGCTTGGCGAGCGCGGCCGTCATGCCCGTTCGGCAGTGGGCACGGCCTCGCTGCCGCTCAATGCATCGGTCGAAATCGAAGCCATCGTGGAACTGGCCTGAAGCGCTGACGGATGACCTTCATGACTGATCTTTCCTGGCTCACCGCCCGCCCGATCGCGCATCGCGGCTATCACGATCTCAACCGCTTGAGGTGGGAGAACACGCTCCCGGCCTTCGACGCGGCGGTTGAGAGGAATTTCGCCATCGAATGCGACGTGCACCTCTCTGCCGACGGCGTGCCCATTGTCTTTCACGATGACGAACTGGAGCGGCTGACCGGGCACGAAGGTCGTATCCACCAAAAGACCGCGGCCGAACTGGCGCAGATGAGGGTTGGCGGCACCGCCGACCACGTGCCGACGCTGGCGGAGATGCTTGCCCGCATCTCCGGCCGCGTTCCGGTGGTCATCGAGCTCAAGGGGAGTGAGGGCCACGACGAGGGGCTGGTGGAGCGGGTCGCGGAGTGCCTCGACGGCTATCGCGGCAAGGCCGCGATCATGTCGTTCGAGCATCGTCTGATCCGCCGTTTCGCAATCGAGGCGCCCGGCATACCGGGTGGCCTGACCGCCCACGGGCGCACGCCGGCCGACCTCGAAGCACATTTCTCCATGCTCGCCCACCCTATCTCCTTCGTCTCCTTCGGTGTGATGGACCTTCCCAATCCCTTCGTGGCCGTCGCTCGCGGCAAATTCGCCCTGCCCGTCATCACCTGGACGGTGCGCGACCGGTGGGCGCTCGACCTCACCCGGGAACATGCCGACCAGATGACGTTCGAGGGTTTCGACCCGGACGCTGCTGACACACCTGCGACCGAAACGTGATGTCGCCCGTCTTGCACCGCGCGATCGCAATCGTATCTACTGCGTGTTGAAGGCTGCCCCCCGGGACAGCCACCCGGTCGGGATACGCATGAACCAGCACGGCAACAGCGGCAGGGCATTGCCGGAGGGCGAGATAGCCATCCGGGTCGTGACGGGCATGGACGCGTACTCGCAGGCCGAATGGTCATGCCTGGCGGGTGCATCGCGGGAGGAAGCAACTCCGTACAACCCGTTCATCTCGCATGCGTTTCTTTCCTCGCTCGAAGACAGCGGCTGCGCCACGCGCGAGACGGGGTGGCTGGGGCAGCATCTGCGGCTGGAAGCCGCCGATGGTTCGCTGCTGGGCGCCGTCCCCTGCTATCTGAAGTCGCACAGCCAGGGCGAGTACGTCTTCGACCATGGCTGGGCCGATGCCTTCGAGCGGGCCGGCGGGCGCTACTATCCCAAGCTGCAGGTCGCCGTGCCTTTCACCCCCGCGACCGGCCCCCGCCTGCTGGTCCGGCAGGGCGCGGATCCGTTGCCGGCGCGTAGCGCGCTGGCGGAAGGACTGAAGGCGCTGACGGATCGGCTCGGCGTTTCCTCGGCGCACGTCACCTTCGCTCCCCAGGAAGAGGCGGACCTGCTGGAGGCCAGCGGCTTCCTGCATCGCAACGACCAGCAGTTCCACTTCCTCAACCCCGGTTACGGCAGCTATGACGATTTCCTGGCGGGGCTCGCCTCGCGCAAGCGCAAGACGCTGAAGCGGGAGCGGCGGGAAGCGCTCGAAAACGGCATCGCCGTCGAGTGGCTCACCGGCCGGGAGCTGACAGAGCGGGTCTGGGACGACTTCTTCGCCTTCTACATGGATACAGGCGGCCGCAAATGGGGCCGGCCCTACCTGAACCGCGAGTTCTATTCCCTGGTGGGCGAGCGCATGGCCGACGACATCCTGCTCGTCATGGCGAAGCGGAATGGTCGCTACATCGCCGGCGCCATCAATTTCATTGGCTCCGACACGCTCTATGGCCGCAACTGGGGCTGCATCGAGGATCACCCGTTCCTGCATTTCGAGGTCTGCTACCACCAGGCTATCGACTTCGCGATCGCGCGCGGCCTCAAGGTTGTCGAAGCAGGCGCGCAGGGCGAGCACAAGCTGGCGCGCGGCTACATGCCGGTGACGACGCACTCGGTCCACTACATCGCGCATCCTGGCCTTCGCCGCGCGGTGGCAGAGTATCTCGGGGGCGAGCGCCGGCAGGTGGCGGCCATGGGCGAGTATCTGGCCGAGCACGGGCCGTTCAGGAAGGAGCCGCAATGACAGTTGCCAGGGGATAGAGGCCGACTTGCCCTGCGGACACGCTATCCCCTATTCAGTATCCGGAATCACCGCTCACGCCGGAGGCCAAATGACCGCCCCGTCCTACGATCCGAACAACGTCTTCGCAAGAATCCTGCGCGGCGAGATGCCGGCGCACAAGCTGTACGAGGACGACGACACCTTCGCCTTCATGGACATCATGCCGCGTGGCGACGGCCACTGCCTGGTGATCCCCAAGAAGCCGTCGCGCAACATCCTCGACGTCGACGAGGACAGCCTCGCTGCGGTTTACCGGACCGTCCGTAAGCTGGCCAGGGCGGCCGTGAAGGCTTTCAACGCCGACGGCGCCACCATCCAGCAGTTCAACGAACCGGCCGGCGGGCAGATCGTCTTCCATCTGCACGTCCATGTCATCCCGCGCTTCGACGGGATCGCCCTGAAGCCGCATTCCGGGCAGATGGCCGACCAGGCGCTGCTTGCCGAACAGGCCGGGAAGATCAGGGCGGCGCTGGAGGAGATGGCTTCCTGAGCAGAAGCGCGAACTACAGCCCTCCCCCCAGCCAGATCCCGGCGAACAGAACCGCCTCGCCTGCCACGATGCCGACGAGCACGGACTTCCGCACGGCGAGATAAGCGGCGAAGGCGGCCGCCGCCGCGCCGATCCGGAGCGCCAGTGCCGTATCGGCCAGCGGGCCGGACGGGTACACGATCAGATTGGCGATGACGGCCGCGACCAGCGCCGTCGCCACTGCGCGAACGAAGACCAGCGCGTCGGAATCGTCCGAGATGCGGCCGCCCAGATAGACGCCGAGGAAACGCCAGCCGTCGGTGACCAGCCAGCCGCCGACAACGATGAACAGATAGGGCCACCACCAGGCGTCGATCGCATCGAACGTCATTCCGCAGCCCTCCGCGTCGCCAGCCGGTGATAGCCGTAGGCCAGCGACCCGCCCGCGATGCCGGTGGCGAGCAGGCTGAAATTGGGGGTGAGCAGCGTGAAGACGGGGCCCAGAAGAAGGCCGAGCACCATGGCGACGTGGCCTGCCCTTTCGCGTGCCGAGCCCCACAGCGAGGTGAGGAAATAGATCGGCGTCAACATGAACAGCGCCGCCGAGATCGACTGCGGCAGACCGCCGGCAAGGAGGTAGACCACCGTCACCACGCCCATGTTGAGGACGACGAGCGATGAGCCCACACCGCCATACCATGCGGTGCGCATGCGCGGCGGCACCGTCTTCACGTCGGCCATGGCGATGACCCACGACGTAACTGCCACGAAATGGGACAGGAGGTACAGCACCCATTTGCGGGTGCCTTGCGTGCGCAGTTCCGGGACCAGCGACACGACCATCGGGGTGAGCCGCACCGACGACAGCGCCACCGCGAAGGCGACGGCGGGCAGTGCGTTCCCGGCCATCACCGCCCCGACTAGCACGACCTTGGCCGGCAGCGCCCACACGATGCCCGTCATGAAGACCGCCTGCGGCAGCGTGATGCCCGCCTGCATTGCCAATGCCGCGAAACCTACGAAACTGGAGGCGAGGATCAACGCGGGAATCGAGACGACATGCCGAATGCCGCGCAGGAACCAGCGGAAATATTCGGCCGGGGCGACGGACGGATCGGCTGCGGGTGCTTCGGGAGGCATTGCCTCGCGATTAACACAGCGGCCGCGGCGGTGCGATCTCAAACTCGGCATGGCTGGGGTGCAAATCCGCATGCGGCGCAGCAGGTGCGCCCGGAACCGCATGCGGCGACTGCGAGGCGGCGGCGCTCACGCCGTGTTCAAAAGAAGAAGGCGGCCGCAGCCGCCTTCCGGATGTCGGTGGTAGCGCCGCTCAGCCGCGCCGCGGCAGTTGTGGCACAAGGCTGCGCTTGGAGCCCTCGCCGGCGGGCTTCGCCGGCTTGGCCTTGGCGGCCGTTGCCTTCTTCGCGGCCGGCTTCTTCGCGGCCTTTGGCTTCGGCGCGGGACCCTCCGGGTCTTCCTTCTTCGGCTTCACCGGGATCTCGTCGGCAAGCGCGTCGAGCTTGAGGCCGGTCTCGCCGTTCTCCTTCGTTTCGACCGAGATGCGGACAGTGCCGCCCTTCCTCAGCCGGCCGAAAAGCACCTCGTCGGCCAGCGGCTTCTTGATGTGCTCCTGGATCACGCGGCCGAGCGGACGCGCGCCCATGCGCTCGTCATAGCCCTTGTCGGCCAGCCACGCGATTGCCTCCGGCGTCAGGTCGAATGTCACGCCACGCTCTGCGAGCTGCGCTTCGAGTTGCATGACGAACTTCTGCACGACCTGGTGGATGACCGGTACCGGCAGCGAGCCGAACGGGATGATCGCGTCGAGACGGTTGCGGAACTCCGGCGAGAACAGCCGGTTGATCGCCTCCATGTCGTCGCCCTCGCGCTTCGACGAGCCGAAGCCGATCGCAGGCTTCGCCATGTCGGCCGCGCCCGCGTTCGTGGTCATGATCAGGATCACGTTGCGGAAGTTGATCTGCTTGCCGTTGTGGTCGGTCAGCTTTCCGTGGTCCATGACCTGCAACAGGATGTTGAACAGGTCGGGATGCGCCTTCTCCACCTCGTCGAGCAGCAGCACGCAATGCGGATGCTGGTCGACGCCGTCGGTAAGCAGGCCGCCCTGGTCGAAGCCGACATAGCCGGGAGGCGCTCCGATCAGGCGGCTGACCGTGTGGCGCTCCATGTATTCCGACATGTCGAAGCGCAGCAATTCCACGCCGAGCGAAGCTGCAAGCTGCTTGGCGACCTCGGTCTTGCCGACGCCGGTGGGCCCCGAGAACAGGTAGGAGCCGATCGGCTTCTCCGGCTCGCGCAGCCCTGCCCGGGCAAGCTTGATCGCCGAGGCGAGCGCGGAGATCGCGGTGTCCTGTCCGTAGACGACACGCCTTAGCTCTTCCTCAAGGTTCACCAGCACCTTTTCGTCGTCGGCCGAAACCGTCTTCGGCGGGATGCGCGCCATTGTGGCGACCGTCGCCTCGATTTCCTTCACGCTGATCGTCTTCTTGCGCCGCGACTCCGGCAGCAGCATCTGCGAGGCGCCGGTCTCGTCGATCACGTCGATCGCCTTGTCAGGCAGCTTCCGGTCATTGATGTAACGGGCGGAAAGCTCCACCGCCGCCTTGATGGCGTCGTTGGTGTACTTCACCCTGTGGAACTCTTCGTAATAGGGCTTGAGCCCCTTCATGATGGCGATCGCATCATCGACCGTCGGCTCGTTCACGTCGATCTTCTGGAAGCGACGCACAAGCGCGCGGTCCTTCTCGAAGAACTGACGAAATTCCTTGTAAGTCGTTGATCCGATGCAGCGAATTGCGCCTGACGAGAGCGCCGGCTTCAGGAGGTTCGATGCGTCCATGGCGCCGCCGGACGTCGCGCCGGCACCGATGACCGTGTGGATC
>JAEYRU010000220.1 GCA_023435335.1 Pseudomonadota bacterium
GAGCACGCCATGTCCGAGCGCGACCGTATCATCGTCTATGACATCCGCCTGCCGCGTATTGTCATGGGCATCCTCGTGGGGACTGCGCTGGCGGTGGCCGGCGCGACGATGCAGGACCTGTTTCGAAATCCGCTCGCCGATCCCGACATCGTCGGCGTCTCGGCCGGCGCGGGCCTCGGCGCGATCGCGATGATCGTGCTCGGCGGCGGCGTGCTGGCGCCGGTCGCCGCGGCGCTAGGCATCTACGCCCTTCCGTTCGCCGCCTTCGTCGGCGGCCTGGTCACCACGACCGCGCTGTACCGCATCGCCACGCGGCGCGGGCAGACATCCGTCGCCACCATGCTGCTCGCGGGCATCGCCCTTGCCGCGCTGGCCGGCGCGCTTGCGGGAATGCTGATCTATATGGCCGACGACCGCCAGCTGCGCGACCTGACCTTCTGGCAGCTGGGCTCGCTCGGCGGCGCGACATGGACGAAGGTGGCCGCCGCAGGCCCGGTGATCGGGCTGGCGCTCGCCGTCAGCCTCACGCTGGCGCGCGGCCTGAACGGGCTCGCGCTCGGCGAAGCCTCCGCCCGCCATCTCGGCATCCAGGTGCAGCGGCTGAAGAACGTCGCCATCGTCGCGGTGGCCGCAGCTGCAGGTGCGTGCGTGGCGGTATCCGGCGGCATCGGCTTCATCGGCATCGTGGTTCCGCACCTGCTGCGCCTGCTGATCGGACCGGACCATCGCTACCTGCTTCCGGCGTCGGCGCTGCTCGGCGCAAGCCTGCTGCTGCTCGCCGACGCCGTGAGCCGCACGGTCGTCGTCCCGGCCGAACTGCCGATCGGGATCGTCACGGCGGCTGTCGGCGCGCCGTTCTTCCTCTGGATCCTGCTGCGCCGGCGCGGCATCGTCGATCTCTGAAAGGCCCGCCATGCTCGAAGCGCGCGAAATAACCGTCTCGATCGGCGGCAGGAAGATCGTCTCGGACGCCAGCATAGCGGCGGCGCCGGGGGAGGTGACTGCGATCGTCGGGCCCAACGGCTCCGGCAAGACGACGTTCCTCAAGGCGCTGTCAGGCGACCTGCCCTATGAAGGCGACATCTCCATCAACGGCCACGACATCGCCGCGACCGCGCCCTGGAAGCTCGCGCAGATGCGCGCCGTGCTGCCTCAGGCCACGACGCTCACCTTCCCGTTCACGGTGCGCGAGATCGTGCGGCTGGGCGTCACCGGCGGACGCAGCGGCGCGCTTGCGGGAGAGGACGGGCGGCTCCCCGACCGTGCGCTGGCGGCCGTCGATCTCGACGGCTTCGCCGGTCGTTTCTACCAGGAGCTGTCGGGCGGCGAACAGCAGCGCGTGCAGCTGGCCCGCGTACTCTGCCAGGTCTGGGCGCCCGTGCTTGAAGGGGTGCCGCGCTACCTGCTTCTGGACGAGCCTGTGTCAAGCCTCGACATCCGGCATCAGCTCATCATCATGAAGATCGCCCGCGATTTCGCCTCACGCGGCGGAGGGGTGGTCGCCATCCTGCACGACCTCAACCTGACCGCGATGTTCGCCGACAAGGTTCTTGTCATGCACAAGGGCAGGGCGGCGGTGTCCGGTACGCCTGCCGAGGTGCTGACCGACGACGTGCTGGAGCGCGTGTTCGAGGTGCCGCTCAGGGTCGGGGCGCTGCCGGGCGGGACGCCGTTCGTGCTGCCGCACTCGGTGCTGCCCTAGCTGGAGGCCACCGTCGCGCCGGCCGCGGGCAGGGCGGGAGCTGCGCCGAGGCGCAGCCCGAGGTCGTCGATGCCAAGCAGGGAGCGCACCGGCCGCGTCGTGACGAGATCCTCGATCGAATAGCTTTCGAGCACGTCGAAGAATGCGCCGAGCGCCTTGCGCAGGGCTTCGTTGAGCGCGCACGAATCGACCAGCGGGCATTCGCTGGCGTCCTTCTCGAAGCATTCGGCCATGGCGAAGTTTTCCTCCGTCACGCGCACCACGTCGAACAGCGTGATCTCGCTGGCCGGACGTCCGAGCCGCACGCCGCCATTGCGTCCGCGCACCGTCTCCACGAGACCGTTCTCGACCAGCGGCTGCAGGATCTTGAAGAGGAAGAGCTCCGATACCGTATAGGCGGCGGCGATCTCCGGAACGCGGCTCAGCCGCTCGGGGTTGGCCGCACAATACATCAGGATGCGGATCGCGTAATTGGTCTGCCGGGTGAGCCGCATGGCGTCCTCTGCTTCGATTCCGGTCCAATATGGACCACAGATTAGAATTGTTCCAGACAATTCCGCCCATAACATGAATTTTCTTGTCATGATTGGGGTGTGCGCCCGCTGCAAGGCAGCCATGCACCTCGTGGAAACGCTTTCGCTTGATAAGCTTGTTGCAGTGCACAATATACGCGGCGGCGAGTTGCGACGACTCAGTTGCTACGACTCGGGGAGGACCTTCCGAGGAGTGCGCCCTAGATGAACCATGCTTCCAGAAAACTGCCTCCGCCACCCGGCGGCGTGATCCGGCAGCTTCGACCGTCCGACCTGCCGCGTTTCCGCGACCATCTGCTCAGGCTCGATGCGGAGAACCGCCGCGACCGGTTCAACGGGCCGTCAAGCGACCATTTTCTCGAGAACTATGCCGAGCGCTCCTTCCGCAACGGGGCGATCGTGGTGGGTTACGTCGTCGACGATTGCGTGCTGGGTGCGGCCGAACTCCACGAGAGGCCCGAGGAACTCGAGCCGACCGGCGAGATCGCCTTCAGCGTCGAACGCGAGCTGCAGCATCGCGGCATCGGTGGCGTGCTGTTCGAGCGGCTGATCGGCCATGCCCGCGCGCTGGGCTACACGCGGCTGCTGGTCACCACGCACCCGCAGAACGTCGCGATGAAGCGGCTGGCGCAGCGTTTCGATGCGCACCTCGCCTTCGCGGACGGCGAGACGGTGGGCGTCATCGAACTCGACCCGCCCGCGCAACTCGCGGCGGTGCGGACGCGGCGCGGCGGCGCATCGTCCTGGCGCGGAAAGGCGCTGGCGGCACCCTTCGCCTGAACGGCCGCCGCAGCGGCCCGGCATTGCCTTCGCCGTCCGGCGCCCCTACCTCCGCTTCAGCGGCCGCACGGGGTCGGATCGGAGCAGAGAACGCCATGAGCGGAACGCCAATCGCGTCGGCATCGGCCGGGGCCTTTTCGCAAGCCGCGGACGATGCCGCCAAGCTCACGGCGCTGCGGCGAACCAAGTTCATCGCCACTTCCGCGCTCGTTCTCTGTGTCGGCGTGTTCCTCGCGGCGCGCGCGCTGCAGCCGCAGTTTCCCGCGCTTTCCTTCCTCGCCGCCTTCGCTGAAGCCGCTGCGATCGGCGGCATCGCCGACTGGTATGCTGTGGTGGCGCTGTTCCGCCGGCCGCTCGGCCTGCCGATCCCGCACACGGCCATCATTCCGCGCAATCAGGAACGCATTGCCGACAATCTCGGCTCCTTCATCGAAGCCAACTTCCTGGCGCCCGGGCCGGTTCGAACCAAGCTGAAGGAGGTGGATTTCGCCGCCCTGGTCGCGGACTGGCTGGCGGAGGAGCGCCGGGCGCGGGGGCTGTCGCGTTTCGTCGCCCGGCTGGTGCCGCAGATGCTGGCGGCAATCGAAGGCTCCGAGCTGCGCGGTTTCGTGGCGCAACGCGTCCTCGATCAGGTCGGCAAGGTGCGGCTCGCGCCGCTCGCGGCGGACCTGCTGTCGACCTTCACCGCCGAGCGCCGTCACCAGCGCATCCTGGACGAACTGCTGAAGGTGTTCGCCAACCTGCTCAACGACGAGGCCGCGCTGGCGGCGATCCGAGACCGCATCCGCGAGGAACTGCCCACGCTCGCCAACTTCTTCCGCGCCGACGCCTATCTCCTGCGCAAGATCGTGGCTTCGGCCGCCCTGCTGATGGAGGAGGTGAAGGACGATCCAGAACATGCCATACGCCGCGAGTTCGACCGCTTCGTCCTCGACTTCGTGGACCAGCTCCGGAAGTCGCCCGACTACGCCGAGCGCGCCGAAAAGCTGAAACAGGACCTTCTGGCGCGGCCGGAACTGCGCAACCTGGCGCAGGATATCTGGGCGAGCTTCCGCAGCTTTGCCGAGCAGGACGCCGCCGCCCCGAACTCCGCAATCCGCCGCCACCTCACGGGGCTGTTCGTGGAGATCGGTCGTCATCTCGCTTCGGACCCGCAGGTGAGGGCGGACATGAACGAGGGTTTCGTGGTCGCGCTGGCTTCCTTCGTCGAGAGTCAGAAGAGCGGGGTTTCGCGCTTCATCTCGGATCAGGTGAAGGCTTGGGACCTGGGCCAGCTCACGGCGCTCATCGAGCTGAATATCGGGCGCGACCTGCAATACATTCGCTTCAACGGTATGCTCATTGGCGGCACCGCTGGCCTCCTGCTTCATGTCGGCGAGAGGCTGATCTTCGGCAATTGATGCCGATCCGCACCTGACCTAAAGTTTGGGGACCGGCAGCTCCGCCGGATGCGAAGGGAGGAATCGCAATGGCACGCAAGAGCGAGACCGACTCCGTCATCGACATGTTTGCCAGGCTCGGGCAGGACCTGAAGCTGCCCGGCATGGACATCGAGCGCGTCATCGAGCACCACCGCAGGAACCTGGAGGCGCTGCAGCAGTCCGCACAGTCCGCCACCGCCGGAACCTCCGCCGTTCTCGCCCGCCAGCGCGAGATGCTGGAGGAGACACTGCGCCAGATCACCGAGATGGCCGAGCACTACCGTCCACCGCTCAACCCGCAGGACATGGTCGCCAAGCAGGCGGATTTCGCACGCAAGTCCTTCGAGACCGCGGTCAGCAACGCCAGCGAGATGGCTGAGCTGGTGCGCAAGTCCAGCGACGAGACGCTGGAGATCCTGCGCAAGCGTATCCGCGACGGCATGGAGGAGATCCGCTCCTCCTACGAACCGCGCAAGTAGGCGGCCCGGCGAGGGGGGAGCAATGTCGAGCGACGTTACGCCGGAACCCGGCCCCGGACGGCTGCGTCAGACCGAGATCTATGTGACCGGGGCGGGCGGCAGGCGGCCGAAGGTGCCGGTCGCGGCGGCCGAACTCGAAGCGAAGGCCGCTGCCACGATGAGCCGCGAGGCTGCTGCCTACATCATTGGGGGCGCCGGCGCGGAGGCTACGGCTTCTGCCAACCGCGTGGCCTTCGAGCGCCATCGTTTCGTGCCGCGCGTGCTGCGCGACGTGTCGCGCCGCGACCTTTCCGTCGAGCTTTTCGGGCGCAGGCACAAGGCGCCGCTGTTGCTCGCGCCGATCGGCGTGCTGGAGATGGCGCACCGCCAGGCCGACCTTGCCGTCGCGCGGGCCGCACGGTCCGAAGGAATCGGATACGTTTTTTCCAACCAGGCCTCCGTCGCGATGGAAGACTGCGCTGCCGCGATGGGGGATGCGCCACGCTGGTTCCAGCTCTACTGGTCGAGCGACGACGAGTTCGTGCGTTCGCTGGTCAGGCGGGCCGAGAATTGCGGCTGTGAGGCGCTGGTCCTTACTCTCGACACCACGCTGCTCGGCTGGCGGCCGCGCGATCTGGACCTGGCATACCTTCCGTTCCTGCGCGGCCTGGGCCTGGCGCAGTACCTCTCCGACGACGTCTTCCGCGCGAAAATCCCGGCCAGCCCGCCCGATACCGGTTTCCGGCCGAAGGGCGCCGGTATCGTCACGACCGCCTCCAGTTTGCTGCGCAAGGGCCGCCAGTTCGGCCTCTCGCTTGGCCAGATGCGCGCGGCGGTGGCCCACTTCACCGCAACCTATTCGCGCCCCAACCTCGAGTGGAGCGATCTCGCACGATTGCGCGGCATGACGAAGTTGCCGATCCTCTTGAAAGGCTTGCGCCATCCCGACGATGCGCGCCGCGCGGCCGCGGAAGGCGTGGATGGCATCGTGCTTTCCAATCATGGCGGCCGGCAGGTCGACGGCGAGGTTGCGACCCTGGATTTGCTTCCGGCCGTGGTTCAGGCGGCCGGCGACGTTCCGGTGCTGCTCGATTCCGGCGTCCGCTCCGGTTCCGACGTGGCGAAGGCGCTGGCTCTCGGCGCCCGAGCCGTCCTGCTCGGCCGGCCCTATGTCTACGGGCTGGCGCTCGCCGGGGAACAGGGCGTGCGCGAGGTGATCCGCAACGTCGTGGGCGAGTTCGACCTGACGCTGGCGCTGTGCGGCCATGCCGCGGCGGCCGAACTCGGTCCCGATTGCCTGGCCGAATGAGGGTGTGAATAGAGCGCGGTTTCGCATCCGGCTAACCCATTGAACCTCCACCACAATCGAAAAAGGTTCATCCCCACCCTACGCGACCTTGCCCATAATGGCGCCATCGCCCTCGCGGGAACCTGGTGCGCACCGGGTATCGGGGAGGGCGGCGGTGCCGGTTGGGCCGCGCTGCGGTAGCGCGGTCTGGTGATGAGCCCCACAGCCGGGCCCGAGGTGGTCGCGCCCCGCCGTCGCTGGACGGCGGGCGGAAGGCGTTAATGCCTGCCGAGCGGCGTTCTGCGAAGCTCCCGCAAGGGGAGCGAAGCGGGATCCACGCGCATCCGGGCAAGCCACCGGACGGGCGGCCGTAAGGTCGCACTGTTACTAAGATGAGCGTCCGAACGGCCGCCCGTCTTCCCAGCCTGGTCGCGAAGCGATCATGGCGACAGCGCCCAGCGGGATCGCGGAGCGATCCTCGCGAAAGGCGCAGCTCAATGGCCAGACGGCTGAAATGCCGGGCGTGGCGAGGGTAGAGCGCGCATGCCACAGAAATGTTCGGATCGGTCGGATGCGCCAGGACGGACGAATCGCCACCCCGCCCTGTGCGGAGATGCCAGCCGTTCAGCCCTTGGCTGTGACTTTCATGAAGGCCGGGACGTCGTCGCCAAAGCCGCGTGGCGCGGGATCTTCCCGGTCGCGATCACGGCCGCGGACCCGATCCGGCTTCGGCCTTTCATGCCTGGGCTGCTCGGCCGGGCTCTCCTTGCGATCCTGGTTGTCTGCCTTGATCGCGGCCTTGCGCGCGCGCTTGGGTTCGGACTTCTCCTCCACCGCCGGCGTGGCTTCCGCAGCGGTTGGTTGCGGTTCCTCCTCGCGGCGGGGTCGGCGCTCCGCGCGCTTCGGCTTTCCCTCGCCGCCGCGCCCGCCACTGCGCTCGCGCGTGCCGGTGCTCCCGCGCCGCGGCCGCTCCTCGGAAGCGCTTTCCTCGGGCAGCGAGGAGAGGTCGCCGTCCAGCCACTCGATGCTCTGGCCGATCAGCTTCTCGATCGCGTCGAGATACTTGCGGTCGGTGCGGGTGACGAGCGTGAACGACTTGCCGGAGCGTCCGGCGCGGCCGGTGCGGCCGATGCGGTGGACATAGTCCTCGGCGTGGATCGGTACGTCGAAATTGAAGATGTGGCTCACATCCGGAATGTCGAGGCCGCGTGCGGCGACGTCGGAGGCGACGAGCAGCTTGATCTTCCCGTTGCGGAAATTCTCCAGCATGGTCATGCGCGCGCGCTGGTCCATGTCGCCATGCAGCGCGCCGACGCTGAATTCGTGCTTCAGCAGCGAGCGGAACAGTTCCGACACGTCGACCTTGCGGTTGCAGAAGATGATCGCGTTCTTGAGGCCCTCATCCTCGGCGCGGATCAGCCGGCGCAGCGTGTCGCGCTTGTCCCAGCCCTTGGAGCCGGTCTTTACGAGGCGCTGGGTGATATTGACGCCGGTCGATGCGGCCCGCGAAACCTCCACGCGCACCGGAGCCTGCAGGAACTGCTCGGTCAGCTTGGTGATCTCGGGCGGCATGGTCGCAGAGAAGAAGAGGGTCTGCCGGCTGAACGGGATGAGCTTGCAGATGCGCTCGATGTCGGGAATGAACCCCATGTCGAGCATTCGGTCCGCCTCGTCGATGACGAGGATCTCGACGCCGGTGAGCAGCAGCTTGCCGCGCTCGAAATGATCGAGCAGGCGGCCGGGCGTAGCGATAAGCACGTCCGCTCCGCGTTCCAGCTTGCGGTCCTGCTCGTCGAAGGAGATGCCGCCGATCAGCAGGGCGATGTTGAGACGGTGGTTCTTGCCGTATTTGACGAAGTTCTCTTCGACCTGGGCGGCAAGCTCGCGCGTCGGCTCCACGATCAGCGTCCGCGGCATGCGGGCGCGGGCGCGTCCCTTTTCCAGCCGCGTCAGCATCGGCAGCACGAAGGAGGCTGTCTTGCCGGTGCCGGTCTGGGCGATGCCCAGGATGTCCTTGCCGGCGACGGCATGCGGAATGGCGCCAGCCTGGATGGGTGTCGGCGTGGTGTATCCCGCGTCGACGACGGCCGAGACGACCTTCGAGGAAAGCCCCAAATCTGCAAACGTCACCGCGACTTCCGCGGTAGTATCTTCTGCTGTCACGTGATCGGCTGTCTTTTTGCTAGTTCCGGCGCGAAGCTCGTGGCCGCGCCGCCGCCTGATGTGGTGCACTGCACCATGAGCCCGAGACGACGCCGTACGGCCAGAATGACGCAATGTCAACAAAACAAGCCATTTTGCGGCTCTCGGCGCCAGATTCAGGTTAACATGCGCCCGCAACGCATCAATAGCGGAACTGTTCCGCCAGGATGCGTTCGTTCCATGAATGACTCGCATCGAAAAGGATCGTCACCGTGCGCGTCTGCGATTCGTGGATGTCGACGGAGACCACGGAGCGGACCTCGACGTGGTCGGCTACCGCGTTCACCGGGCGTTTCCCAGGCTCGAGTATGTCGAACCGCACGTGTGACTTGTTGGAAAGCAGCGCGCCGCGCCAGCGGCGCGGGCGGAACGGGCTCACAGGGGTCAGCGCCAGCAGCGGTGCGTCGAGCGGCAGTATCGGTCCGTGGGCCGACAAGTTGTAGGCGGTCGAGCCGGCGGGCGTCGCCACCATGACGCCGTCGCAGATCAGTTCTCCAAGACGGGTGTTTCCGTCGATCGTGATGCGCAGCTTTGCCGCCTGGGCCGACTGCCGGAACAGCGCCACCTCGTTTATGGCGATAGCGGAGACCTTGCCGCCGTCCTGCGTGACGGCGTCCATTTCCAGCGGCCGGATCGTGTCGGCGATGGCGGCGGCAATGCGCTCGGGCAGCCGCTCCTCGCTGTAATCGTTCATCAGGAAGCCGACCGTGCCGCGGTTCATGCCGTAGATGCGCCGGCCCGTGCCGATATTCTCGCGCAGCGTCTGCAGCATGAAGCCGTCGCCGCCCAGCGCCACGATGACCTCGGCCTCCTCGATGCGGGATTGGCCGTAGAGCGCCGAAAGGTGCCGGGCGGCGGCCTGCGCGTCCTCTCCCTCGGCGGCGACGAAACTGATGAACTTCGGAAGCGGCCGGTTCATGTCCCGCCCTGGCGCTGGTTGACTGGAAATAGCCGGACTCCGCTATCATATGCGGCCCGGCATGCCAAACTGCGCGGCATGCCGCGCCGCCGCAAACGGCATTTTACAGCGGTGCCAAATATGGTAACGCCAGCGCCGTGCCCTTGTAGCTCAGTTGGTAGAGCAGCGGTTTTGTAAACCGAAGGTCGCGGGTTCAAATCCTGCCGGGGGCACCAGCTTGCTTTTCGCCCCGATCCTGACCGATGATACTGGCCAGCCCTCCTGGGCCCGCTCTTCCCACGTGACCAACTCCCCGAACCATCCAGAAAGGGCAACCGGCCCGTGACCAATGCACCGGAAATCTGGCGCCTCGTTGACGAGAACGCACCCGACCTCATTGCACTCAGCGACCGTGTCTGGGCGATGCCCGAGACCTGCTACAAAGAGTTTCGCTCGACCGCCGAGCACACGCAGGAACTGCACAGGCAGGGCTTTCGCGTGACCGAGAACGTCGCGGGGATCCCCACCGCCGTTATCGGCGAGGCGGGTGAGGGCGGTCCGGTGATCGCCTTTCTCGGCGAGTATGACGCGCTGCCCGACCTCAGCCAGGAGGCCGGCGTTGCCGAGCAGCGCCCGACCGAGGCCGGCGGCAACGGGCACGGCTGCGGCCACAATCTGCTGGGCTCAGCGGCGATGCTGGCGGCGGTCGCCGTGCGAGACTGGCTGAAGGCGAAGGGGCTGCCTGGACGGGTGCGCTATTATGGCTGCCCGGCGGAGGAGGGCGGCGCAGCCAAGACATTCATGGTGCGGGCCGGCGCTTTCGACGATGTCGATATCGCAATCACCTGGCACCCGCATTCCATCTGCGACGTCGCCCGCGCTGACTCGCTCGCCAACGCCCGCATCGACTTCACCTTCCGCGGGAAGGCGTCGCACGCCTCGGCCTCGCCGCATCTGGGGCGCAGCGCGCTCGATGCCGTCGAACTGATGAATGTCGGCGTCAACTACCTGCGCGAACACATCCCGACCGATGCGCGCGTGCACTACGCGCTGATCGATGCCGGCGGCATCGCGCCGAACGTGGTCCAGGCCAATGCGACCGTTCGCTATCTCATCCGCTCGCCCGACCTGCCGGGCCTCTTTCCCCTGATCGAGCGGGTGAAGAAGGTGGCGCAGGGCGCCGCGATGATGACCGAAACCACGATGACCGAGGAAACGCTGAGCGCCGTTTCCAACCTCATGCCCAACACGCCGCTCGAGGCGGCGATGCGCCGCCACCTCGAGGTGCTCGGTCCCCCGGCCTTCGATGCCGACGACAGGGCCTTCGCCGCCGAGATCCGCAAGACCTTCGGCGAAGAGGAGGTTCGGCATGCGCTGTGGCAGTTCGGGCTGGCCGACGGCATGGAGACGCCGCTTTGCGACAACCTGGTTCCGCTCGACTCCGTGCGCCAGGGCGTGGGCGGTTCGACCGATGTCGGCGACGTGAGTTGGGTCGTGCCGACGGTGCAGATGTGGGGCGCTAACTATGCGATCGGCACGCCGTTCCACTCCTGGCAGATGGTGGCGCAGGGCAAGAGCCCGGCGGCGCACAAGGGCATGGTGCATGTCGCCAAGGTGATGGCCGCCGTCGGGCAGCAGGCGCTGAGCGACCCGGTGCTGATCGAGGAAGCCAGAAGGGACCTCCAACTGCGAACAGCGAAGACCCCCTATATGTGCCCGCTGCCAGCGGAGACTACGCCGCCGCTGGAGATGTAGCGCGCCGGGCCCGACAGACCGGCGGAGTTCGCAAATCCGCAGGCTTCTTCCTACATGCTTGTCGGGAAGTCCGGACGGCGTGAGGCGAGGATGATTCGAGTGCTGCTTCTTTTTCTGGTCGTGGCGCTTTGCGCCTACGTGCTCCTTCAGGTCGTCAACTCCGTGAAGGCAAGGCGCATCGACTGGACCGGTCTTACCTTCATCGCGGGTTTCGTCGTGCTGGCCTTCTGGCTGCGTCACGCCACCGGCATGGGATGAGCGTCAGTCCAGTGCGTCGCGGGCGCGTTTCACCAGCCCGCCTACGAGGCTGACCAAGAAGAAGGCGGCGAAACTGAAGACCGCCGCGACCGCCAGATTCACCGCCGGGTCGAGCTTGCAGTTTTCGGCTATGCCGGCCTTGCAGGCCGGGTCCAGGTAGATGACCGCGAGCATGACCGAATACGTCGCCGCCGGCCCGAAGATGAGCCCCAGCAACCCCCACCGGAACGCCCGCGCCACGATTTCGCTCATCGAGTTTCGTTTCCCGGATTGCAGTGCGCAATTCTAGCGGACGAAAGGGGCTGCGCCAATGACGCCCGCCCGTCAGGTGCGCCCCAGGAATTTCCGCGCCGCGTAAAGCGCCACGGCGGTTGCATTGGAGACATTGAGCGAGCGGATGGCGCCGGGCATGTCGAGCCGCGCCAGCGCCGACACCGTTTCCCGCGTCTTCTGCCGCAGACCCTTGCCTTCGGCGCCGAGCACCAGTGCGATGCGTTCACCCGAAAAGCTCTTCTCCAGCTCGGCCGGGCCGTCCGAATCGAGGCCGATCGTCTGGAAGCCGAGCGCGTGCAACTCGTTCAGCGCATCCGCGAGGTTCCGCACCTCGATGTGGTCGATATGCTCCAGCGCGCCCGATGCCGCCTTGGCCAGCACTCCGCTTTCGGCGGGACTGTGGCGGCTCGTTGTGATCAGCGCGCCGGCCCCGAAGGCGACGGCCGAGCGCAGGATCGCTCCGACATTGTGCGGATCGGTGACCTGGTCGAGCATCAGCACGAGCGGAGCGTCCTCCAGGGCGGAGAGTTTTCGCGTTGCGAGCGGCATGGCTTCTATGAGCACACCCTGATGAACGGCGTCGGGGCCCACCAGCCTGTCGATGGCGCGGGGTTCGACCATCTCGACCGGGAAGGGGAGACGGGGTGCCTCGCCCAGGCCGAGCCGCTGCAGCGCGTTGCGCGTCGCGAGCATGCGATCGATTTTGCGGCGCGGATTGTCGATGGCGGCGCGCACAGTGTGCAGGCCGTAGAGGCGCACCAGGCCGTCCGGCACCGGCTCGGCTGTCGCGGCCGCCGGGCGTTGGCGGGGCGATGCGGCGGGCGCCCCGCCTGCCTTCACGTCGCGATGCGCGCGACGCAGCCGCGCATAGTGGCTGTCCTTCGGGGTCTTGGTCTTTTCGCTGCTCATGCCCGGTGCCTATATCGTGCCGCGACTGCAATGGATACAGTCGCGTCCGGGAGCGGCGATCAAAACCGACAATTGCCGGGCGGCGCGGTTGACAGGTTTCGGCCCAGTCGCCATAAGGCGCCTCGCGGTTCGGGCCTTGCCCGGGCGCCGCGATGCGCAAGCAGCCTCGTTGCATGGCTCCGACGACAGTGGAGGGGTGCCCGAGTGGTTAAAGGGGACGGACTGTAAATCCGTTGGCTTAGCCTACGTTGGTTCGAATCCAACCCCCTCCACCACTGTCGGTGCCGGTAGCCAGAAGCGACGCGGGTATAGCTCAATGGTAGAGCAGCAGCCTTCCAAGCTGAATATGCGGGTTCGATTCCCGCTACCCGCTCCAGGCGCTCCACCTACTCCGTCATTGCAATCCGTCGGGTCGCCAGGCTGCGACGGCTCTGCCGGTCCCACATATCTCGCCGTCTGAAATCGTGATGCCAAAATCGCCTCGCCCCTGTCAGCGACGGCGCTAAGTCGGCTTAGGGTTAGCCGACGAACGCGGGGGCGGACAGGAGATCCGCATGAAGCCGACCGCAGCGCTCCGGGGAGGCGCGGTTGCGCGCTTGGCGCAACGTTGCATTTCCACCGCTCACCATCAGCCCTGGATCGCACTGGCGACGATAGGCGCGGGCAATGCCTGCCTTGGCGCGTCGCTGCTTTATCTTGAGGTCGTTCACGGGGTCGATCATTGGGATCTGGTGCGTGACACGAATGCCATCGCCGGCCAGCCGGCCTATTTCGGCGCCTACTCCAATCTGGGCGTCCTGGCGTGGGCCGCGGCCGCATCCGTACCGGTTTTCACCTGGCTGCTCCTGCGCAGCCGGATGCCGGGCGACGAGCGTCTGCGCGTGCTCGGACTGGGAGGTCTCTTCGCCGCGGTGGCCGGCCTCGACGATCTCTTCATGCTGCACGAGAACTCCTACGTGATAGGCGTTCCGGACAAGATCGTCATGGCGGGATATGCGCTGTTCCTGCTGGTCTTCGTCGCGAGCGCGGTGTCCGCGCTGCACCGAACGAAATGGCTGCTGCTGCTCGCCGCAATTGGCTGCTTCGCGGCCAGCACAATTCTCGATGAGCAACGCTTTCCGGCAAGCGTTCTCATGGAGGAGGTGTCCAAGCTCACCGGGATCAGCTTCCTCGCTGCCTACCTTCTGGCCCTGTCATGGTCGGCCGTTTCGGACGCGACGGTCCAAACTGTTCCCTTAGGCAGCCCCTCGAAAGACGTTCATGAACAGCCTCAAGGGGCGGGGCTGCACACCTGCAGGCGATTGCCGAACGGATCGTAGAAGCTCGCGAAGGTGACGAAGCCCGGGAACACCTGCGGCTCCTCGCAGGCCACGCCGCGGCCGCGCAGTTCGGCGACCGCTGCATGGCAGTCGGCCACGTCGAGGACGACGGTCGTGCCGAAGGACGGCGTCCAGCCGGCCCCGGCCAGGGTGACGGACAGGTTGCCCGGACCTCCGGTCGAGAATTCGATCCACCCGGCTTCCGCGAGGTCATAAACCGGCTCCCCCAGTCCGAGGGTGTCGCGGTAGAACTCCCGCGCCCGGTCAAGATCGGTCACCGAGACCGAGACGACATTGATCCCCTTGAACAGTCCGGCGGCCATCTTGTCCTCCGCTTTCCGCTGCGTCCGCTTGCCGTGCAGCCCAAGCATGCCCATTTCGACGGCTGTTTGCCACAACGGATCGGGTAGGCGGGGCAGGGGGCGAAAGCCCCTTGTCATTTACGGTCTTTGCCGTTAATCGCGCCGCATTCGATACGAACCCGTTCCACGCCTAGGGATAGAGAAATGGCCAAAGGTAAATTCGAGCGCACGAAGCCGCATGTGAACATTGGCACGATTGGTCACGTTGACCATGGCAAGACGTCGCTGACGGCTGCGATCACGAAGTATTTCGGCGAGTTCAAGGCCTATG
>JAEYRU010000263.1 GCA_023435335.1 Pseudomonadota bacterium
AACCTGCGCCCTACGAACTCTTCATGGCGGTGCTGATGCCCACCTGGGCGCTGTTCGGCCTGAAGGTTTCCCGCACCATCGTGCCCATGGCGGCATTGCTCATCCTCTTCGTCATCGGCGGCATGATCTCCATGACGCAGCTGAAGGAGCTGGGCGACATACCGCTCTACATCACCGTCACGCTCTTCCTGGCGCTGACCGGCGTGTTCTTCGCCGCGGTTCTGGAGGCGCGGCCGGATCTCTACGGGCTGATCTTCTGGGCGTGGACCGCGGCGGCGGTGGCGACCGCCACGCTCGGCATCGCCGGGTATTTTGGCCTGTTTCCGGGCGGACTCTTCACGCTCTACGGACGCGCTGCGGGCGCCTTCAAGGACCCCAACGTCTTCGGACCATTCCTCGTGCTGCCGGCGATGTTCATGCTGCAGCGAATACTGGCCGGCCGCAGCGCGGCGATGCCGCTCTACGTGGCGGTGCTGGTATTCCTGTCCGCGGGCGTGTTCTTCTCCTTCTCGCGCGGCGCGTGGGGCCTTTACGCCTTCTCCGCGATATTCCTCGCCGGCGGGCTCTACCTGGGCAGCAGCAGCAACCTGTTTCGCCTGCGAATCCTGGTGATTGGTATTGCGGCGATGGCGATGCTCGTCATCGCGATGGTCGTTGCGCTACAACTGCCGGGCGTCGCGGACGTCTTCTCCGAGCGTGCGCAGCTGGCGCAGCCCTACGACACGGCCCGGCTCGGGCGTTTCGCGCGCTTCGTGATCGGGTTCCAGATGGCGATGGAGCACCCCCTGGGCATCGGGCCGCTCGAGTTCGGGCAGATGCTCGGTGAGGATACGCACAATATCTGGCTCAAGGCCTTGCTGGATTATTCCTGGCTGGGCTTCGCTGCCTACCTGACTCTGATCGTGCTGACGCTTGCCGGCGGCTTCCGCATTCTCTTCCGGGACCGGCCATGGCAGCCCTGGCTGCTCACCGCCTATGTCGTCTTCGTCGGACACGTTCTCGTCGGCGCGGTCATCGATACAAATCACTGGCGTCATTTCTACCTGCTCCTCGGCATGATCTGGGGCGCAATGGCACTGGAGGCGCGCCGTCAGCGCGAGTCGGCGCGTGCGGCGGCTTCGGCCCCGTACACGTCGCGCGCACGTGACTTTGAATTGCAGTTGCATTAGACCCGCTATATCCGGAATAGCTAATACAAGGTCCGGATTTTTTTCGAGCACCAAGACCTTTTTTTGAAACCCGAGTCTGGACGAAAGTGGCCGCCACCGATCCGATATCAGCGAACTCGCTGACCCAACTTCTGGAACGGGCGTCTCGCTCGATGCATTCGCTCGGCTATGCGGAAGGCCTGTATCCCGCCCAGTGGACCGCGCTGCGCTACTTCTCGAAGGCAGAAGACGGACGCCGCACGGCGAGTGAACTGGCACGCTTCCAGGGCCTCGCCACCGGTCCGGTGAGCCGCACCGTGCGAACACTAATCCTGAAGAAGCTGGTCGCCAAATCCGAAGCGCAGCCGAGCGGCCGGGCGGAGCACTTGGAACTTACCCGCGCCGGCCGCGACATGCTGCTGCGCGACCCGATCAACGGCATCGTCCAGGCCGTGGACGGGCTTTCCGCCGAGGAACGCGACGCCCTGGCCGGCGCCCTGGAACAAGTAATCCGCGTGGCATCCACGACCTGGCCGGCGCAGCGCATCGACTGACATATTCCCGGCGCAGCCGATTTGCCTCACCGGTGATGCAGCCGGGAGCATGGACTGTAGCACGCTTGCCAGGAACAAAAGCCGCGGCGCGCCCGTTGACGTCGATCGTTGCGGGGTATTTCGCATGGCGCCACGCCCATTCTGGAAAGGCTATCTGAAGCTCTCCCTCGTCACCTGCCCGGTGGCGATGACGCCGGCCACCACTGAAAACGAGAAGGTCCGCTTCCATACGCTCAATGCGAAGACCGGCAACCGCGTGTTGAGCCAATATGTGGACGCGGTCTCGGAGAAGGCGGTGGATGAGGATGACGAGGTCAAGGGCTACCAGCGTGGCGAGGACGACTACGTGATGCTGGAAGACGAGGAGATCGAGGCCGTCGCATTGGAGAGCACGCGCACGATCGACATCGAAAGCTTCGTGCCGCGCGATAGCATCGAATGGATCTGGTACGACAAGCCGCACTATCTGACGCCCGACGACCCAGTCGGCGAGGAAGCGTTCTCCGTCATCCGGGATGCGATGGCCTCCACCGAGACGGTGGGGATTTCGCGGCTGGTGATGTATCGCCGCGAGCGCGCGGTCATGCTCGAGCCGCGGGACAAAGGCATCGTGCTGTGGACATTGCGCTACGGTGACGAGGTTCGCGACGAAAGCGGCTATTTCGGCGACATCAAGGATGGCAAGCCGGATTCCAAGCTCATGACGCTGGTCAAGAAGCTGATCGACGAGCGCACCACCGCCTGGGATCCCAAGATGGTTAACGACCCCGTCCAGGACCGGTTGCTCGACATCATCGCAGCCAAGAAGAAGGGCAGGAAGCGCCCCGCCAAAGCGAAGCCGGCGGCTGAAGAGGCGCCGAGCAACGTCATCAATATCATGGATGCCCTGCGCAAGAGCATCGGCTCGGACGCCAAACGCAAGCGTAAATAGAGGCTCAACGGCCGGCCGGCCCAGTCGGGCGTGGCGTCAGATGAGGCCGATCTCCATGTACCGGATAACGACCCGTTCCTGATCAAACCGCATCTCGAGTTCGCGGCGCCGGGCCCGCCATTCGTCCGCGCGCAGGTCCTCAACCATCACCTCGAAGATTATGATATCCTCTTCCGCAGCGATGGCGCCATCGGGCGCCCAGCGACCCTGGGCCGGCGCCTGTACGAAGGCGGTCACTCCCCCATACTGCCGTGCCAACTCATCCTTCAGGGTCTCGAACATGCCAGGTGCAAACGCGCGGCCATCATTGTCGGTCAGAGGCAGAAGGATCTGTACAAGCTGCACGGACTTTACCTGCCTCGCTTGCTTCCCCGCCGAGGCGCTTCGGCCAGCGGTTTGGCAGCGGCGCGAAAGCCTTCCCACGGGTCCGCATCGAGCGCGGCCAGCCGCGTCGGGGTATTCTCCACGTTGAAATAGTCCGGCCCAATTCCGGAATCGAGTTCCTCCCAGGCCAGCGGCATCGACACCGGGGCTCCGGGCCGGGCCCGCGTCGAATACGCCGCCACCGCCGTCATCCCGCGCTGGTTGCGCAGGTAGTCGACCAAGATCCTGCCGCGGCGCTTGGATTTGGCGATGGTCGAAACATATTTGTCCGGACTGTCGGCGGCCATGCTGTCCGCCAGCGCCTTCGTAAACGCCTTCACCGCGGGCCACTCGGCCTTGGGCTTCAGCGGCGCCACGACGTGCAGGCCCTTGCCGCCGGATGTCTTGATGAAGGCTGCAAGCCCGGCCTCCTCGAGGCGCTGGCGGATTTCCCGGGCCGCGGCGACGATGGCCTCCCAGGACACCCCTTCGCCCGGATCGAGGTCCATGACAATCATGTCCGGACGCTCCCAGTCGGCAACGGTCGATCCCCACGGGTGGATCTCCAGGACCGCGGCCTGGACAAGACCGATGAGGCCGTCGAGATCGTTGATCGCGATCAGGGGCGCATCCGCGCTGTCCTTGGGATCGGCCACCAGAACGATGTTCTTGTTGAGTCCTTTCCAGGCGTGCTTCTGAAAGAATTGCTGGCCGGTTATGCCGCTCGGGCACCGCAAGAGCGCCAGCGGGCGGCCTACTATATGGGGGGCTATGTAGCGCCAGACGTCGGCGTAGTAATCGGCGAGCCCCTCCTTGGTGACGCCCGCTTCCGGCCAATAGACCCGGTCGGGATGGGTAAGCTGCACGGTCCGGCGCTGTGGCTTGTGCGCCGACGCCTTGCCTTTTGGAACTTCACGGACGACCTCGGCGGCCGGCTTGTCTTCGCGCAATCCGCGGAACGATGCGTGGCGCAGGTTTCCGTCGGCCGTCCAGGCGCGAAACTCGACCTCTGCGACCAGTTCGGGACGTACAAAACGCGCCTGGCGGGCTTCCTCGGCCGTGAGCTTGCCATTGAAGGGGCTGTCCGAAATCCGCATTCGGTCGAGCCGACTGTAAAGGTCCTCGGCGACGGCGGCGGAAAACCCAGTGCCGACGCGTCCCACATGCTCCAACCTGCCATCGGCATCATGGACGCCCAGGACCAGCGAGCCTATCGCCTTGCGCGACGTGGACGACGGCACGTAGCCGCCAATCACGAACTCCTGCCGGGCGGAGCATTTGGACTTGATCCAGGTCTTGCCGCGGCCGGACCGATACGGCGCATCCGCCTGCTTGGAGATGACGCCTTCCAGGCTGAGCCGGCAGGCATGCTGCAGGACCAGCCCGCCATTCTCCTCGAAGTGGCTGCTGTAGCGGATAGGCGCGATATCCGCGGCTACGATGCGCTCCAGCATCCGCTTGCGCTCGATCAGCGGCACGGCACGCAAATCGTAGCCGTCGAGATGGAGCAGATCAAACACATAGAAGGCGAACCGGTCGGACTTGCTGGCGCTGAGGTCGGCCTGAAGGGCCGAGAAGTCAGAGGCCCCGGATCCGGTTTCGACAACCAGTTCTCCGTCGATCAGAGCCTTGCCCAGCGGCAGCGCTTTCAGGGCAGCTACCACATCCTTGCCGAACTTCCTGGTCCAGTCGAGGCCGCTGCGCGTAAGGAGCTTCACGCGCCCAGCCTCTATGCGCGCCTGAAGCCGATAACCATCGAACTTGATCTCGTGGATCCAGCGGTCGCCATCCGGCGGCGTTGCGGCCAGGGTAGCAAGGGTCGGCTCCACGAAGTCCGGCAGCGGGGCCTTCTTGGCGCCCTTGAGGGCCGCGGGGTCCAGAGGTTCTGCCGCTTGTTCCGGCGCCGCAGCTTTTGCCTCCTTCCTCTTTCTTGTCCCTTTTTTCTTGCCGATCTTCCCAGTCTTCGACGACCAGCCAGGGGCCTCGTCCGCGACCTCGTCGATCACTCGGCCTGTCTTTACCGATTCCGGCCGTTCCTCGAGTATGTCGGGCTCATCGGCGGTGCGAGCCGCCTCGTCGTCGCCCTTGATCAGCAGCCAGTTCTCGCGCTTCTCCGAACGCTTGCCCTTCATCCTGACCAGATGCCAGCGCCCCGAGAGCTTGGCGCCGACGAGTTCGAACTCGAGGTGGCCCTTGGCGTATGACTTGTGTACGTCATGAACCGGCTCCCAGGTGCCGCGGTCCCACACAATGACCGTACCGCCCCCATATTCCCCCTTGGGAATCGTGCCTTCGAAGCCGCCGTATTCGAGCGGATGGTCCTCGACATGGACGGCGAGACGCTTCTCTCCAGGGACCAGACTGGGTCCTTTCGTGACCGCCCAGCTCTTGAGCACGCCATCCATTTCCAGCCGCAGGTCGTAGTGCAGGCGCGTCGCGTCATGCTTCTGGATGACGAAGGAGTTGCCGGTCTTGCGCGCCTTCTTTCCCCTCGGTTCCGAGGTGGTACCGAAGTCGCGCTTCCGCCAGTATGCTTCGAGCCCCGCCATGCTCAGCTCGCCTTACGCCTGGCTGGCGCGGCCTTCTCTTTCGCGGACTTTGCCTTCGCGGTCTTTGCTTTTGCCTTCGAGCGGGAACGCGTCGCCGGCTTCTTGCCCCCGACGCCGGCGCTCTCGCGCAGAGCCGCCATGAGGTCGATCACCTTGTCGCGCTTCGGCTGCTTCGGCGCCTCTATCTTCTTGCCCTCGAGCTTGGCCTTCACCAGTTCGGCGAGCGCCTCCTCGTAGCGGTCGTCGAACTTGGCAGGGTCGAACTTGCCGCGCTTGGTCTTGATGATGTGCTCCGCCAGCTCAAGCATCTCGCCCTTGATCCGGATATCCGGGACGTCGTCGAAGGCATCCTTTGCCGATCGCACCTCATAGTCGAAGTTCAGCGTCGTCGCGATCAGGCCGGAACCGTGCGCGCGGATCAGCACGGTGCGAACGCGGCGAAACAGCACCGTCTGGGCGAGCGCGGCGACATTCCTGGCGCGCATGCCTTCCCGGATCAGGGCGTAAGCCTCCTCGGCATGCCGATCCGCCGGGGCCAGATAATAGGGCTTGTCGAAATAGACGCTGTCGATATCCCCGCAGCCTATGAAGGCCGAAACAGCAAGGGTCTTGTCGCTCTCCGGAACGGCAGAGGCAATCTCGTCGGGATCAAGCATTATGTGCTCGCCGGACCCGATCTCGTATCCCTTGACCTGTTCGTCGCGGTCTACGGGCTTGCCCGTCTCGCTATCCACAAACTGGCGTCGGACCCGATTTCCCGTGGCCCGATTGATGGTATGGAACGCGATCCGGTCAGAAGTGGAAGCAGCCGTATAAAGGGCGACCGGACAGCTGACTTCGGCGACCTTGAGGAACCCTTTCCAGTTTGCTCTCGGCGCCATGCCTGGTCTCCTGCAACTACCGGACAGAAACGGCATCGAGATTGGCTTGGTTCCGTCGCTGTTGATCTCCTGGGGTCCTCCCCGGCTGCTCCGCGGAAACGCCTCGGAACGAGCGTGCCAGCAACCGCGCAAACCGTCTCTCGACGTGAGATAGCCCGGCTCGCTGCCGGACAGGATCAGGCCACGAACTCGGACTTGAGGACGAAGCGCAGGACCATTTCGACGACATGCCTGCGCAGCGTCTCCTGCCCGGCAGGGCCGTAGAGACGGTCGCCGAAGATACGCGCGAAGGTCGCACGGTTGGAGACGTTGAAAAAACTGAGGGCGCTGATCTGCCAATGCAGTTCCAGCGGCTCGATGTCATCGCGGAAGATGCCCGCCTCGCGGCCGCGACTGCAGATGTGTGTAAGCTTCTCGATGACGCCGGCGTTCAGCCTGCCGATCAGGTCCGATTGTTCGAGGTAGGCGCCGTGATGGATGTTCTCGATCATCACCAGGCGTATGAAGTCGGGGTTGCGACTGTGGTGGTCGAAAGTGAATTCGGCCAGCTTCGTCAGCGCCTCGGCGGGAGGCAGATGGTCGAGGTCCAGCTTCTGCTCGCCCTCGCGCACCTTGCGGTAGGCTTCCTCCAGCGCGCGGCGGTAGAGCCCGACCTTGTCGCCGAAATAGTAGTAGATCATCCGTTTGGAGGTGCGGGTCTTCGCAGCGATCTCATCAATGCGCGCGCCCGACAGGCCATTGGCCGCGAACTCGGCCATCGCCACGGCCAGTATGTTGGACTGCACACCGGCCGGATCCTGTTTCCAGCCGCCCCTTCCCGGCGCCCGCTCCGTGTCCAGTCCCAACTCGTCCATGATTCAGCTTCCGACTCCGCTGGCGCACTCCTACACGAATTAACCGCCCGGTTCAAAATGCTTGACTGAATTAACTAGATAGTTCAAACCTCAATTATCGGATGCCGGCCTTCTCCTCGCTGGTACCGGGAGGAAACCCGCGGTTGCGGTTCAATCGGGAGGATCCGGTGAAAGCCGTGGCAGCCAGCACAGATCCAAGCGCGCCGCGCGCGGCGTCTCCCCGCAGAGTGCTGGTGGGCCTGCTCGGTCGGGGCATACACTTGTCGCGCACGCCCGCCATGCATGAGGCAGAGGGCAAGGCGCAGGGGCTGGCCTACAGTTACAAGCTGCTCGACGCCGATCTCATGGGCGATCCCGTCCCGCCGATCGCCGAACTGGTGAAGTCCATCGAAACGTCGGGCTTTTCCGGTTTCAACGTCACCTTCCCATACAAGCAGGAGATCCTGCCGCTCCTCGACGAGCTTTCCGACGCCGCGCGAGAGGTCGGCGCCGTCAACACCGTCGTGCTCAAGGGCGGGCGCCGCCATGGCCACAACACCGACATGTGGGGTTTTCGCGAGAGCTTCCAGCGGGGCCTCACCGGCGTTGCCCGCGACGAGGTGCTCCTCCTCGGCGCAGGAGGCGCCGGCGTAGCGGTGGCGCATGCGTTGCTCGACAGCGGTGTCGGCAGGCTGGCGATTGCAGATCTCGAGACCGGCCGCGCCGAAGCGCTGGCAGCACGGCTGAACGTCCGTTTCGGGGCCGGCCGCGCCCAAGCCACCGAAGAGCCGGCCGCGGCGGCGGCCAGGGCAGACGGTATCGTCAACGCCACGCCGGTTGGAATGACCAAGCTGCCCGGTCTTCCGCTGCCCGTCGCGTGTATTTCGCCCGCCCACTGGGTGGCCGACGTCGTCTATTTTCCGCTGGAGACCGAGTTGTTGCGGGAAGCGCGCGCGAAGGGGTGCCGCACCCTCTCGGGAGAAGGCATGGCCATCTTCCAGGCGGTGCGCGCCTTTGAGCTTTTCACCGGCATAAAGCCGGACACGGATCGGATGAAGGCTGCGTTCGCGGCCTTCGACGGTGCGCCCGCCGCGGAGCGGGCGGTTACTATCAGACAGCAAACGGGAGGAATTCAATGACCTTGCACGCAACACGCCGCCGGTTCCTTGTCGGAGCAGGCATGCTCGCGGCCGCCGTGGCCTTTCCCGCATTCGCACAGGACAAGCCGAAGCTGCGTTTTTCGGCCGTCTTCTCCGAGCAGGACATCCGAGCCGAGATGATGAAACAGTTCGCTGAGGGCATTTCCGGCGACTTCACCTTCGAGGGCTACTACGGGGGCAACCTGTTCAAGCAAGGCACCGAGCTTGTCGCCCTGCAGCGCGGCAATCTCGAGATGGGCAACATCGCGCCGCAGGACATCTCGAACCAGATCCCGGCCTGGTCGATCATGACGGCGGGTTACCTGTTCCGCGACGCGGCTCACCTCAAGGCATTCTTCGCCAGCGAGGCGGGCGCCGAGATGAAGAAGATGGCCGAAGACCAGCTGGGAATCCGCATCCTCGGCCCGACCTATTTCGGCGTCCGCCAGGTCGGCCTGAAGGTGGACAAGGAAATAAAGACGCCGGCGGACATGGCCGGCATCAAGCTGCGCATGCCGGGTGGCGACGCGTGGCAGTTCCTCGGCGAAGCGCTCGGCGCGAACCCAACCCCCATGGCATACGCCGAAGTCTACACCGGGCTCCAGACCGGAGCCATCGACGGGCAGGACAATCCGTTGCCGAACGTCGAGAACATGAAGTTCTACGAGGTGATGAGCCAGATCGTGCTCACCTCGCACCTGGTCGGCTACGATCTGCTGACCGTGTCCAAGAAGACCTGGGACGAAATGGACGCCGACACGCAGGCACGTTTCCAGGCGGCCGCCGACGCCGCGATAGACTTCTCCAACGACAAGCACCTCGCCCGCGAACAGGAACTGGCCGAGCGATTCAAGTCGGCCGGCCTGAAGGTCTACGAGCCCGATCTCGACGCCTTCCGCAGCCACGTCCAGCAGAAATACCTGTCGTCGGAGCTCGCCAAGTCTTGGCCCGAGGGCATGGTCGAGAAGATCAACGCCCTCTAGAACTCATCGGATGCCGCCGGCCGCACCGGCCGGCGGCATCTCGTGGCGAGTTGCGAATGCGGGAAGGCGAACCGATGTTGGAACGCATGCGCCCCTTGGCCGGGTGGCTCTACCGGCGAGGCGAGAACCTCATCGTGATCATGATCGGCGTGATGTTCGTCGCGTTCCTGATGCAGGTGGTGTTCCGCTACGTACTCAACTGGCCGACAGGCTGGAGCAACGAGCTTACGGTCGTCCTGTGGATCTGGATCGTGCTGTTCGGAGCCGCCTTCGTGGTGCGCGAAGAGGAGGAGATCAGGTTCGACTTGATCTACGGCGCAGTCACGGCGCGCACTCGGCGGATCATGACGCTGATTTCGGCAGCGGCGCTCATCGGGCTCTACGGGCTCTCGTTTCCCGCGGTGTTCGACTACGTCACCTTCATGAAGGTGCAGAGCACCGCCTATCTGAAGATACGCTTCGACTGGCTGTTCTCGATCTACCTCGTCTTCGTCATCGCGGTCATGACTCGATACCTGTGGCTCGCATGGCGCGCGCTGAGGGCGACCGATGCCGAAATGCCGGGCGGCACGAGTACGGGCGCATGATGCCGGATCCGTTTGCCGTTTCGCTGATCGCAATCGTCACCCTCGCGGTGCTGGGCCTTCCCATCGGCCACGCCATGATAGCCTCGTCCATCCTCTATCTCTGGCTCGCCGGGCTCGACATGGGCACGGCGGCCGAGCAGATCCTCAACGGGCTCTATACGGGCTACCTGCTGCTCGCCGTGCCTATGTTCATCCTGGCGGCGGAGATCATGAACGCCGGCACGATGACCGAGCGTCTTCTTCACTTCTCCAACGCCGTCGTGGGCCGCTTCCGCGGCGGTCTCGCGCAGGTCAACGTGCTGCAGTCGTTGATCTTCGCGGGGATGTCCGGTTCGGCGATCGCCGATGCGGCGGGCACCGGCCGCATGATGCAGAAGCTCATGACGAGGGACGACAGGTATCCGGCCAGCTACGCGGCCGCGCTGACCGCCGCGACGGCCGTCATAGGGCCAATCATCCCGCCTTCGATCCCGCTCGTGATCTACGCGCTCGTCTCGGACGCCTCCATCGGCTTTCTTTTCATCGCGGGGATAGTCCCGGGCCTGCTGCTGGCCTTTGGCCTGATGTCGGTCGTGGCGATCGACGCGCGGCGAAAGAACTTTCCGGTCGAGGAGCCGGTGCCGGTGAGGCAGCTGCCGGGTCTCACCCTGCGCGCCCTGCCGGCGCTTCTGCTGCCGGTGGTCCTGCTGGTCGGAATTCGCGGCGGTGTGATGACGCCAACCGAGGCAGCCGGTGTCGCCGCTGGCTATGCGCTGCTCATCTCGATCATCATCTACCGCAGCGTCACGCCGTCCCAGCTCTACGGCGCCCTGCTCAGCAGCGGTCGCACCACGGCCTCCATCGGCATGCTGCTGGCCGGCGCGATGGTGTTCAACTACGTGGTTACCGTCGAGAACATTCCCAATGCGCTGTCGGCGCTGCTGCTGGCGTGGGACCTGACGCCGATCCAGTTCCTGATCCTGGTGAACGTGCTGTTGCTGCTTCTGGGCTGCGTCCTGGAAGGCACGACGATCCTGCTCGTCATCGTGCCGGTGCTGATACCGACGGCAAAGGCGCTCGGCATCGACATGGTGCATTTCGGCGTGATGACGGTACTCAACATCATGCTCGGGCTGATCACCCCTCCCTACGGGCTGCTATTGTTCATCATGACGCGCATCGCGGAAGTTCCCCTCGGCGACATCGTTCGCAACGTCATCCCGTTCCTGTTGGTCATGTTCGGCGCTCTGGCAATCGTGACTTTCGTGCCCGACGCCGTCCTCCTGCTCCCGCGTCTTCTCGGATACCAAGGCTAGCCGATGAAACCTATCTTCATCCTCAACGGACCCAATCTCAACCGCCTCGGCCGGCGCGAGCCGGACATCTACGGCACAACGACGCTCGCCGAGATCGAACAGCTGTGCCGGGAGACGGCGGCGCCCACCGAGATCAGGTTCCACCAGACGAACGCCGAGCACCAGCTCGTCGACTGGGTGCACGAGGCTATCGACGAGGGTGCCGGCATCCTCATCAACCCCGCCGGGCTGAGCTTCCGCTCGATCCCGCTGCTTGATGCTCTGAAGATGTTTCCGGGACCGATCGTGGAGTTCCACATTTCAAACATCCACCGCCGCGAAGAAATCTATCAGCACTCGCTGGTCTCCAGAGCTGCAACTGCCGTCATCGCGGGGCTCGGTGCACGCGGCTACGTCCATGGAGTGCGTGCGCTGATGGACCTGATCAACCAGGACAGGACATGAAAACCTCGATCGCCACGGTCTCGATCAGCGGCGACCTTCGCGAGAAGCTCGCGGCGATCGCGGCCGCCGGCTTCGACGGTGTCGAAATCTTCGAGAACGACTTTCTGGCCTTTGACGGCACGCCTGCGCAGGTCGGGCGGATGATCCGCGATCACGGTCTGGAAATCACGCTGTTCCAGCCGTTCCGAGATTTCGAGGGGCTGCCCGAACCCCAGCGCGGCAGGGCGTTCGACCGTGCCGAGCGCAAATTCGACCTTATGACGGAGCTCGGCACGGACTTGATGCTGGTATGCTCCAACGTATCGCCGGCCGCGCTCGGCGGCATCGACCGCGCCGCCGCCGACTTCCGCGAGCTCGGCGAACGCGCCGCGAAGCGCGGCCTGCGCGTCGGCTACGAGGCTCTCGCATGGGGCCGCCACATCAGCGACCATCGCGACGCCTGGGAAATCGTGCGCCGCGCAGACCATCCCAATATCGGCCTGATCCTCGATTCCTTCCATACGCTGGCGCGCGGCATCGAGGTTTCCACGATACGTTCCATTCCCGGCGACCGCATCTTCATCGTCCAGCTCGCGGACGCGCCGAAAATGCAGATGGACCTGCTCCAATGGAGCCGGCACTATCGGAACATGCCCGGCCAGGGCGATCTTGCCGTCGTCGACTTCATGCGCGCCGTGGCCGCAACCGGCTATGCCGGGCCCCTGTCTCTGGAGATATTCAACGACCAGTTCCGCGGAGGGTCACCCCGCTCGATCGCCGTCGATGGCCGGCGCTCACTGATAAACCTGATGGACCAGGTGCGCCGGGCCGAACCCGCGCTGGCGATCGAGGTGCCGGATATGCCCGACCGAGTGCGGGTGGACGGCGTCGAATTCGTCGAGTTCGCGGCCAACGAAGAGGAAGCCGGCGACCTCGGCCGCATGCTGGCCACCATGGGCTTCTCCCCTCAGGCGAGGCATCGCAACAAGGACGTTGTGCTGTGGCGGCAGGGGCCGGCGGCATCCGGCATCAACATCGTCATCAATGTCGAGCAGGAAGGATTGGCCCATTCCTCCTATCTCGTGCATGGGACCAACGCCTACGCGATCGGCATCCGGGTGGACGATGCGCAGGCGACCGTGGCGCGCGCCCGCGCGCTGGGCGCCGAAACCTTCGAGCAGAAGCACGGGCCCGGCGAGTTGGCTATCCCAGCCATCCGGGGGGTGGGCGGCGGCGTCATCTACTTCCTCGATAGCCGCAGCGAACTCGCCCGCGTCTGGGACATTGAGTTCGAGCCGCTGCCGGAAGCCCCGACGCAGAACGCCGGGCTGCTGGACGTTGATCACGTCGCGCAGACGATGAACTACGAGGAGATGCTGACCTGGATCCTGTTCTACACGGCGATCTTCAGAACCGGGAAATCGCCGATGGTGGACGTGGTCGATCCCGGCGGGCTTGTGCGCAGCCAGGTTATCGAGAGCGACAATGGAGCGCTGCGGCTGACCCTGAACGGAGCCGAGAGCCGCAAGACGCTTGCTGGCCACTTCATCGCCGAAAGCTTTGGCTCGTCGGTGCAGCACCTGGCGTTTCGGACTGCAGACATTTTCGCTACGGCGGAAGCCATGCAGCAGTTGGGATTCCGCGCGCTGGAAATATCCCCCAACTACTATGACGACCTCGAGGCGCGCTTCGGCCTCGACCCCGCACTGTCGGAGCAGCTCAGGGCTTACAACATCCTGTACGACCGCGACGAGGCGGGGGAATACTTCCAGTGCTACAGCACCAACTACGGCGAAGGCTTCTTCTTCGAGGTCGTCGAGCGACGCGGCGGCTACCGGGGCTACGGCGCGCCCAACGCCCCATTCAGGATCGCGGCGCAAAAGCGCTCGGTGCGGCCTAAGGGATTGCCGCGCCTGGCCTGATGGGCGCCAGAGGGAAGATCAGCTGCCGCGAATGGCGGGGGCGAATCCAGCCCCACGTGCTTCGTTACAGGCTTCAGCGATCTCTTTTTTCGCTTGCGCTCAAGGTCTTGTTTCTCTAGGGCTTCGGGCGGCTCGGAGCGTAGCGCAGCCCGGTAGCGCACTTGACTGGGGGTCAAGGGGTCGTGGGTTCGAATCCCGCCGCTCCGACCATTCGAAAGCGAGGCAGTCAGCCGGACAACGGCCTCAGCGCACCTGATCGAGCAGGCGCTTGCACTCCAGCAGATCGAACAACGTCTCCTGCAGCAGCGCGCGGTTGTCGCGCGAAAGTCGCCCCTCGCCCGGCTGCACCGGCCCGTCTTCCTCGCCCTTGCCAATCCCGAAGAAGCGGCGGCTCGGCTTGACCTTGGATTCGCCTACCAGCATCTCGTCATCGGACTGGCGCCCACGCGGCGGCGGCGCGGGCGCGGCGTTGGCCGCCGCTTCAGCCTGCTTGCGCTGGGTGATGGCCTCCACGGCCGCCAGATCGCCCGCGCCCACCGCTATCACGAACTGGACGCCGTTTTCCTTCAGCAGGCGCTGCACACCCTTGATGGTGTAGCCCTGATCGTAGAGCATGTGGCGGATGCCCTTGATAAGCTCGACATCCATCGGCCGGTAGTAACGCCGACCGCCACCGCGCTTCATCGGCTTGATCTGCGAGAAACGCGTCTCCCAGAAGCGCAGCACATGCTGCGGAAGATCGAGATCCTCGGCGACTTCGCTTATGGTACGGAATGCGTCGGGGCTCTTGTCCACGCAATATTCTCCCGCTGGCGATTCGCGATTCATTTCAGCCGCTTGGACCGAAACATTCAAGACATTTACGCAGAGTGACGCGGGCGGCTACTTCTTGCCGGACTTGGTCTTTGCCGTCTGGTGGGAGTTGAGAATGCGCTGCTTGAGGACGTTCGAAGCCTTGAACGTCATCACGCGGCGCGGAAGAATCGGCACCTCCTCCCCGGTCTTGGGGTTACGGCCGACACGCTCATTCTTGGAACGAACCTGGAAAGTGGCGAAAGAGGAAAGCTTGACGCTCTCGCCGCGGACGATCGCGTCGCGGATCTCATCGAGCACCATCTCGACGAGCTGCGCGGACTCCGTGCGAGACAGGCCCACCTTGCGGTAAACAGCCTCTGCAAGGTCGGCGCGCGTTAGTGTCTTGCCCCCCATCCGACAGGTCCAGCCATTTCATAAAGTGCTAAAACGATACAATAAGGGAAACGTTAGGGAATTGGCCCTGTCAGGTCAAGAACCGGAAATCGGCAGCGTCGTGAATCGAAGGTTACCAGCGCAACAGGACCGCGCCCCAGGTGAAGCCTCCACCCATCGCTTCCAGCAGCACAAGGTCGCCCTTCTTTATGCGCCCGTCGCCCGCGGCTTCGGCCAGGGCCAGCGGAACGGAGGCGGCTGAGGTGTTTCCATGCCGGTCGACCGTGACCACCACCTTGTGCTCGGCGATGCCAAGCTTGCGAGCCGAGGCGTCGATAATGCGCCTGTTGGCCTGGTGCGGCACGAACCAGTCGAGCTCCGCGGCGGTAATGCCGCCCTGCGAGAACACATCCTCGATAACGTCGGTGATCATCGCGACGGCATGCTTGAAGACCTCGCGGCCCTCCATGCGCAGGTGGCCGACGGTGCCGGTGGTGGAGGGACCGCCGTCGACGTACAGCTTTTCCTTGTGCGTGCCGTCCGAGCGCAGGCTGGAGGCGAGCACGCCGCGGTCGGCAAATGTGCCCTCGCCCTCCCGCCCTTCCAGCACCACCGCGCCGGCGCCGTCGCCGAACAGCACGCAGGTCGTGCGGTCGGTCCAGTCGAGGATGCGCGAGAAGGT
>JAEYRU010000265.1 GCA_023435335.1 Pseudomonadota bacterium
ACCACGGCGCCGGCCAGCCGGGCCGATTTCAGCACCTCGATCTGGCTGAGAACGGCCGCGTCGGTTTCCATGTTGACGGTGAGCGGCGAAACCTCGTCTACGATCTTGCTGAGTTCCTGGTCGATCAGGACACGTCCGGACGAGGTGTAGGTGGGCGGCGTCGTCTGCAGGTAGATAATGCCGAGGACAAGTCCAATGAGGGCGGCGATGAGCACAACCTTCGCCTGACGCTTGGCCATATGGAGCAAACGCTCAAGGTCGACGAAATCGTCGTCAGCCCTTTCTGCCCGCCGGGGATCGGGGTGGTTCTCAAATGGAAAGTGCTGATAGCTCATCGGGACTCCAACTGATTGTCCGCCGTTTCCCTCCCTTGTCGCTGCAGTCTCCCACTCCGCTGAAAGGTCAGCCCGAACCTCGCTTTGTCGCTGGCGCCACTCGCCCGGGACGGTTCAGCAGAGAAAAGGCCGCAGCATCTTCGGCGCCTTCCCCGGCAGGCGCCGGATCGCCGTAATGCTGCGCCTCCCTGACGCCGAGCAGGCCACCGACCACGCCGAGATGCATAATCCCGCGCAGCGCGCTCCTGTTCCTTTGGACAGGCGCCACGGCGAGGAACAACGCCGCGGCGAACGAATAGGCCGCCTTGGAAAGGGCCAGCGCGACCTGCCCGGAAATCGGATAGGCTCCGGCCACACTGCCCATAAGGCTGCCATGCGTCTGCCCCACCCGCAGGCGGCGACGTGCAAGCCATTTGAGCGTTGCACGCGCCGGCGGCACCGGCTCCTCCAGCCAGGCCTCCGGCGCGAAGGCGATCCTTCCTCCGGCGCGCCAGACCGCATCGAAAAACTCAGTGTCCTCTCCGCCGCTGCGGCCGCGCGCCAGGCTGAAACGCCTGGCAGCGATGCTGTGCGCCGACCGGCGCATCAGTACGTTGCAGGTGTAGCCGGTGCGTATCTCGCCGTGGACGAAGACCGGGGACGTCGAATGAAAATCCCCTTGCCTCATCCAAGCGGGTGCATCGGGGCCGTAAGTCGCGCGCACCGGTCCCAGCACCACGTCGGCGCGATGGCGTTCGGCCGCCTCCAGCAGACGCGCGATCCAGTCCGGCGTTGCCGTTTCGTCATCATCAAGGAACGCCAGGACATCGGCGGTACTCGCATCGAGGCAGGCGTTGCGCGCCAGCGAGATATTGCGCGCCGGGCAATGCAGATAGCGCAGGCGGATGCCCAGTTCAGATGCCAGTTCCCTCGCAATGGCGCGAGCGCTCGGCACGTCGTCATTGTCGGCGACGATGACCTGTATGCGAAGCCCTTCGGGCAAGCGGAGAAGCGCCAGCGATCGGAGCGTGTCGGCGAGTTGGGGCCGGCGGAACGTACAGACGCAAATGTCGATCGTGGTCGCGGCGGGCGCGTTCATGAAGCAGCCTCCCGTCGCGCCTGATCACGCCCGCTTCGCGCGCCATGCGCAGCCAGCTGCTCCCAGAAACCGAGCGACCATGCGAGGTGCATAATCATGGCGGACAGACCCGCCAAGATGAACTCTGGCCTGCGTTCTCCGGCAGCGATCCAGACGCCGGTTCCCAGGCAGATGGTGGACCACGTGGCCGCGGGGACGAGCGCTGGCCAATAGAAAGGAGAGAGCATGGCCAGCATCAGCGACGGCAGGACAAGCAGCGGCGCCATCTGGCGGAGCTTCGGCACGACACGATGCTTCAGCACGTTGCGCGCCCTGCCTCGACCGTAACCGAGATATTGCCGGTAGAGTCTCCAAAGGGATGCGCGGGGAAAATAGGTCATCGACGTCCTGCCTGTCAGCCAGATACGGAAGCCTGCCCGCCGCAGCCGGTAGTCCAGTTCTGCATCCTCGTTGTGGCTGAAGGTCTCGTCGTACCCACCCACTTCCCGAAAAGCCGATATGCGCATCAAGGCGTGGTGCCCGTGGTCGATCCAACTGCCGGCGGTCGCGTGGCGGTGCTGCGACCCGCCCGTTCCGAGCCGCGAATTCTGCGCCGCTGCCGTCGCCGCCTGAATGATGCCGGAACCAGCGGTCACCATCGAAACGACAACCGAATCCGCGCCGGTGCGAACCGCCTCTTCCAGCCGCTGGTCGCAGTAATCGTCGGGGTAGCGGCCATGGGCGTCGATGCGGATGAGGTATTCGAAACCGTGGCCGTGGAGGCCAACCGCGAGGTTCAATCCCGCCGCCTGTAGTCGCCTCGCGTTGTGGACGAGACGTATGCGTGGATCGCGCTCCGCATATCGCCCCACGATGGCCTGGGTGCCGTCCGTGCTACCTCCGTCGACAACCGCGACCACTGCGCCCAGACGGTGAGCCATAGGGGCGAGCTGGTCGAGCAAGGCCCCGATATGGCTCGCCTCGTTCAGGCAAGGAATGACGATGAGGACAGCGCCAGAGAGGGGAGCATTGGACAAAGCGTGGCTCATGCGAAAAGCTCGTCGAGGCTCGCGCCGGGCGTTGCGGCAAGTCCTCGCAGCTTGTTCACCAGGGCGCCGCAATCCTCACGATCGCAAACCCAGGTCGCCCTGTCCTGCGCCAGCACAGCCTCCCTCAATGCGCGAAAGCGGCCGGCGTCCATGTCCCCTAGCGCACGCCCGAGCGCCTGGGTCGAAGCCTCCTCCAGGACGATTCCAATTCCCCTGTCCGCAAGAAAGCGCGCGGTCTCGGTGCCGGCCATTGCAATGGGCACCGCGCCGAACCGGCATCCTTCGTACAGGCGGTTCGGCAGCAGCCATTTCGAATTCAGCCCCTCCTCGAAGAAGTCGACCACCCAAGAGAAATGGACCTCGCGGTAGATTGCCTCCACGTCCTCCGGATTCCTGTAAGGCCCCCTGAAGGAAAGACCGGAGGTGGATTCGACATACGCGTAGAAGTCGGGAAGCTCGGCGAGGGCCGGACGTCCCCGCAGCACGGTTTCGACCCGGCCCCCTGCCCGGCGGGAGAAGTCGCCAAGCAATCCAAGCGAGCGGCTGCACCGGAGCGCTCCAAACCACCCAATGCGCCATGGCTGGCCCACTGGAGGTCCCTCCGGAGCAGTTGAGGATGGCTCCTCACGCAGCGGCTCGAAATGCCGGTTCTCGACAATCTCAACCGGTGCGCTCACTTGGCGGCGCCCAGCGAAGTAGTCGCGGACGAAGGCGGGAGAGCTAGTCAGCAGCAGCGCGGCGTCGCGTGCAAAATAGCGCTCGGCAGAGCGCATAGCGCCGCCGATGATGTCCGCACGCAACAGCAGCCGGTGGATGTCGAGCGATTCATACACCAGGGGGATTCCACCGCCGCCGAGCACGGATTTGACCCTCGCGGCCAAGGCCAGCATTTCAAGATTGCGGGCAATGATGATATCCGGCCGCGAAAGGCGGCCTATGGTCGCGCGGAGATCTGCGGCGGCGGATGAAATGGCACGAAGGCGCTGAAGGAAGCGACCATCCCGCGTTCGACCAAGGTCCAACGGCACACTGCCGGCAACGCTGCCTACGGGCGTCTCGGTTCTGCGGAAACCGGCAAGGGAGACGCGAGCACCGCCCTCGCGCAACATCAGAACCCGGCGGCGCACGGCCGGATCGGAAACGTCGTGCACCAGATAGAGAACATGTAGCATCTGAATAACCACAGGTTCCCGCCCGCAAGAAGGCTAGTTCGGCGTGTGCTGCGGCGCAACATCTAATGCCGCATCGCATTCAACACTGCTTACCGACGGTCACAAACGGCTGAGGGGCGCGCGCGTGGCCCCCGTCAGACTCCCTCAGCTCACACTTCCTCCGCGTTGTCACCGTCGCGGTACCTCTGCAACAGCAGTCGAAGTTCACTCATCAAGCCGGCGTGGCGAGAAAGGGCCGCCAGCCGCTGCTCACAGCGCAGGATCGACGAGGTCAAGCGCTCGGCGCGCGCGGCTGAACGCCCGCTCACCTCATCATTCGCGAGCGCCTCGAGGAGGAATCCGGCGTCGGCCGTCTCGCTGCCATAGCGCGCCTCAAGGCCGGCCCTTTCCGCATCGATCTCGGCGGTCACCTCTGCGACAAGCGAAGCGAGCCGCTTGAAGCGCGCTTTGTCCGTCTCGTCGTCACGTTCCAGCCTGCGGGTCTTGAAGGGAAGAACTGAAGCCATCTTCGAGCCTTTTCGGTATCGCTGGAACGTTACCGTCCGCCGCGTCGCGGGGGCATCAGGAAGCGGACGGGCGGCTGGTCCGCTTTCGCGAACGCGGGAACAACCCGCCGGTGCAGTGCGCCTGCCTTATCGGCCGCGACCCCTCGCGCAATGGGTAGCGGATTGGCGGGGTTCGAAAAGGCATAGGCTATCGCCGAGGCCACTCCCGCTTCGGCCTTGCGGTCGAGGAATCGCCGTAGCCGGTATTTGTCGCGCACATGCCTTTCATGCCTTTTGAGCGTTGCCGCCGCCTCGTCTGGCAAGCCCTTCATACGCAGCAAGGCGCGATCAGCATCGGCCAGCCGCAGCAAATCCTCGGTGCGGTGATTCCCGCTAAGGGAGTCCGGCCGCACGCTCGCCAGATAGCCGCAGGCGGGCGTAATTTTGAAACGGGCACCCAGGATCAAGGCGCGCGCATACAGTTCGTAATCCTCGCCGAGCCGCATATCCTCATTATAGCGCAGGCGGCGGGAGGCCATGAATCCGCGGCTGACAACAGGTTTGAGGAAACCCAGTTCTCCACGGTGCAGGCCGCGCCTGGAGATGTTTCCGCTGATGAATTCATTGAGGCCGAGCCGCCGGAGCGGCGCGGTTGCGGCCAAAGCGTGCCGGTCCGGGATTCGAGCGTCTGACCCTTCCTCGACGAACACTATGTTATCCGCGGCAAGCTCCCAGCCATCAGCAGCAAACAGGTTCTTGAACCGGCCCTCGATATAGGAATCGTCTGCGTCGAGGACGGCTATGAAAGGCGCCGTCGTATGATCTATCGCGAGATTGCGAGCGGCCGACGGGCCGCGATTGACCTCGAGGCGGATAATCGACAATCGTCCCAAGCCGTCGTCGGCCGACGCCGCCGCTGCGCCGGTATCGTCGGAAGATGCATCGTCGACGACGACGACCTCCGAGACCTCCGGCTCCCGCAATGCAGAACGAACGGCCCGCGCAATCGTGTCGGCTGCGTTCCTCGCAGCGATTACAACGGAGACAAGAGGTTCAGGCATTCGGCTCCCTTCACCGATTCGCTGCCAAATGCTCGGCAGTTCCGGTAGTGTGCCCCGCCCGCGCTCCTTCATAACCATCTTACATGGATCCAGAAGGAGAGCATGCGGGAACGGGCCGATGGCCGTTCACATATTGAGACGTGTTGAGACGCGTCCAGGAGGCGCCTTGCCGCCCTCCGAACGATGCACTAGCGCGAGAGATTACTTTCGCGAATCTTCGCGGGCTCGGTGTCCGCCGGCTTGGTCGAATGGGTTCGGCGCACCGGCTTGCGTTTCCTGGCGACGATGCCAAGCACCACCAGGAAGTATCCGACCTGGAGAAGTACCGCGCATATCACCGCGCGGAGCAGAACCGTTGTCCACGGGGCAGAATCCAACACGGACCACACCGCGACCACGGTTATGACAAACAGCATGCCGATGGCGAATTTTGGCGCCGACATCGTCAACTCGCTGAATCAGACAAACACTTGGCGTGACGTTTCACCGGAAGCCTCCCCTTTGCCGATCCGACTCTCGGATGGCGGCCTGGCCATTGCCCAAGCTGTTGTCGGAAACAGTATAGTTTTGGGGTCCTCACATCAAGGCGCGCCCGGCACAGCCGACACCGCGCGTGGTGCGCTGCAACATCCAGCCCTTAAACTTGGCGCGTCACCGTCGAGGCCGCAGGTGATTAGAAATTCATACTTCGTATATTTAACAACCATATAAAATAACCAGATAGACGATACATCAACTATTATTTTCTGTGTTCGCATTTTTTCTTACGCGACAATCATATTTTGTGTTTTCCTACTTATAAATTTTTACAACCTCGCAATCCGATCGCGCCGGGGTATCACCCAATATTCAAAAAGGAAACATACATTTGAAGGCTATCGGGCTTTTCGTATTGCGACGCAGCATCACTTTGTTATCGTGTCAGCACCTGACGCCTCATCCCAATCGCCTATCGGAAAGGGTTCGCCATGAGGGAAATCGCCAAGTCGGCAAACTTCAGCGTCCTGGGTTCCAGCTCCGATCTTTCTGTCCCGCTCGGCGGCGCCATCAAGCGCAGTTTCGACATCGTCGGAGCGTTCCTCGCGCTCGTCGCTTTCAGCCCACTGTGTATACTGCTCGCGCTGCTGGTGAAGTTGTCAGACGGCGGGCCGGTCCTATACGGACATGCGAGAGTTGGACGCGGCGGCCGCACGTTCCGATGCCTGAAGTTCCGCACCATGGTGCTGAACGGCGACGCGGTACTTGCAGCGCATCTCAGCGCCGACCCGGACGCGCTGGCCGAATGGATGGCGACGCGCAAACTGAAAAACGACCCGCGCATAACAGTGGTGGGCTCGGTGCTGCGCAAACTGAGCCTCGACGAACTGCCGCAGCTCCTCAATATCATGTGCGGCGACATGAGCATCGTAGGACCGCGCCCAGTAGTGCGCGACGAACTGGACCATTATGGAAAGGCCGCAATCTTCTATCTCAGATCGCGGCCGGGCCTGACGGGGCTGTGGCAAGTCAGCGGCCGCAATGATGTCTCCTACGACACCCGGGTCGCGATGGATCGGAGCTATGTGGAGAACTGGTCGCTGATGAAGGACGTCCTCATCATTGCAAAGACGGTGCCGGCCGTCTGCACGACCAGGGGCAGTTATTAGCGGGTCTCGAGCAGCGACTGGCGCCAGTCTCGCCAGACAAGCATTGCCCAGTGGCGGGGGCAGGCTTGAAAGGACGAAAGAATTGCAGGCAGATCGCAACAGGTCCCCGCGGCCGGCCCTCGAGCGCGGCGTCCGTCAGCTTCTCTTTCTTGCCGGCTTGCTGGTCTTCTGGCTGGTGCCCAACTCCACCATCGCGGAAGAATATCGACTCGGCGTCCAGGACAAGCTCAGGATACGCGTCGTCGAGTGGCAGACCGTCGAGGGCACCTTCCGCGAGTGGGACGCGATCAGCGGCGAATACGCGGTGGGAGCCTCCGGCGACCTGTCGCTCCCGCTGATCGGCGAAACGCCTGCGGCCGGCAAGACCACCGCTGAAATCGCCTCGGCAATCAGCGAGACGCTGCACCAGAAATTCGGGCTGGTCTCAAAGCCGGAGGCGTCCGTCGAACTAGCGGAATACCGTCCTTTCTTCATCTCAGGCGATGTCCAGACGCCGGGGCAGTATCCCTACATCCCGGACCTGACGGTGGTGAAGGCGGTCAGCATTGCCGGCGGCGTCAAGCGCGGCGGCGTGCAGCGAGCGGAGCGCGACTTCATCAATGCCAAAGGCAATTTTGATGTTTTCGCAGAAGAGCGGGTTCGCTTGCTGGTGAAGCGCGCGCGGCTGCAGGCGGAATCAG
>JAEYRU010000040.1 GCA_023435335.1 Pseudomonadota bacterium
TCGCTGTCGGCCATCATGGTGGCGTACACGGTCATCGAGCGCGCCTGTTCGAGCGCGACGAACATGTCCACCGCCTGATGCTGCAGAACCTGGAAGGCGCCGATCGGCACGCCGAACTGCTTCCGCACCTTGAGATAGTCGACGGTGAGCGAGTGCATGGCGCTCATCGCGCCTACGGCCTCGGCGCAAAGCGCGGCGATTGCCGCATCCACCACCCGCCGCACGAGCGGCAGTCCGTGCTCCGGATCGCCCAGAACGTGTTCGGCGGGCACGCGCACCTTGTCGAGCGTGATCTCCGCCGCCCGTTGCCCGTCCTGGTTGACATAGCCGCGACGCGAAAGCCCATCTGCTTTCGCATCGACCATGAACACGCCGACGCCGCCCTCGTCGCGCGCGCCGCCGTCGGTCCGCGCCGTGATGAATACCTGGTCCGCGCTGTCACCGGCCAGGACCACGCTCTTCTGGCCTGACAGCACGTACGAGCCGCCGTCCCTTTTCGCCGTCGTCTCCACATGGTTCAGGTCGTGGCGCGAGTTGCGCTCCGTATGGCCGAAGGCGAGCTTCAGTTCGCCGCCCGCGACCTGCGGGATCAGCTCGGCCCGCTGCTCGGTGGAGCCGCCCAGACGCAGGAAGCCGCCGCCCAGCACGACCGTTGGAAAGTAGGGCTCAAGCGCCAGCACGCGCCCCAGCGCCTCCATCACGATCATCGTCTCGACCGGGGTACCGGCGAGGCCGCCATCTTCTTCGGCGAAGGGCAGGGCCATCAGCCCCATCTCGGCGTAGCGCGCCCACATGTCCGTGCTCCACCCCTCGGGCGAGGTCATGATGCGCCGACGCTCCTCGAATCCGTAGCGGTCGGCCAGCAGCCGGTCGAGCGAATCCTTGAGGATCGATTGTTCTTCGGAAAGATCGAAATCCATGATGTCTTCAGAGCCCCAGCACGGCCTTGGCGATGATGTTTTTCTGGATCTCGTTCGAGCCGCCGTAGATCGAGACCTTGCGCATGTTGAAATAGCTCGGGGCGGCATGCGCCGCGTAGTCCGGCTCGATCGGCGGCTCGTTCGAGCCCTCCATCGTGTCGGAATGGTATGGCATCGCGTGCGGCCCCATCACCTGCATCAGCAGCCACGTCGTGGCCTGCTGGATCTCCGAGCCCTTGATCTTGAGGATGGACGACGCCGGGTCCGGCTTGCCGGTATTCCCGCGCTTGGCGTCTGCAGCCACGACGCGCAGCTGCGTCAGTTCGAGCGCCTTCAGCTCGATCTCGGTCGAGGTCAGCTTTTCCATGAACCGCTGGTCCTCGATCAGTGGCCGCCCCCCAGACATCTCTCTCGCGGCAAGCTCGCGAATGCGCGCGATGCGCTGCTTGGACATGCCGACGCGCGCGATGTTGGTGCGCTCGTTGCCGAGCAGGAATTTGGCGTAGTCCCAGCCCTTGTTCTCCTGCCCGACCAGATTCTCGACCGGCACCTTCACGTCCGTGAGGAAGACCTCGTTGATCTCGCGTCCGCCGTCGATCGTCACGATGGGGCGGACATCGATGCCCGGCGACTTCATGTCGATGAGCAGGAACGAGATGCCTTCCTGCTTCTTCGCCGCCGGGTCGGTCCGCACGAGGCAGAAGATCCAGTCGGCATACTGCGCCAGCGTGGTCCAGGTCTTCTGGCCGTTGACGATGTAGTGGTCGCCCTCCCGCACCGCGCGGGTCTTCAGCGAGGCGAGGTCGGAGCCGGCGCCCGGCTCCGAGAAGCCCTGGCACCACCAGTCGTCGAGGTTGGCGATGCGCGGCAGGAAACGTTTCTTCTGCGCCTCGTTGCCGAAGGTGTAGATCACCGGCCCGACCATGTTGACGCCGAACGGCAGCGGCGATGGGGCTGGCGTCTTCTGCAACTCCTCGAGAAAGATGTACTGCCGCATCGGGTCCCAGCCCGTGCCGCCATGTTCGACGGGCCAATGGGGAACCGCCCATCCCTTGTCGTTGAGGATGCGCGTCCAGCGAACCATATCGTCCTTGCCGATATGCTCGCCGTCCACGAGCTTCAGCCGGATGTCCTCGGGCAGGCTCTCGCGGAAGAAGGTCCGCACCTCGTCGCGGAAGGCGAGTTCCTCGGGTGTGAAGCGAAGGTCCATGGTCTCCTCCCGGTTTCAATTGATCTCGAACAGGCCGGCAGCGCCCATGCCGCCACCCACGCACATGGTCACGACGGCGTACTTCACGCCGCGCCGCTTGCCTTCGACCAGCGCATGGCCGGCGAGCCGCGAGCCGCTCATGCCGTAGGGATGGCCGACCGCTATGGCGCCGCCATTGACGTTGAGCTTGTCGGGATCGATGCCCAGCCGATCGCGGCAGTAGATGACCTGCACCGCGAAGGCCTCGTTCAGCTCCCACAGGCCGATGTCGTCGACCTTCAGACCGTGGCGCTCAAGCAGGCGCGGCACGGCAAAGACCGGGCCGATGCCCATCTCGTCTGGATTGCAGCCGGCCACGGCGAAGCCGCGGAAGATGCCGAGCGGGTTGAGCCCGCGGCGCTCGGCTTCCCTGGCGCTCATCATCACGTTAGCTGATGCGCCATCGGAAAGCTGGCTGGCGTTGCCGGCGGTGATCGTCCCGCCCTCGCGCACCGGCTTCAGCGCCGCAAGGCCCTCGGCGGTGGTGTCCGCGCGCGGGCCTTCATCGTGGGCCAGCGTCACCTGCTTGTGGGAGACCGCCTTGGTCTCCTTGTCGACCACCGCCATCCTGACGTCGATCGGCGCGATCTCGGCGTCGAAACGCCCGGCTTCGCGCGCCGCGGCCACGCGGCGCTGGCTCTCCAGCCCGTACTCGTCCTGCTTCTCGCGCGAGATACCGTAGCGTTTCGCCACCACCTCGGCGGTGTCGATCATCGGCATGTAGACGTCGGCGGCAGGGCTCTGCAGCGTGTCGTCGAACAGCTTGAAGGTGTTGCGGTGATCGTTCTGCACGAGGCTGATCGACTCCAGGCCGCCCGCGATGCCTGCCTTCACGCCGTCGTTGCGGATCGCGTTGGCGAGCAGGGCCATCGCGTTGAGGCCCGACGAGCACTGACGGTCGATGGTGGTGCCGGCGGTCGCGACCGGCAGGCCGGCGGACAGCAGGGCGCGGCGGGCGACATTGAGCCCGGTGGTGCCTTCCTGCATGGCGCAGCCCATCACCACATCCTCGATCTCGCCGGCGTCCAGGCCGGAGCGCTGCAGCGCATGGGTGATGGCATGTCCGCCGAACACGTGCCCGTGCGTGTCGTTCAGCGCGCCGCGATAGGCCTTGCCGATGGGCGTGCGTGCTGTCGAGACGATGACGGCTTCAGTCATGGTGTTCTCCTCACGATTTTCTTTGTCAGGCAGCCGGTCTACCGGCGAAGCTGCCACCGGTTTCGGCCAATTCTTTCAGCAGCGCCGTCGGCGCGAACACCTCCTTGCCGGTGCGCCCGTGCCAGTACTCCAGCCGCTCGACGATCTTCTTCAGCCCCTCGAGATCGGCCCAGAACATCGGACCGCCCTTGCCGATGGGGAAGCCGTAACCGTTCGTCCAGACGATATCGATGTCGGAGGCGCGGGCGGCGATCTTCTCCTCGAGGATTTTCGCGGCCTCGTTGATCATGGGATAGATCGTGCGCTCGGTGATCTCCTCAGCGGATATGTCGCGGCGGTTGACGCCGCGCTCGCGCGCCTTGTCTTCGATCAGCTGTTCGACTTCCGGATCGGGCTTCGGCTCACGCGAGCCGGCTTCGTAGAGATAAACGCCCTTGCCCGTCTTCTGGCCGAAGCGGCCCTGCTCGCACAGCGCGTCGCCGATCACGGCGGTCTTGCCCTGTGACTTGCGGTTGCGCCAGCCGATGTCGAGCCCGGCGAGGTCCCACATCGCGAAGGGGCCCATCGGCCAGCCGAAATCGGTGTAGACCTTGTCCACCTGCTGCGGCGTCGCGCCTTCGAGCAGCAGGTTCTCCGCCTCTTCCGAGCGGGCGGCGAGCATGCGGTTGCCGACAAAACCGTGGCACACCCCGACGACCACGGCCACCTTGCCGATCTGGCGCGCAACCGCGAGCGCTGTCGCCAGGACGTCGGGCGCGGTCTTCTCGCCGCGCACGATCTCCAGCAGCCTCATCACATTGGCCGGCGAGAAGAAGTGCAGACCGAGGACGTCGGCGGGTCGCGATGTCGAAGCGGCGATCTCGTTGACGTCGAGATAGGAGGTGTTAGTGGCGAGAATGGCGCCCTGCCTGGCTATCTTGTCGAGTTTGCCGAACACCTCCTTCTTGACCGCCATTTCCTCGAACACCGCCTCGATGATGAGGTCGCAGTCGGCGAGATCGGCGTAGTCGGTCGTGCCGGAGATGCGCCCGAAGCGCTCCGCCTTCTTCTCTTCCGTCAGCGAGCCGCGCGAAACCGAAGTGGAGTAGTTCTTCTCGATGACGCCCAGCCCTCGTTTCAGCGCGTCGTCGGTCATTTCCAGGATCGTTACCGGAATGCCGCCGTTGGCCAGCGCCATGGCGATGCCGCCGCCCATCGTGCCCGCGCCGATCACGCCGGCCTTCTTGACCGGGCGCGGCTGCACCTCCTTGCCGATGCCGGGCACCTTGGCGGCCTCGCGCTCCGCGAAGAACAGATGGCGCTGGGCGCGCGACTGGTCGCCCTGAACGAGGTGGATGAAGCTGGCGCGCTCCGCCTTCAGCGCTTCGTCGAACGGCATGGTGAGCGCGTTGCGCACGGCTTGTGCCGCCGCGATCGGCGCTTCCAGACCGCGCGCCTTCTTCGTCGTTTCCTTCACCAGCGCGTCGAAGGCGACGAGGTCGCCCCCGCTCGTATGCTCGTCGCGATCGCGCACCGGGACCAGCTTCGCCCCGACCTTCGAGCGCGCGAAGGCAACGGCATCGGCCACAAGGTCGCCTTCCGCGATCGCGTCCACCAGCCCGCTTGCATGCGCCTCCTTCGCGCCGATCGGGTTGCCGGAAACGATCATGGCGAGCGCCTTCTCCGGCCCCACCAGTCGTGGCAGCCGCACGGTTCCGCCCGAACCCGGGAGCAGTCCGAGCTTCACTTCCGGCAGGCCGAGGAGCGACTTCGGGTCGGCGACACGGTAGTGGCACGAGAGAGCCAGTTCCAGCCCTCCGCCGAGCGCCGTACCGTGGATCGCAGCCACCGTGGGCTTGGGCATCGTCTCCAGCATGCTGCAGAGTTCAGGCAGGTTCGGGCTGGCCAGCGCTTTGGCCGTTCCGAACTCGGTGATGTCCGCGCCCGATACGAAGGTACGTCCCGCGCAGGAAATGACAATTGCGTCCACGCCCGGGTCTTCGCGCAACGCTTTGAGATGCCCCATCAGGGCCTCGCGCAAATGATGGCTGAGCGCATTTACAGGCGGATTGTCGAGCGTGACGACGGCGATCTCACCCTGGCGGGCGACGGTGGCGTACTGGTTCATTCCTGTTCCTGTTCGATGCCGCCTCAGGCGGCGTTTTCAATAAGAAAGTCCCGGATCAGCCGCGCCGTGGCAGCCGGCTGCTCGATGCAGGGCAGGTGACCCGCGTCCTTCACGACCTCGAAGCGCGATCCGGAAATCAGTTCCGCCGTCGAGCGCACGAGGTCAGGCGGCGTGGAACCGTCCTGGTCGCCGACGAGCAGCAGGGTCGGCAGTTTCAGTGCGCGAGTGGATTCGGTCAGGTCCGCGTCCCGCAGCGCGGCGCAGGTGCCGGCGTAGCCTTCCGCCGGCTGGCGCACGAGCATGTTCACATAACCCGCGTAGTCGGCATTATCGGCCCGCCGGTACGACGGCGTGAACCAGCGCTCCATGATGCCGTCGGCGAGCGAAGCAATACCGTTCTTCGTGACTGCGTCGATCCGCGCATTCCAGAGTTCGTCCGTGCCTATCTTGTGCGCGGTGTCGCAGAGCACCAGCGCCGTGACGAGGTCG
>JAEYRU010000309.1 GCA_023435335.1 Pseudomonadota bacterium
GCTACGTGCCTCCTCACGCAGCTCCGCGCATCATGTTCCCGGGGATCACCCAGCCGCACCGGCTGCCGCCGCCACTGCCTCCGCCCCAGCCCGACGACCTCGTCTCCGCCGCCGGCATCGCCCGCCGCCTCGCAGCCCTCGCCGCCGCGCTCGAAGACCTGCCACGCCAGGCCTACCGCTTCGCGCGGCTGAAAGCCCGCCTCGACGCCCGTCGCACGCAGGAGCCAACCCGCCCCCGCCGCCTATCCCCGCTGCGCGGCGGGCCTCCCTACGGTGGCCGGCTCGCCGTCTGGGATCCGACCGTCCCGCACGGCAAACACATCCGCGAGGTCGACGTCATCCTCGCCCACGCCCATGCCCTCGCCGATTACGCGCTCGCGTTCCCCGACACGTCATGAGCGAGGCTGAAATTACTCAGATGGTCGAAGAACCGGCCGCGCGGAAACGCCCGGCGATGGCGAAGCCATGCCTTCAGGCAAGCTGTGCACCCTTGAGCGAAAGGAGAACGGCCGCAGGCCGAGCGCGCGACTGCGCGCCGGGCGACGTTTCGCCCGCCCCCGCGGAGGGCCAGCCGCGCAGCGGCGGTGCGGCCCGTGAGCGAAACGAACGCCAGCGAGCCGCAGGCGAGCCGTGCGGCCCAGGAGCGAAAAGAACGTGAACGAAAACTAGTGCCGGTATTGCTGGATGCGCGTCGTGCGCAGCCCGGCCAGGCCGTATTCGTCGATGGAGGCCTGCCAGGAAAGGAATTCCTCGACCGTGAGGCGATAGCGCGTGCAGGCCTCGTCGAGGCTGAGCAGGCCGCCGCGGACCGCGGCGACGACTTCCGCCTTACGCCTGATCACCCAGCGGCGCGTGTTCGTCGGGGGCAGGTCGGCGATCGTCAGCGGACTGCCGTCCGGCCCGATAACGTATTTCACGCGCGGTCTAACCAGATCGGTCATCATACTCTCTACAAAAATCATAGACCCAATCCGGTCCAATATAGGCCGACAGCTTTAAAAATTGCCTAAGTGACCGGTAAGGGGAAAGTAACGAGGGTGAACGGGGCGTTAGCGGAAAGGTTAAAATTCGCGGCATTCGGGGCCGTTTCCGCGCCCTTTCGGCGCAGGCCCGGCCGGCCGGTGGTGGCGGGCGTGTCCTTGACCTATATTGTGCCCGTTGGCATAGGCTCCGCCGCGGCTCACAGCGACCCGCTCCGTCACGGCAGCCACACCGCGCCATCCGACGAGAGCTTTTTGAATGCGTGACGAACCCTTGAACAGCCTGGACCTGCCCGGACGGCCGGCCGACACGCGCGTCGTGGTCGCCATGTCCGGCGGCGTGGATTCCTCCGTGGTCGCGGGCCTGCTCGCGCGCGAGGGTTATGACGTGGTCGGCGTCACGCTGCAGCTCTACGATCACGGCGCCGCCGTGCACCGCGCCGGCTCCTGCTGCGCCGGCCAGGACATCGACGACGCCCGCCGCGTCGCCGAGACGCTCGGCATCCCGCATTACGTCCTGAACTACGAGCAGCGTTTCCGCGAGGCCGTCATCGACCCCTTCGCCGCCTCCTACATGGCCGGCGAAACCCCGGTGCCCTGCATCTCCTGCAACCAGACCGTCAAGTTCGCGGACCTGCTCTCGACCGCGCGCGACCTCGGCGCAGCCGCCCTCGCCACCGGCCACTATATCCGCTCGGCTGCCGGCTTCGGGCCCGGCGGCGGGCATCGCGCGCTTTTCCGCCCGGTCGACGCCGACCGCGACCAGAGCTGGTTCCTCTTCGCCACGACGCAGGAGCAGGTCGACTACCTGCGCTTCCCCCTCGGCGGCATGTCGAAGCCGCAGGTGCGCGCCGAGGCCGAGCGCATGGGCCTTTCCGTCGCCGCCAAGGCCGACAGCCAGGACATCTGCTTCGTGCCGCAGGGCAAGTACACCGACATCATCGCGAAGCTGAAGCCGGAGGCCGCCACCCCCGGCGACATCGTCCATATCGACGGGCGCGTGCTCGGCCGCCACGAAGGCATTCTGCGCTACACCATCGGCCAGCGCCGCGGCATCGGCATCGCCGGCGGCGAGCCGCTCTACGTCGTCCACCTCGATCCCGAGCACGCGCGCGTCGTCGTCGGACCGCGCGAGGCCCTGGAGACCCACCGCATCGTGCTGCGCGACGTGAACTGGCTGGGCGATGCGCCGCTTTCCGCGCTTCCCTCGGACGGCTTCGAGCTCTTCGCCAAGGTGCGTTCCACCCGCCCTCCCCGCCCGGCCGTGCTGCGCAACGAAGCCGGAACCGTCTCCGTCGAGCTGCTCGACGGAGAGGCCGGCATCGCGCCCGGCCAGGCCTGCGTGCTCTATGACGGCGAGGGCAACGGCGCCCGCGTCTTCGGCGGCGGCTTCATCGAGCGCTCAGAGCGAAGCGCCGAAGCCGAGGCGATGCTGAGGAAGTTGCAGGCGGAGAAGGAGCGTGTGGCGGTCGAGTGACTTCGCTCCCGGATTTGTAATTCGCCAGCTAATCTCTGCGGAAGTCCCAACGCGATAGATCGTTGGCAAGTCGGCTTTCGGCGGCAATAGTGCTTATCCCTTGGCCGTCGAGCATCCGTCCGCCGATACCCTCAAGCCACCCCAGCGCCTTCTCCACCTCGCCCTTTGTCACCGGCTCGTCGGTGATTTCTAGCGTAATCCGCTTCAGCGACACGCCGGGGCCGAAAATTGCCGCCAGATTCTCAGGATCGACGAGCTTCACGGTCGCCGGGTCGGAGATATCATCGAAAGTGACCAGCCTCGGGTAGTTCTTCAGGGGGATTTCATGCACCTCGCCCTTGAAATGTTTCATCTGGCTGGCCGGCTTGAGATATGGATCGCCGCCATAGGGCGGCTCGAATAGCACCGCGCGGGCGATTACCTCGGCGGTTTTCACCAAGGCAAACAGATAACGCCCGTCGGGCAGCGGCACCACGATCGCCTCGGCCTTCACCGACCAGTCGCGCGGCGTGGCTTCCGGCAGTATCTTCGGCACGCCCCACCATGCGACTTCCGCCACGCTCGACGCAGTCACCGGCCCCTGCGGCGTGTCGACCTCGACCGTGATCTTCTGCCGCCACTCGTAGCTGGGATACATGAACCGCCAGCCGAGAAACCCCGCCAGCACGAGCAGGCAGGCCGCGAGGCCGATCTTCCAACGCGTCATGGAGTTCCCGCCTCCGTTGCCGGTCGCGGAAATCATCGCGGCAAGACGTTAAGCCGGCGTGTCGCCAAAGGCGGAATTTCGAGCGATCGCCGCGCTCGCTTAGTCGTGCGTGACCGAGCCCGCAGTCAGTATGCGCAGCACCGAGATCGCCTCCTCGCCGCTGGTGCGCGGCTCCTCGCGCGTCTGGATGCAGTGGATGAAGTGCTCCAGCTCGCGCGTAAGCGGCATGCCCTCGGCGACCGGCACGTAGGCCGGCTCGTTGACGGTGAAGGCCCACTGGCCGCTGTCCTGCCACACCGCGTGGCGGTAGACGGCGAGCTTGCGCGGCCACGGCTCCACGTCGTCGAACACCGCCATGGCGCGGGTGCCCACGACGGTCAGCCGCCGCTCGCGGTAGGGGTTGAGGCGCGACGTGAACAGGTGGCTGCGCAGCCCGCCCGGAAAGCGCATGTGCAGGTGCGCGAAGTCCGACAGGTTGTCGAGCAGCGCCGCCCCCTCCCCGCGGATCTCGGTCGGCGGCGTGCCGGTGATCGCCAGGATCATGGAGAGGTCGTGCGGCGCGAGATCCCACAGCGCGTCATTCTCGGTGTGGAATTTTCCCAGCCCCAGCCGGTGCGAGTGGATGTATTTCACCTCGCCCAGCTCGCCCGCGTCTATCAGGCCCTTCAGCGCCTCGAAGGCCGGGTGGAAGCGCAGCACGTGCCCGACCATGAAGATGCGGCCCGCCTTGTGCGCCGCCTCCACCGAACGCTCGGCGTCGGCCACGGTGAGCGCGATCGGCTTTTCCACCAGCACGTCCTTGCCCGCCTCGACGGCGCGGATGGCGCTCTCGGCGTGGAACTGCGGTGGCAGCGCCATGACGATGGCGTCGACGTCCTCGCGGTCGAAGAGCTCGTCCGGCGCGATCGCCAGGCATTCGTGCTCGACGGAAAAGCCCTCCGCGCGCGCCGCATTGACGTCGGACACCGCATGCAGCGCGCCAAGCGACTTCAATGTCCTGATGTGGTTGCTGCCCCAATACCCGCAACCAAGTACTGCGATGCGCGGCTTCATGCACCCTTTGCCTGTCAGACGGCGCGGCCGAGCGGTCGCGCCGGTTTCCGGAGACGCAGCCCCGATGCGTCGGCGCTCTCCATACTGCCGGAGCATCGGACTTTGCAACCTGCCCGGTGCTTGACAGGTTAACCGCGCCAACCTTATATCCGCGCGACCTCGGCGAGGGGCTTCGAGCCCGCCTGTCATCGCCGTTGCCCCCAAGGGGCGGAGTAGCTCAGTAGGTTAGAGCAGAGGAATCATAATCCTTGTGTCGGGGGTTCGAATCCCTCCTCCGCTACCACTTCTTCTTACAAGGAAAATCAGACACTTAGGATGGAACGGGGGTTCAGCCCTGTGTGTGACGTCCCGCGCCGATGTGCGCGAGGATGCGATCGTGAGCATTTCCTGTCTCACGCGCCGTGAAGGGCGCTGCTGTTTGCGGGCGCGGACGCTCGTCGCGCAACGAGAGGCCGGGGCTGACTACGGCGAAAAGCAGCGACTGACGACGCGAAACCTTTGGTTCTTGTCGAAGCATCGTCACCGATCATTGACGAGATGACCGAACGCCCAGCGGACGGCCCAAGGGCCGGCGCTGACATTGACGTGCATCAAGACAAGGTGGACGCTGATATAGAATAGCAGCCTAACGGCTCAGCGCCGGGAGAAGCAAGATGCGTCTGTTTGCCTTGAGAGGGTCCGAGAGGCTGGGATCTGCCGTGGCGCGCGCCCTTGCAAGAAAGCTCGATCCGCACGAGGAGCGCGATTTCGAGGACGGCGAGCACAAGGCGCGGCCGCTGGTCAGCGTGCGCGGTGAAGACGTCTATGTCCTGCACAGCCTCGCCGGGACTTCCGAGGCCTCCGCGAACGACAAGCTTTGCAGGCTCCTCTTCTTCCTCGCCTGCTGCCGTGAAAACGGCGCGGCAAGCGTCACGGCGGTCGTGCCGTACCTCGCCTATGCGCGCAAGGACCGGCAGACCAAGGCGCGGGATCCCGTGACGACGCGCTATGTCGCGCAACTCTTCGAAGCGATGGGGACGGACCGACTGATCATCCTGGAAGCCCATAACATTGCGGCCTTCCAGAACGCGTTCCGCTGCCAGACCGTCCATCTCGATGCACGCCGCCTGTTCTGCGCCGAGATCGCAAGGATTGCCCCCGGCGGGCGGATCACGGTCTTTTCGCCCGATGGCGGTGGCGTCAAACGCGCCCAGTTGCTCAAGGAGATGTACGAGGCCGAGACAGGCAACGCGGCCGGTTTCGGCTTCATGGAGAAGCGCCGCAGCCGCGGCGTCGTCTCCGGTGACCTGTTTGCCGGCGACGTGTCCGGCACCGCGGTCTTCATCATCGATGACATGATCAGCACCGGCGGAACGATGCTGCGCGCCGCGCTCGCCTGCCGCGAAGGCGGGGCCGCCTCCGTGCATGCGCTTGCCACCCACGCCCTGTTCCGCGACGGCAGCAACGAACTCCTCGAAAGCAGGGCGATCGACAGCATCGTTGTCACCGACTCGGTCGGATCGGACCCGCGTGGCTACGCCGGGCCGCGGGTAAGGGTGCTGGAGACCGGGCCGCTGATCGGCGAGGCGATCAGGCGTCTCGAGGAGCGGCAGCCGCTTGCGGACCTGCTGGGGATGGAGGACTGAGGCCGAGGTTGCGGCATTCGCGCTGCGCGGCCGCGACATAGCGCCGGGCCAGCGGTTTCCATTTGTCGGGATCCCTGACCGGCGGCTCCAGCAGGTGCACGATGCACAGCCTCGCCCTCAGCAAGGCCCGGAACGCCCAGTAGAATGACTGCAACCGCGGGTCGGGCTGCGATCCGAGGCGCCTCGAAACGCGTTCGAGAAGGAGCGGCCGTATCCAGCCGGCCCCCAGCATGTCGCATTCCAGCCCCAGGTAGTTCAGCTCGTCATAGGGATCGATGATGCGCATCGACCGGTTGAATTCGAGGCAGTCGATGATCTGAAGCGGCTCGCTAAGGCATACATGCTCCGGCCGCAGATCTCCGTGCCCCTCCACGATCAGACCGCGCCCGACACGCTGCTGGATCGACGGGGTCAGTTCCGCCAGGGCGGCATCGACGACATCCAGCGGTTCCGCCGCCAGGTCCGCCAGGTCGAAATCCGGGCGCATCAGAATGGCCCGGTTGATCGCCTGCTCCTCGCCGAGGTGGCGAAGATAGAGTTCGCCATCGGCCGTCTCGGGCGGACACGCCGCGTAGAACTCGGCAAGCCGGTCGCCGAGAGCGATGACGTCGTCGCGCCTCAGGCGGCCATCGGCGATGCGGGTATCGAGCATGTCCTCGTCGGGCAGCCGCCTCATCTCCACCAGCCAGTCGACGACGCGGCCGCGACGGGGATCGTTGCCGAGGCTCAGGGCGCCGTACCGGTCGCAACGCAGCGGGACGATTCCGAGATAGGTTTGCGTAGCAAGCCGCCGGTTCAGCCGCAGTTCCTCGCCGCAGAAGAAGCGCCGCCGGGCGAGCGTGCTGAAATCGAGGAACGGATATTTGACCGGCTTCTTGAGCTTGTAGGCACGCCGGTCGGTCATGAACACCCACGACATATGGGTCTCGCGCGCCTCCACGCGCGTCGTCGCATACTCATAGGCGCGAGCGTCGCTGAGGAATTCTACTTTCTGTCCCAGATCCATTTCGGGCGGCGGCACTTACCCTCCGGCGCGCTGGCATTCTAGTTCGACAGGAGCCGGTTTAGCCTATGACCGGCCAGCAGGGAACGCGTCGCGCCGCCCAGCACCCTTTCTCGCAGACGGCTGCGACCGAAGCCGCCCGATAGCCGACGCCTACATGGAGAGATCCGGTTCGGCGGCGCGTTCCTTGGGCTCGGGGATCTCGGTCATGGTCGCCTCGGTGAGCAACAGCACGCTCGCCACCGAGACGGCATTCTCCAGGGCGACCCTGACGACCTTCGTGGGATCGATGATGCCTTCCTTGACCAGATCGACATATTGCTTGCGGCTCGCGTCGAAGCCCATGCTTCCTTCGCCTTCGAGCATCCTGGCGACGACGACGCCGCCATCGACGGCTGAATTGTCGGCTATCTGACGCGCCGGCGCCTCGAGCGCCCGCTTGAGAATCTGCACGCCAGTGCGTTCATCGCCCTCGCAGGCCGTTTCCTCCTCACCGACTGCGGCCACGCATCTGAGCAGCGCCAGCCCGCCACCGGGAACGATGCCTTCCGCGACGGCGGCCTTGGTCGCGCTGATCGCGTCGTCAAGCGCGTCCTTGCGCGACTTCATCTCCGCCTCCGTGGGCGCGCCGACCTTGATGACCGCGACACCGCCGGAAAGCTTCGCCAGCCGCTCCTGCAGCTTCTCCTTGTCGTAGCCGCTTTCGGTCGTCGATATTTCGCGCCGGATCTGCTCGACACGTCCCTTGATGGCCTTGTCATCGCCTGCCCCGCCGATCACGGTGGTGGAGTCCTTGTCGATCACGACCCGCGCGGCGCGGCCCAGCTGTTCCATCGTGACGCCCTCGAGCTTCATGCCCAGGTCTTCAGAGATCAACTGCGCCCCGGTGAGGATCGCGATGTCCTGGAGCATGGCCTTACGCCGGTCGCCGAAGCCGGGCGCCTTGACCGCGCAGTTCTTGAAGGTGCCGCGTATCTGGTTGACGATGAGGGTTGCGAGGGCCTCTCCCTCGATGTCCTCGGCGATCACCAGCAGCGGCGAGCCCGACTTCGCTACTGCTTCGAGCAGGCCGATCATGTCGTTGAGGATGCTGATCTTCCTGTCGACCAGAAGAATGACGGGGCTTTCGAGAACCGCCTCCATCTTCTCCGCATCGGTGACGAAATAGGGAGAGATGAAACCGCGATCGAACTGCATCCCCTCGACGATCTCCAGAGCGGTCTCCGTGGTCTTGGCCTCCTCGACCGTGATCACGCCTTCATTGCCGACCTTCTCCATGGCTGCGCCGACAAGTTCACCTATCGTGGCGTCGTTGTGCGCCGAAATTGTCGCCACCTGCTCCTTCTCGCGACGCGCCTTCACGGGCCGTGATATCGCCTTGAGCGCTTCAACCGCGCGCCGGGTGGCGCGATCGAGCCCGCGCTTGATGTCGATCGCGCTCGCCCCGGCCACCACGTTGCGGACGCCGTCGGCGAAGATCGCATGTGCCAGTACCGTGGCGGTGCTCGTCCCGTCGCCGACCATGTCTCCGGTCTTCTCTGCCGCCTGCCGCAGCATGCGGGCGCCGAGGTTTTCCTCCGGATCCTTGAGGTCGAATTCCTTGGCGATGGTCACGCCGTCGTTGCAGACGATCGGCGCGCCCCACTTGCGCTCGATGAGAACGGACTTGGAGCGCGGCCCAAGGGTCACGCGTACCGCGTCGGCCAGCTGTGTCGCGCCCCGCAGGATCTTTTCGCGGGCGGCGGAGCGGAAGAGAACCTGCTTGTGTGCCATGGTCGATGTCCGCAGTGGTTTGGCAAACAATGCCGTAGGGAAGTCGCCTGACCTTGATCGGCGTCAAATGGTCGAGAATCCACTCGGCCAATTGGTCTTGCTCTCAACGCGCCAGCCTCGGAAGCTGTTGCAGTGTATTGCCCGAGAACACGTGCAGAGATGCCTCCGATCGGGTCCGGCGGGTGGCCGGTTTCGGGAACGCGAAAGGCGTCATTAATCACGACAATGGAGGCGCGAAGCCGCTGTCGTGCCTCTTGCCACGGATGGTCCGCTCCTGGCCGGAAGCCGGCATTCGCCGATATATTCGATTGAGCATCCTCGATCTTGGATGGCAGATGCCTGTTTCTTCCACAACCACTTCTATCGCGACGTCACCTCTCGAACCTGCCTGATGCTCATCGTCGCACCCTTCGCCTGAGCCTCCCTCGACCCGGCGCTTGCCGGTAACCTGAGAATTCGGTTGTCGCTTGGACAGGAGGCCGCGATGGGCATCAAGTCGGGGGCGCCTTTCAATGCGGCGTCGAGTGAACTGGCTGTTTCGCGTGTCGCAGGTTTTCCGGCCCACCGGGATCGCGCGGCGGCGATCGGCGAGGTGCACTCGCGACCACATCCGCAACTCCCCGGGTCGCGGACCGTCGTTCAGCTTGCCTTCGTGACCGAAGGCGGCGCCCTCGTCGACGCCTCCGTCATCGCAGAACTCTGCAGGAAACGGGGTGCGGCGCCGCCAGGTCAGGGCGCCCGCTATCACATCATCCCCTGGACTGAGGGTTCGCTCCGCTGGGAACGCCACAGCGAGTTTTCCACCTACGTCTGGGACGCCCCGTACGTCCAGGTCGAGGACTGGCGCAAACGATCGCCCTTCGATGCCGGCTTCAATCCACCGGGCGCGGCTATGTGCGGCGTCCGGCTGGAGATACACGATTGGGCGGAGGACGGGACCGCCCCAGGATTTGCGGCGGATCCGGAGAGCCTGTGCCACTCGCTCGTGGAAGACGGCAAGGCGTCCATCATGACGGACTTTCGCCAGGATCCCGACGGGCTGACCCGTGTCTACATTCTCGACAGGGGTCTGACGGACAACCGGCGCGGCGCGCTGGCGCAACGCCTGATCGAGATCGAGACGTACCGGGTCTTCTGCATGCTTGGACTTTCTCTCGCCCAGTCGCTCTCGGCAAGGCTGAAGCGCATGGAGGACGAGCTCGCCGATCTCACCGATGCAATCCGCGAATCCGGTCGCAAGAACAGCGAGGCGCTGCTTGCGCAGCTTACCGATCTCGCTGCCGAACTCGAAGCACAGGCCGCGTCCAGCCTTTTCCGCTTCGGGGCGAGCCGCGCCTATCACGAGATCGTGCTCGAACGGCTCGAGGCCCTGAAGGAGGTTCCTTGCGTCGGCGCGGAAAGCTGGTCGCAGTTCCTGACCAGACGCATCGCCCCGGCGATGCGGACGGTCCGATCGGTCGAAGAACGCCAGGCCAATCTGTCCCGCAAGCTCTCAAGGACAACGCAGCTATTGCGGACCTGGGTCGACGTCGAGGTCGAGAAGCAGAACCGGAACCTGCTGGCTTCGATGAACGACCGAGCTCGCTTGCAACTACGCCTGCAGCAGACGGTCGAGGGGCTTTCTGTCGCGGCGATCTCCTACTACGTCGTCGGACTTGCATCCTATATGCTTGGCGGCCTGCCCACGGGGTCTGGCATGCCTGCGCCGAAACAGATTCTTGCGCTCTCGGTGCCCCTCGTTGTCGTTATGATCTGGCTGATCGTGCGGCGCATTCGGCGCAGTCACGGCGGCGAAGCCGGATCAAGCCCGGGCAGTTGAGTGTGACCGGCCCCGCTCGGCTCGCTAGGCGACGGCCCTTGCGAGCGCGCACTGCGACCACAGCGTGGAGAGCGCGGAGACGAGCCTGTCGATGTCGGCGTCGGTGTGCAGCGGGGTCGGTGTGATGCGCAGCCGCTCGGTCTTGCGCGGCACCGTGGGGTAGTTGATCGGCTGCACGTAGATGCCGTGCTCGTCGAGCAGGATGTCGCTGATCCACTTGCACTTGGCCGCGTCGCCCACCATCACCGGCACGATGTGGC
>JAEYRU010000005.1 GCA_023435335.1 Pseudomonadota bacterium
GGCTACATGCTCGGCGTTTACGTGCTGGGGCTCGAACAGGGCTGGCTGGCGATCGGCTTCGGACTGCTGGTGGCGCTGTGCCTCGCCGCCTCCTATGCGGCGATGGGCGCGGCCTGGCTCATCTACAAGACGGAGGGCGGCCTGCAGCGGAAGGCCGTACGCTGGCTGCGCGCGACGCTGGTGCTCACCGCGCTCGGCATGGCGGCGGTCTCGATCGCCTCTCCCTTCGCCTCGCCGCGCATCTTCGAGAAGTGGTTCACCTTCCCGGAGATCCTCTACCTGGCGCCGCTGCCGCTGCTGGCCGGACTGCTCTTCATCTGGCTGTTCAGGCTTACCTTCCGCATGCCGGCAGAGGGCGACAGGCATTCGATGACGCCGTTCCTCGTGCTTGCCGCGATCTTCGCAGCCGGCTTCGCCGGGCTGGCCTACTCCTTCTATCCCTATGTCGTGCCGGAGCGGATCACCATCTGGGAGGCGGCCGCGGCCACGGACAGCCTCGCCATAATCCTCGTGGGCACCTGCTTCGTGCTGCCGGTCATCATCGGCTACTCGTTCTACGCCTACCGCGTGTTCGGCGGAAAGGCGGGGGAACTGACCTACGACTGAGCAGGCAAGAAAAAAGGGACCCGCCGCTCGCGCGACGGGTCCGCTTGTGCACAAGCGAAGCGGGCCGGCCTACTCGGCGGCCTGCATGTTGATGCGCGACTCGGCCATCTCCGTGAGCTTCTTGTCGGTCGCCTTCTCCTCGTCGAGGTTCTTCTGCAGCACCGAGGCGCAGTCGGCGCGTCCGAGCTCCTGGGCCCAGGCGATCAGCGTGCCGTAGCGCGTGATCTCGTAGTGTTCGACGGCCTGGGCGGCGGCCACGAGCGCGGCATCCAGCACCTGCTTGTCATCGATCTCGCCGGCGATCTCGTTGGCTTCCTCGATGATGCCGTCAATCGCCGGGCAGTTCACCGCCTTCGGCGAGTGGCCGTGCATCTCGAAGACCTGCTCGACGCGCTTCACGTGACCTTCGGTCTCGCGCAGATGCATCTCGAAGCCCTGCTTCAGCTGCGGGCTGGTCGCCTTCTCGATCATCTTCGGAAGCGACTTCAGGATCTGCTTCTCGGCGTAATAGATGTCCTGCAGCGTGTGGACGAACAGATCGTCCATGGTTTTGATGTCCTTCGAAAAAAAGCCCATGATCGTACCTTTCGTTCTTCTTCGTTGGTGAGGGCAGCCGCCGGCGTGAAGCCGACGACGAATCCGCGGGCCGTGGTCGCCGGCCCTTCCATCCAACCCGGCGCCGGCCGTCTTGTTCCGGATTTTCCTCGTGAATCGCGCGCCGTTAGTGTTGCGCTCCTGCGACAGTCCGGACCGAACCGCAGCCGTCCCCGAAAACGCCTCCGCCTGCGCCTATTTCCGCCATGATTCGGGGCGTTTAGGCGCAAAGCTTAAGATCGCGTTCACCCGATATTCACGAGTGGCGCATACGATCGGATGCAGTCGGAAGGGATATCCGAGGGACAGGGGTAGAAGATCATGCCGTTCTGGTCACGTTACATGCGCTATGCGCTGGCCGTTCGCGAATTCCTCGTGCCAAGCTATCGGCCGGAGCGCTACTATATGCGCGGACCGGGCCCGGCCTGCGCCAGGCGGACGAGCAGCTTCGGACCGAGCTTCCAGTAAGGGGCGCTCGACGCCCCCGCCGCAACGTGTCGGCGGTGTCACCCGGCGGCAGCAGGCGCGGTGCCCTTCCTGTCGAATATCTCCGGCATCTCGCTGGCCGGCCTGGGCTCGCTAAACAGGAATCCCTGGAACTCCGTACATCCCTCGGAGGAGAGGCTGGCCAGCTGCTCCTGCGTCTCAACGCCTTCGGCGGTCGTCGTGATGCCGAGGCTGCTGCCCAGTCCCACCACGGCGCGCACGATGGCGAGGCTCTCTTCGCGGTGTGGAAGGTCCTGGATGAACGACTGGTCGATCTTGATCTTGTCGAACGGGAAGGCGCGCAGGTAGCCGAGCGACGAGTAGCCGGTGCCGAAATCGTCCATGGCGATGCGGATGCCGAGGTCGCGCAGCTGGTGCAGCACCGTGAATGCTCCCTCATTGTCCTGCAACAGCACCAGTTCGGTGATCTCCAGCTCCAGACGTTTGGCCGGCAACCCCGAATCCTCCAGTGCCTTGTGCACCGCCGGAACCAGATTCCTGCTCTTGAACTGGGCCGGCGACAGGTTGACCGCGATGGTGATGTGTTCGGGCCATGAGGCGGCGTCAGCGCATGCCTTCTGAAGGATCCATTCTCCCAGCGGCACGATCAACCCGGTTTCCTCGGCCAGCGGGATGAATTCTCCCGGCGGGACCCTGCCGCGTTTCGGATGGAGCCAGCGCACGAGCGCCTCGCAGCTGGTGACCTTGTTGGTCTTGACGTCGATGATCGGCTGATAGTTCAGCTCGAACTCGTGGTTGACGATCGCCTTGCGCAGGTCGAGCTCGAGTTCCCGCCGCGCCTGCATGCGGGCGTCCATCTCGGGTTCGAAGAAGCGGAACACGCCGCCTCCGTCGGCCTTGGCGCGGTACAGCGCAAGGTCCGCATTCTTCATCAGAAGGTCAGCCTCGTTGCCGTCCGCGGGCGAAAGGGCGATTCCGACGCTCGACCCGATCACTACCTGATGGCCGGAAAGGTCATAGGGCGCGGTGAGAGTCTCGATGAGGCGCGCCGCGAATGACGCCACGTCGGGAGGCGTCTCGGACGGCAGAACCTGCACTATCGCGAATTCGTCGCCGCCCAGCCTGGCCACGAAGTCCTCGCCGCGAACGCTTTCGCTCATGCGCTCGGCCACGGCCTTCAGGAGGAGATCGCCGATCGGATGCCCGAGCAGGTCGTTCACGCTCTTGAATTGGTCGAGATCGATGCTGAGAACCGCAATGGCTCGATTCCGGCCCACGCGCTGCAGCGCCTCGCCGATCCTGTCGTAGAACGACGACCGGTTGAGCAGGCCCGTCAGCGGATCGTGGCGCGCCAGATACTCGATCTCGGCCTCCGCCTTCTCGCGCTCGGTGATGTCCTCGATCGTCGCGACATAGCCGCGGTCGGGGGCAATAGTGTAGCTGATCGCGATGCTGCGGCCGTCTGTCACCCGCTCGACCATGTAGCCCGATGTGCGTCCGGTGGTGTCGCTCTCGAGACGCGAATATATCGCCTCGACCTCTTCCGCCGGTCTCGTACCCTGGGCGAATATGAGCGCCAGCACCTCGCGCAGCGTCATCCTTTCCGTCAGCTGGTCCGGCGGCAGGTGGAGGATTTCGGCGAAGCGCCGGTTCCACACGACAAGCCGGTCCTCGCCGTCGAACATGACCAGGCCCTGGGACATGTTGGTCAGGGCCATGTCGAGCCTCATCCGGGAGTCGGCGAGCGCCAGTTCGCCGAGCTTGCGCTCGGTGATGTCCTGGTTGACGCCGAAGGTCTTTACCGTGCGTCCGTCCTCGTCCTTCACGACGAAGAAGCGCACGGCGATGTAGCCTGGCGTGCCGTCGGCATAGATCATGCGATGTTCGAACTCGCGGCTGTAGCCGGGATCCGTCGTGTCGATCGCGGCCGTCACCTCCTTCGCGACAACCTCGATGTCGTCCGGGTGCACGAAGCGCCTGGCATAGTCGGCCGGTTTCATCCTGTAGCCGCCGACGTCCTCCGCCGTGGTGCGGAAGAGCCGGTAGAACAGATCGTTGAAAACGAAGACGTCCTCCAGGACATCGTATTCCCAGTTGCCGGTGCGCGCGATCTGCAGCGAATTCGATAGCTGTCCCTCGCTTATTCGCAGCCGTTCGTTCTGGTCGGAGAGCGCATGCTGCGTCGCGTTGAGCTGGCCTATCGTGCGGTCGAGCACGCGCAGCGGAAACACCCGCACGGCGAGATACACGATAACGCCCCAGATGGCGCTCAGCGCCGCAATGAGGCCCAGGTGCGACAGTGTGGGGCGGAGGCTCGACGTCGCTTCGAGGTAGCCGCGCGGCTCGCCGGCAACGACGATGTCGGCGCGAGATGCAATCGTGGGCCACGCCTGCTCGGGGCCGTCCTCGAGCACCAGTCTGCCGTCGGAAGTGTAGAGCCTCTGCTGGATGGGATCGCCATACTCGGAAGGCAGGCGCAGCTGCTCCACGAGGCGCAGCTCCTGATACTCCCAAAGCTCCTGATGGCCGTAGATATAGGTGGCCAACCGGTTGGCGTTGAAGCGGGCCTTGAAATACAGTGTTTGCCGTGCGTCGTTGTATGCGTCCCAGCCGAATCCGACCGGCGTCAAAGTGAACGCCAGGAGCGCGACGATGATGCCGATCGTGCTGACGAGAGTGCGCAATCCTATCGGCGCCATCGATCGTCACTCCATTACCGGCAGGCTTCCGGCATCGCGCAGGAGTGTACGGCCCGGCTCGGACCGGAGGAAATCGAGCAGCCGCGCGGCAGCCTCGGCAGAGTCGGCAGCATAAACCAAATAGAACGGCTTCTCATAGGGGTAGGCGCCGCTTTCGAGGTTTTCCACGCTGGGGTCGACGCCGTCGAGCGGAACGACCCTGAGGTCGGGGCGCTCGGTGACGATCTGGCTGAGCCCCGAATGTACAAAGGAGCCCGGTAGTCCTTCCGCAACCGCGGTGTTGTCCTGGTCGGTGGCCGTGACCGGAATTTCAGGCCGCTGCCGTGCAAGCGCAAAAGCGTCCGCCAGCCCGGGGAAATAGCCCTCGACGATCGAGACGTCCGTGTCGGACGCCACGCGCAGGACCACATTGAGCGGAGTCCCGTCGGCCCATTTGGGGCGGGCCTGCGCGAATATCCCCGGTATGTCGGCAGCGTGGATGCCGGGTGGCGCCGGGTGGGACGTGATCCAGACCATCGGGCTGCGGGCAAAGAACACGGCCGTCAGGCCGCGCTCCTCCTCTTCTTCCTTCAGGCGCCGGGAAGCGATGGCGATCTCGATTGCGCCGTCGGCGACGGCCTTGACGGAGCCGGAACTGCCGAGGCCGGAGATGACCTCGATGCGCGTTCCGGTCGCCGCATAGGCGTCTGCGATGCGCTGCGCCATTCCCATGGCGCCTCCGGTGCCGCCTAGGCGCAGCGTCTGGCCCGCGGCCGGAACGGCAAGCGCAAACATACCCAGAAGAACGGCCAGCAGTGCGGCCGAAACTGACCTGAACATGCGTACCTCCCTGGAAGACCAGCGATTGTGGACGTGTAATCCTGAAACAATCCTGCCGAAAATGCTTTGATTTGCAGCAATTCCGCACCGCCGGATTCTTGGGCCGAAAGAGCTAGTCGGCGTCCTGTTCATCGGCGCATGCGCCAATTCTTGCGGCCGCCTCCGCCTCCGCGCCGATTTCCCGGCATGCGCCGCCGGCGCAGACTGTCCAGCCCTCTCCGGTTGCGCCCGAGGCGGCGAGCACGAGCGAAGGCACCGGGGGCAGCGCGGGCCGATACGTCCACCAGCCCTCCTTCAGAACCGCGCCCTCGGGAGGCTCCATGCCGGCGCCGGAACCCTGCACGCGCGCCTCGACGATCTCCAGTCCGGTGCCGGAAAGGCGCCAGTCTTCCTCCCAGCGCGTCCTTTCAACAGAATGGGTCCAGGACAGCGTGAAGGCGGTCGCTGCAAGCACCGTCGCCTTCCCTGCGGCGAACAGGCAAAGGGGCATGTCAGGCGTCGGCCTTGCTGGGCGGCGTGATCCGGGAGCGCGTCCGCCACCAGTGCTGCCCGAGGAAGACGGCGGCCAGCGCGAAGCCGATCTCGTCGGTCACCGGCAAAGCGACGATCAGGGTGAAGGCCGCCGCCGTCGCCATCAGGCGTTCCCATATCGCGAGGCTTCCGCGCAGGAACCCTATCACGGCCACGCCCCAGAGCGCGATGGAGATACCGGTCTTGAACACGATGTAGGCGACCGCAGGCCAGAAGCCGATCGCCTGCGTGAGCGGCCCCCCGTCCTGCAGCATCAAGGCCGGCGTGTAGACGGCCATGAACGGGATCACGAAGCCGGCCGCCGCCACCTTGATGGCCTCGAAGGAGATGCGAAGCCCGCTCTCCCGCGCGATCGGCGCGGCGGCGAAGCAGGCCAGCGCCACCGGCGGCGTGAGATCGGCAAGGATGCCGAAATAGAACACGAACATGTGGCTGACGATCAGCGGCACGCCGAGCGCCAGCAGCGCCGGGCCGGCGATGGTGGAGGTGATGATGTAGTTGGGGATTGTGGGGATGCCCATGCCGAGGATGAGGCAGGTGATCATGGTGAGCACCAGCGACAGAAAGAGCGAGGTCTTCCCCACCGCGACGATGTACTGACCGAAGGTGTTGGCGACGCCGGTCAGGGTCATGGTGCCGATGATGATGCCGACGACGGCGCAGGCGACCCCGACGGGGAGAGCGGTCTTGGCGCCTTCGGCTAGCGAATCGCGGCAGTTGGCGAGCGTCTCGCGCCCTCCGGCGACAAATATGTTGGCGATGATCAGCAGCGCGACCGCCGCCAGCACGACATTGATGCCGAAGCGGAAGAAGCTCGCCGCCACCACGCCGAGCCCGACCCAGAACACGACCCGAACTATGGTGGAGGGAAGTCCCAGCGCCACCGTCGCGCCGAGGATCAAGAGCACCGTCAGCGCCAGGCCCACGGTTCCCGCAAACAACGGCGTGTAACCGGAGAAGAGGAGATAGACGAGCGCGGCGAGCGGCAGGATCAGGTACCAGCCGTTGCGCAGCGCCGCGAGCGGCGAGGGCAGTTCGCGCCTGGGCAGGCCCAGCAGGTTGCGCTTGCCCGCCTCCAGATGCACCATCCAGAAGGCCGAGGCGAAATAGAGCGCCGCCGGCACGATGGCCGCCTTGACCACCTCGTAATACTCGATCCCGAGCGTCTCGGCCATGATGAAGGCCACCGCGCCCATCACCGGCGGCATGATCTGGCCGCCCATGGACGAGGTGGCCTCGACGCCGCCCGCGAAGGCTGCGCGGTAGCCGAAGCGCTTCATCAGCGGGATGGTGAACTGGCCGGTGGTTACGACGTTGGCGACGCCGGAGCCGGAGATGGTGCCCATCAGCCCCGAGGAGATCACCGACACCTTGGCCGGCCCGCCGCGGGCGTGGCCCACCAGGCCCATCGAGACGTCGGTGAAGAGCTTGATCATCCCGGCCTTCTCCAGGAAGGCGCCGAACAGGATGAAGAGGAAGATGTAGGTCGCGGAAACGAAGGT
>JAEYRU010000020.1 GCA_023435335.1 Pseudomonadota bacterium
TCGCCAGCGGGACATAGTTCTGCCGGCGGAAGAAGTCGGCAAGCCGCGCCGGATCCGGCCTGTGCGGCTCGCCATATTCGGCGGCGTGGATGCCGGCGGTGATGAAAAGCACGTCCGCGCCGATGCCGACCGCGCCCTTGACGTCGGTCAGCATGCCGTCGCCGATCGCCAGCACCTCCCCCGGCTCCACCTTGCGGCCCAGTAACTCACCCGCCACGGCGAGCGCCTCGTCGTAGATCGGCTTGTGCGGCTTCCCGGCGATCAGCGTGCGCCCGCCGAGATGGGCGTAGTCGCGCGCCAGCGCCCCGGCGCACCAGATCAGGCGGTCGCCGCGCTCCACCACAATGTCGGGGTTGGCGCAGATGAAAGGCAGGTCGCGGGCGCGCAGCCGGCGCAGCATCTCTGCATAATCCTCGGGCCGCTCAACCTCGTCGTCGAACAGGCCGGTGCAGACCACCGCCGAGGCCTCGAACTCCTCGGCCAGTTCCACCTCGAGCCCGTCGTAAATGACCAGGTCGGCGTCCGTGCCGATGTGGAAGACGCGCCGGGCGCTTTCGGCGATCAGGTGTCGGGTCACGTCGCCGGAACTGACGATCCGGTCCCAGCTTTCGCGGCGCACGCCCAGCCGCTCGAGGTGGCCCTCGATCACGCTCCCGGGGCGCGGCGCGTTGGTGACCAGGATCACCGCCTTGCCCGCGGCGCGCGCGCGGGCCAGCGCGTCGACCGCCTCGGGAAAGGCGGCGATGCCGTTGTGGACCACGCCCCAGACGTCGCACAGCAGGACCGGATATGGGCCGGAAATCTCGTCGAGCCTGTTCAGCGTTCTCGGCGCGTCAGCCATGCTTGTCGCTCTTTGCGTGAACCGCCCGGCGCGTGGTTCCGGCGGGCGGCCCGGATTAACCGAACGTGTTCACCCTGTCACGAGCTTTCACTTAACAGGTGCTGGCTCCGGTGGCAGAAAGCCGGTGGGGAAGCACGCCCGGATGGACCAGCGGCAGGGACTGCCGGGTTGGGCGTGACGGGTTGGGTCAATGCTGCGAAAGGGTGCGCTTCTTCTCGTGGCGCTTTTTGCGCTGGTCGGCGTGCTGGAGGTGTCCAGCGCGCAGGGCCTCGGCGCGGTGGCCTCCGACCCGGGCATCGTGCCACTGGCCGCCATCCTGATCGCCGCCGTTTCGGTCGTCGTCGCCTTTCTGGCGTTGCGCGCCGCGCGCCGCGCGCAGGCCGATTTCGTGCGCCTTTCGCGTTCCATGGAAACGGCGCTGCGCGAACTCGCCTCGCGCAGCGACCGGGGCGCCGCGAACCTGGATGAGTTCAACCGCCGGATCGGCGAGGAGCTGCGCTCGCTGAGGACCGACGTGGGCGCGCGCCAGAATGGACCTCGAAGCGACGCGGCGCACAGCTCCGAGCCCTCGGCCGGCATCGCCCCGCTTCCCCTGGACGCACCCGTCGAAGCGGAGCCCCTGGCGCCCGAAACGCTCCAGGCCGCGCTGGCCGACGCGGTCACGCAGGGCACGCTGGAAGTCAGCCTTCAGCCCATCATCTCGGTCTCGCAAAGCGAAGCGACCGGCTTCGACGTTCATGCGCATGTCGAGCAGCCCGAGGAGGGGCGCGCGCTCGACATCCGCCGCCTGGCGCACCCGGTTCCCGGCCTCGACAGGGCGGTGTTCGAGGCCGCCATGGTGCGCGCCGCCGTGGCGGCGGGGCGCCGCCAGCTTGGCACCGCGAGCGAGCGGATGCCGTTCCACGTCGCCATCTCGGAGGCGCTGCTCGGTTCCGCGCGTGAGGTCGAGGCGTTGGCAGAACTCGCGCGCATTCACCGGGCGCTCGCCGCGTCGCTGGTGTTCTCCATTCCCGCGCCGCTGCTTGGCGCCCGCGGCGACATCCGCGAACGTCTCGACCAGCTCACCGCCGCCGGGTTCCGGCTGGCGCTCGAGGGCTGGGAAGGCGACGCCGCCGAACTCCAGCAGGCAAAATCGCGCGGCGTGCATTTCCTGAAGCTGCCGGCGAACCGGCTGCTCGACCGCGAAAGGACGAGGCGCAAGGCGTCTGCCGGTGCGGAACTCGCCGAGGCGGCGGCGACGGCAGGCATCGCCGTGATCGCCACCGGCGTGGTGCACGACGACGACGCCGTCAGCCTCATCGATCTCGGCATTGATCTGATGCAGGGGGAACGCTTTTCCGGCCCGCGCCGCATCCGCTCCACGGCCGCGCGCGCGGCGGCTCTCGCCAACCTGTAAACAATCCGTTTATTCGCGCCTGCCGTTTCGAGACAACGCCGACACGGCGCCTTAAGCTGTTTGTGCGAAAGTGCATCCCGGAAGAATGTATTCTCTCTGGGGTGTGGCGGGATGTTTCGTCGTTTTCTGTCTGACAGGCGCGGCAACTACATGGTCATGACCGCTGTCGCGATGGTGCCCATACTGGGCGCCGTGGCGCTGGCGGTCGACTATTCGGAGATGTCGCGGCAGCGCCAGGACACGCTGAATGCGCTCGATGCCGCTAACTTCGCGACGGCGCGGCGCTTTATCGAGGGCGCGAGCGAGGCCGAGCTCAGGATCTACGCCAAGGATTATTTCGAGGCGAACCTCGGCTCCGTGAATCCGGATGACGCCAATCTGCTGATGCAGTTCCCCACCACCACGCAGGGTGGCGGCACGATCAAGCTCACGGCCGAACTCAAGTACAAGCCGCATTTCATTCCCGACCTCGGCGACAAGGTCAATTTCTCCGCCACGAGCGAGGTGCAGCTCAAGAACACGCTCGAGGTGGCGCTGGTGCTCGATAATTCGGGCTCCATGAACTACACCGGCTCCGGCTCCGGCAAGAAGCGCATCGACCTGCTCAAGGAGGCGGCCACGCAGCTCGTCGACACGCTGGCCAACCAAGGCACGATGATCAAGCAGGTCGACAAGGCGGTGCAGTTCGGGCTGGTGCCGTTCGCGGCTTCCGTGAATGTCGGGCCGCAGCACGCCACGGCTTCGTGGATGGACACCGATGGCCGCTCTCCCATCCATCACGAGATCTTCGACTGGTCGTCGATGAGTTCGACGGTCAACAACAGGAAGTACGTCCAGCAGAGCGGCGGCATCTGGTACAAGAAGGGCGTGGACTGGGGCGCGGAAGAGAACCAGAAGATCACCCGCTTCTCAATGTTCAGCGATGTGAAGCGGATCACTGGTTCGACCTTCGTCAAGACCGGCACAGAGTATGTTTGCACTCAGAGGAACTGGTGGAATCAGTGCACGGCCGGCTATTATAGGGACGTCGGCTATGACGCTCCCGTCTACGGGCCCTATGCCTCATGGGCCGGCTGCGTGGAGACACGCCCGAGCCCCTACGACAAGACCGACGCCGCGCCGGTCGCGGGGACGCCGGCTACGCTGTTCGTGCCGATGTTCGCTCCGGACGAGGTCGGCAACGTCTGGACCGACCAGGGCGACTATTACAAGACGATCAGGACCTTCAATTCGTACAACAGCTGGTGGGACGACCTGAGCACCTCGACCTCGACCACCACCAGCGATCAGCTCAAGCGCCAGAGGTCGATGGTCAAGTATTTTGAGGCGGCCCCGCTGGGCAAGAAGAACGCCGCCGCACAGTACGACGAAGGCCCCAATCTGAGCTGTACGACCAAGCCGATCACGCCGCTCACCGACGTCACCAAGGCGGCCGGGCTGACCGCCATCAAGGCCGCCATCAACGCCATGGCGCCCAACGGCGGCACCAACGTTCCGGAGGGCATCGCCTGGGGCTGGCGCACTGTCTCCGGCGGGGCGCCCTTCACCGAGGGCCGGCCGGACATCGAGAAGGGCAACGACAAGGTCGTCATCGTGCTAACCGACGGCGAGAACACCTATTATACGCCTGGGTCGCTCGGCTCCAACGACAACGCCGCCATGCGCTCTATCTACTCCGCGTACGGCTATACCGGCGTGACGCAGCCGGGCGGGACGACGACGCGGCTGTTCATGAACACCAGCGGCGCGGTCAACAAGACCACCTACACCAACGACAACTACAGCAGGGCGATGAACGAGCAGATGGCCGCCATCTGCACCAATGCCAAGGCCGCCAACGTCATCGTCATGACCGTCGCGCTCGACCTGTCGGCCACCGACACGCAGCAGAAGGCCCAGATCGACGGGCTGAAGGAGTGTTCATCGAACTCGCGGTTCCGCAAGGACGAGAGCGGTAACGCCATGAAGCTGTTCTGGAACTCCAAGGGCGGCGACCTGTCGAAAACCTTCAAGGAAATCGCGGACGAGCTGTCGAACCTGCGCCTGGTGGGCTGACCGCCCGCCGGCAATCGCCGACCTTGACGCCCCGCCACCGGCGGGGCGTTTTCGCTTCGGCATCGTTGGCGCTGCGAAACAGGGTTAAGCCTCGCCAACTTTCGCTCCCCAAATTGCAGCTGTCGCAGGAACCGCGCGTTAGCCCGCCTCTGCCATTGTGCCTGCACTGGTTTGGGGCGTTTTCACCATGCTACGCAGGTTTCTTCGTGAAACTGGCGGCAACCTCGCTATCGCCGTCGCGGTCGCCTTCGTGCCGCTGATGGGCGGGCTGGCGCTTGCCGTCGACTATGCCGAGATGAGCCGCCAGCGCGAAGCCACGCGCAACGCGCTCGACGCGGCCGGCATCGCCACGGCGCGCCATTTCGTGTCGGGCGCCTCCAGCGAGGCGGTTATCGCCTATGCGCGGGATTTCTTCGACGCCAATCTCGGACCGGTCGATCCCGCCGACGCGCAGCTCTCCGTCATCCTGCCGTCCAACGACGCCGGCGGCGGCACGCTCAGGATGTCGGCGACGCTCACCTACAAGCCCTATTTCTTCCCCGTCTTCCAGGGCATGGCCGGGCAGGAGGTCACTTCCTCGATCGACTTCAGCGCCGCCACCGAGATCCGGCTGAAGAACACCCTCGAGGTCGCGCTGGTGCTCGACAATTCGGGATCGATGAGCTTCTACGGCACCGGTTCGGGAGAGCGGCGCATGACGCTGCTCAAGACCGCGGCCAAGCAGCTGGTCGAAACCATAGCGCTGCAGGGCCAGCAGCTGAAGCAGGTCGAGAAGCCGGTGCAGTTCGGGCTCGTCCCGTTCGCCGCCTCGGTCAATGTCGGCCCGGAACACGCGGCCGCCTCCTGGATGGATGGTCTGGGGCTCTCGCCGGTGCATCACGAGAATTTCGACTGGACGACGCTCAATGCGGCCGACCGCTACGCGGAGAAGGCCGGCGGCGTCTGGCGCAAGCGCGGCGGCGGCTGGGGCGAGGAGGAGAACGAGGTGCTCTCGCGCTTCTCGCTCTACAAGGACATGAAGAAGGTCGAGTCGCGGGAGTGGGTGGCGACCGGCCAGGAATATGTGTGCACGCACTACTGGTCGAACGGCACCTGCCGCAAGGGCAGCTGGCAGGAGACCGGCTACTACGTGGACACCTCCTTCGGACCGTTCGCCAGCTGGCAGGGCTGCGTGGAGGCGCGCCCCTACCCGCTCAACGTCAGCGACACGCCGCCGAACGCCGGGGTGTCCGAGGTCGGCGTCCCGTTCGGCGACCCGGCGACGCTTTTCGTGCCCATGTTCGCGCCGGACGAGCCCGGCGACCGCTGGCTGTCGGATACCAACACCACGGTCGACAATTTCTCCGCCGCCAACAACTGGTGGAACGACGACAGCGAGGGCACCGGCCCGGTGCGCCAGAGGAACATGACGAAGTACTGGGAGGTGCGCCCCTACGGCGTCTCCTCCTCGCAGGGCAGCGGCCCCAACTACTCCTGCACCACGAACCCGGTCACGCCGCTCACCGACGTGACCACCGAGGAGGGCCTGGCCGGCATCAAGGGCGCCATCGATGCCATGCAGGCCAACGGCAACACCAACGTGCCCGAGGGCATCGCCTGGGGCTGGCGCCTCGTCTCCAGCCGCGCGCCCTTCACCGAGGGCCGGGACGAGAGCGAGAAGGGCAACGACAAGGTCGTCATCGTGCTCACCGACGGCGCCAACACCTATTCCACCGCCGGCTCGGACCCGGCGGGAAACAAGTCCACCTACGCCGCCTACGGCTACACCGGCGTCGCCCATGACGGCGGCAGCAAGACGCGGCTGTTCATGGGAACCACCGTCGGCGCCTTCAACTACACCAACTCGAACTACACCGCGGCGCTCAACCAGCAGATGACGTCGGCCTGCGGCAACGCCAAGGCCGACAACGTCATCATCATGACCGTGTCGCTCGACCTCTCCACCTCCGACGCCACCGAGAACGCGGCGATCGAGGCGCTCAAGGCCTGCGCGTCGGAATCGCGCTTCCGCAAGGGCGCCGACGGGGCGCCGCAGAAGCTCTACTGGAACGCCACCGGCAGCACGCTGTCGGACATCTTCAAGCGCATTGCCGACGAACTGTCCAACCTGCGCATCGTGGGCTGAGCAAGCCCCCCCGCATTGACACGCCGCGCGCCTCCCCTACCCTCCCGGCAGGACGAGGAGCCAGGCCATGGCGGACACGAAACCCGTCGACACCGACGCCATCTCGAAAGGCACCGCACGCAGCTGGAACGACTGGCTCGGCTGGCTCTCCGGTATCGGCGCGCATGAACTTTCGCATGCGGAGATCGCGCGGCGCGTTGTGGCGACCGGCGACGCCTCGTCCTGGTGGGCGCAGTCGATCGCCGTCGCCTGGGAGCAGCACATCGGCAGGCGCAAGCCGGGCCAGCGCCCCGGCGGGACCTTCGAGGTCTCGGTCACGCGCACGCTCGCCGGCGAGGTGTCCGCGCTGCTCGAAAGCATCGCCGCGCGCTTCGACGCCACGAGCGGCTTCGACGGCGTCGCCCGCGAGGGCGCGGCGTGCACCAGCGTGACGCCGAAGCGCAGCTACTGGCGCTGCAGGCTCGCCGACGGCTCCGGCGTGCAGGTTTCGCTCGAGCCCCGGGGAGCGGGCCGCGTGCTCGTCGCGGTCACTCACGGCAGGATCGCCGACCAGCACGCCGTTCCCCGCTGGCGCGCTTTCTGGAAGGAAGAGCTGGGAAGGCTGTAAGAGGGTTCCGCTCCGCCGAGGGCGCCCCTGTCCTCCCCATACGCCGCCGCTGCACCATTGCGCCCGCCGCCGCGCCGCTGTCCGGTTGGCCGCATCGCCGCCGCGGAGCCTCTCATGCCCGAATTCCACAACATCGCAGCCTTCGCGCTCATCTCGCTCGGAATGGTGCTGACGCCGGGGCCGAACATGATCTACCTGATCTCGCGCTCGATCAGCCAGGGAC
>JAEYRU010000051.1 GCA_023435335.1 Pseudomonadota bacterium
AAGGCTACGCCTCGGGTCGCTTCGATAATCAGGCCGAAGTTATGCGCTTCCTCCAGGACAACCCGCTCTTCCCGAAAGACAGCCGGGGGATCGTGCGCAACCAGCGCGTCTCGATCCTGCTGCGCAATTGCGTCTACGCCGGATATGTGGAGGCGCCGAACTGGGATGTGTCGCTCAGGCAGGGCCAGCATGAGCCGCTGATCAGCCTGCAAACCTTCCAGCAGATTCAGGATCGTCTGAACGGCGGCGGCTATGCGCCGCGCCGAAAGAACCTCAACGAAGAATTCCCGTTGCGTGGTCACGTCGTCTGCGACGATTGCGATACGCCGCTGACCGCCTGCTGGTCGAAAGGCTCGCACGGCAAATATCCCTACTACCTCTGTCCGAGGCGGGGGTGCACCAGCTACGGCAAATCCATTCGCCGCGAGAAGATCGAAGGCGAGTTCGAGACGCTGCTGAAATCGATCCAGCCTAGCGAGAACATCGCCAAAATTGCTGGCAAGATGCTGCGCAAGTGGTGGGACTATCTCGGCGAGCAATCCGGCATGCAGGCAAAGGCCGCTGCCGACCGGGTGGCGGACATCGACGCCCAGATCAGGAAGCTGCTGGATCGCATCCTGGAAGCGAACTCCGCGACCGTGATCGCCGCCTTCGAGCAGCGCATCGAGCAGTTGGAAACGGAGAAGCTCGTCGCGAAGGAAAAAGCGGCCAATTCGGGTCGCCCGAAAAGCAGTTTCGACGACACACTTAGAACGGCGCTCGCCTTCCTCTCAAACCCTTGGAATCTATGGGCTTCCGAGCGATTGGAGGGGCGCCGGATGGTGCTCAAACTCTCATTTGCCGACCGCCTGCGCTACTCGCGCGAAAACGGGTTTAGAACGGCAAATCTGTCCTTACCTTTCAAGGTCTTAGGTTCTTTGGATGGGTGTGAAAGCAAGATGGCGCGCCCGAAAGGATTCGAACCTCTGACCCCCAGATTCGTAGTCTGGTGCTCTATCCAGCTGAGCTACGGGCGCGCGCCGGGTTGTCGAACAACCCATGTCCCGGCGGCCTGTCCGGCTGCCGGGTGGACGCTACCTAGCGACTGACGCCGGCAAATGCAAGTCGCTGCGGCCAAAAGTTTGCGCGTGGGCCGCAATGCGGCGGCACGCGCGAATCCTCGCATTTTCAAGCCGGAGCCGGTCCCCAAAGCCGCGGCGCGACAGATCGCCCGACGGCCCTTGGTCCAAGCGGCGTCTCGTTCAGGGCACGATCAGGGTGCCCGCACCGTGTTCCGTGAAGAGCTCCAGCAGAACCGCATGCGCCGTCTTGCCATTGAGGATGACGACGCCCTCCACGCCCTTCTCGATCGCGTAGATGCAGGTCTCGACTTTCGGGATCATGCCGCCGGAAATAGTTCCGTCGGCAATCAGCGCCCTGGCTTCCGCTACCGAAAGCTGGTCGATCAGCTTCTTGTCCTTGTCCAGCACTCCGGGCACGTCGGTCAGGAAAAGAAGCCTCGACGCCTTCACGGCCCCGGCGATGGCGCCGGCGAAGGTGTCGGCGTTGATATTGTAGGTGTGGCCGTCGCGGCCGGGCGCAACCGGCGCGATGACAGGGATCATCTCCGAGCGCGCGAGCAGGTCGAGCAACGTCCGATCAACCTCCACGGGTTCGCCCACGAAGCCGAGGTCGAGCACCCGCTCGATGTTGGAATCGGGATCCCTCACGGTCTTGTGCGCCTTCTCCGCGAAGACCATGTTGCCGTCCTTGCCGCACAACCCGATCGCCCATTCACCCTCGGCGTTGATGAGCGCCACGATCTCCTTGTTGATCGATCCGGCGAGCACCATCTCGACGATCTCGACCGTCTTTGCGTCGGTCACCCGCAGGCCGCCTTCGAATTTGGATTCGATGCCCATGCGGCTCAGCATCGCGGCGATCTGCGGGCCGCCGCCATGCACGACGATGGGATTGACGCCCGACTGCTTGAGCAACGCGATGTCGCGCGCGAAAGCCTGGCCCAGCGCCGGATCGCCCATCGCATGGCCGCCATACTTCACAACGACCGTCTTATTCTCGTAGCGCTGCATGAAAGGCAGCGCGGCCGAGAGTAGACGCGCCTGCATCGAAGCGGTTTCGGTGATGTCCGTCGTCATCGATTGCCCTCGGAGAAACAGCGCGGCCTCATAGCGGGAAACGGACGGGGTGGCAAATCCTTCGCCCGCCGCCCGCCGTTGATCTCGGTCAATGCGCGGGCTGACGCCCCGCGCCCATCGTCGCGGCGTGGAACGGTCTCCAGAGGGAGCCGGGGAGGAGAGGCTCATGCCGGAAACACAAATGCGCCCGTCGCCGGATCGCTCAGCGGCGCCCGCCGCGCCCGCCGTGGCGGCCCTCGGTTTCGCCGACATTCGCGAAAGCCTGATGCTGGGCCTCGCGGATTTTTCCCATGCGCCGCGTTTTGGCCTCTTCTTCGGGGCCATCTTTGCGGCCATCGGCATGGTTATCGTGCTGGCGCTGACCCGCTGGGACATGGCGTGGATGATCTATCCCTTCGCCATAGGCTTCCCGCTGATCGGGCCGTTCGCTGCCGCCGGGTTGTACGAGGTGAGCCGCCGGCGCGAAAGCGGCATGCCGCTTGGCTGGAATGCGATCCTGTCCGCCGTCTGGGCGCAGCGCCGCCGCGAGTTCTCGTGGATGGCGTTCACGATGCTCTTCTTCTTCTGGATATGGATGTATCAGGTACGCCTGCTGATCGCGCTCTTCCTCGGGCGCATGTCGTTCTCGACACTGGAGCGCTTCATCGATGTGGTGCTGATGACGCCGCAGGGCTGGCTGTTCCTGGCCGTGGGCCATCTCGTGGGCGCAGCGCTTGCACTCATCCTCTTCTCCATCACCGTCATCTCGATGCCGCTGCTGATGGACCGGGAGTATGATTTCATTACCGCCATGATCACGAGCGTGAAGGTCGTCATCGCCAGCCCCGCCGCGATGCTTGGCTGGGGGATCGTGGTGACCCTCGCCATAGTCGCGGCCTGCGTCCCGTTCTTCCTGGGGCTTCTCGTGGTGTTGCCCGTCCTTGGCCATGCGACATGGCATCTCTACCGGCGAGCGGTGCGCCTGCCGACGTAGGAAGGACGAGCTCGCAACGTACCAAGGGATGGGGCTGCGGCGTTCGCAGGCGCCATTGCAAACCACGCCATCCTCCCTAAGCTGCCGCGCAATGCAACCCCAGGACATCACAAAGCTCGTCGTTCGCGTCGCCATGAAGGACCGGGCCGCCTTCGACTTGCTTTACCGGCGGACCAGCGCGAAACTTTTCGGCGTCTGCCTGCGTGTCTTGAACGACCGGGCAGAGGCCGAGGAAGTGCTTCAGGAGGTCTACGTCAAGATCTGGTTGAAGGCCGACCGCTTCGCCGTCTCGGAGCTCAGTCCGATCTCCTGGCTGGTGGCGGTGGCGCGAAACCAGGCGATCGACCGGCTCCGTGCACGGCGACAGTGGACTGCCGATATCGAAGAGGCCGCTGGGGTGGCCGACGACCGGCCGGACCCGGAAGACATTGCAGCAGCAGGCAGCGATATGGCGAAAATCGAACGTTGCCTCTCCGAGATCGAGGCCGATCGGGCCGCCGCGGTACGCGCGGCCTACGTCGAAGGACACGCCTATGCCGAGCTGGCGGCCCGGTTCAAGGTCCCGGTGAACACCATGCGCACCTGGCTGCGGCGCAGCCTGATCAGACTACGGGAATGCATGGAGCGATGAGCAGCTCTGACAACCACATTCCGGAACCCGAAGGCGACGACCTCACCGCCGCCGAGTACGTTCTGGGAGTCATGCCGCAGGAAGAGCGGTGGCAAGCTGCCCGGCGGATCGATGCCGATCCGGCCTTCGCTCGGCTTGTCGATCAGTGGGAGGTGCGGCTGGCTCCCATGGCCTCGGCCTACGAGGAGGCGGAGCCCGACGCCGGCCTCAAACAGGCGATCGACCGCCGACTCTTCGGCGCGAACGAGACCGTGGTCGCCGGAGGGCGTTTCTGGAACAGTCTCATCTTCTGGCGTGGGCTTGCCGGCGCGGCGTTGGCCGCGCTGCTGCTGGTGCTTGCCGTCCCCGCCCTCCTGCCGACGACGCAGACGGCGGGCGAGCGCCTCGTCGCCTCGCTGGCCCATGACGACACCGACGTGCGCTATTTCGTGTTCTATGACCAAAGGGCGGCCGACATCGGCCTGTCGCACATCAGCGGCGCCCGCGCTGAGGATCGCGACTTCGAACTGTGGATGATCCGGGGCGACAATGCCCCCGTCTCGCTGGGCGTCATTCCGGTCGGCTCCAATGTGCACCTGCCGACGACCGAGCAGGTGCGCCGTGCCATCGAGATCGGCGCAGTCTTCGCCATCAGCATGGAACCGCAGGGCGGCTCGCCCACCGGCCAGCCCACCGGCCCGGTCGTGGCGGCGGGCGAGCTGACGTCGATCTGAGATCGCACGCGACCGCGCATTAACCGGTCAGCGAGGCTGGCGACCCGCGCGCTTCTTCATCGCCACGCCCGGCATTTCAGCCGTCTGGCCATTGAGAAAGAACACCACCCGGTCCCGATACGACGGGAAGGTGGGAAGACGGGCGGCCGTTCGGACGCTCATCTTAGCAAAACAGTGCGACCTCGCGG
>JAEYRU010000064.1 GCA_023435335.1 Pseudomonadota bacterium
ACGATGACGAGGGACGGATCCACCACATGCTCGGCGAAGTCCTTACCCCGGTCATAGAGGGCGGGAACACCTGTCAGGGATGCCCCTACTGGCAGGGCAGGGAGTGCTGCGCTTGACGCGTTTCCGCTGACGGCATCCAATTAGCTTGCGCGGCCAATCGGCATGCGCCTTCGGGCCATGGAACTCCAGCCGCGCGGACCCGTCGCTCGCAAGGGCGGCGGGTTTTTCGTTGTAACATCTAGTGTAACTTCTCGCCTGAATGCCTTGCTACGCGGCCTTGTCCGTCCAGTCCATCATAGGTGCGACCGCTATTATCGGTCCGGAGGAGTAGATCGTGTTCAACGTCTGATGCCGGTTGCTTCGCCTCTGGGCGGGTGGGCGGGTTCGAGCGCAAGATAGATTGCGCGTGTCGTATCTTCAACGACAGCGCGGGACCGGCGTTCGGGCGGCATGGGGTCCTCAGCCTGCCAGCTCACTCGCCGGTGCTCATGAGCCGTGCCAGCGCCTCTAAGCCTTCGATCAGTTCGCGCCGGCGCTGTTCCGGGAGGTTGGCGAAGCGGTGGGCGAAATCACCGCCGAACACCCGCGGCGCGTGCGAGACGAGCGCCAGACCTTTCGGCGTGAGCCGCGTATAGACGATGCGTCGGTCAATGTCCGACCTGTAGCGCTCGACGATCTCCCGGTGCTCGAGATTGTCCAGCACCGTCACGACCGTCGCCGGGCTTAGGTCTGCGCTTTCGGCCAGCGCCCGGGTGGTCACTTTGCCGAGTTCCGCAACCGCCATCAGGATCACAAGCTGTGGACCCGTCAGCCCGATCGACTTCGCCAGCACGCGGGACTGCAGGTCGTTGGCCCGCACGATGCGGCGGATCGATTTCAGTAGTCTACGCGTTTCCTCAGCCGGAATCCCGGCCGCAGGTTGTGGAGCGTCGAGGTCATGCGGCTGTGCGGAACTAAGGTCGTGGTTCATGTGTTAGTTTGACTTCAAATCATTCGAACTCTAACTATATGAGCATTCTCAACCGTTCGACAAGACATGGAGGGTCTGGACCCGCATATGTGCGGCATTTGTGGTGAAGTAAGATTCGATGGCGGCTCGCCGTCCGTTCCGGCGATTACGAGAATGATGGAGGCACTGGCGCCGCGGGGCCCCGACGGGTCCGGCATAGTGGCGCACGGCAACGCCGGCTTCGGGCACCGGCGCCTGCGCATCATCGACCTTTCGGAGAAGGCGCAGCAGCCGATGGTCGATTCGGCGCTCGGCCTGACCATCGCCTTCAACGGATGCATCTACAACTACCCCGAACTGCGCGGCGAACTCGAGGCGCTCGGCTACGGCTTTTTCTCGCACGGCGATACCGAGGTGATCCTCAAGGCCTGGCATGCCTGGGGCGAAGCCTGCGTGGAGCGCTTCCACGGCATGTTCGCCTTTGTCATCCAGGAGCGCGACAGCGGCCGCGTCGTGATGGCGCGCGACCGCTTCGGCATCAAGCCCCTGTACCTCGCCGAACAGGGCAAGGTGCTCCGTTTCGCCTCGTCGCTTCCGGCGCTATTGAAGGCCGGCGACATCGACACGTCGATCGACCGCGTGGCGCTGCACCACTACATGACCTTCCACGCCGTGGTCCCTCCCCCGCGCACCATCCTGAACGGCGTGCGCAAATTGCCGCCCGCCACCATCCGCATCATCGAACCGAACGGCCAGTCGCGCGAGCGCCGTTACTGGGACCCGCCTTACCAGCGCCTCCCCGCCGAAAGCGGCACCTCGGCGGAAGAATGGCGCGACCGCGTACTCGACGCGCTGCGGCTCGCGGTCAAGCGGCGCATGGTCGCCGACGTGCCAGTCGGTGTGCTGCTCTCGGGCGGAGTGGACTCGAGCCTCATCGTGGGCCTGCTGGCCGAGGCCGGGCAGACCGGGCTCATGAGTTTTTCGGTCGGCTTCGAGGAGGCCAATGGCGAAAGGGGCGACGAATTCGTCTATTCCGACCTCATCGCACGGGAGTTCGGCACCGACCATCACAAGATCTTCGTGCCCTCCAATCGGCTGATGGACGCGCTCCCAGGCACATTTGCGGCCATGTCGGAGCCGATGGTCTCCTACGACAATGTCGGCTTCTACCTGCTCTCGCAGGAGGTCTCCAAGCACATCAAAGTGGTGCAGTCCGGACAGGGCGCCGACGAAGTCTTCGGCGGTTATCACTGGTACCCGCCGCTGGTCGATGCGAACGACGTGGTCGGCGACTACGCCGGCGTCTTCTTCGACCGGACCCACGAGACGCTGAAGCGGCAGCTCGGCGCGGACTGGATCGACGGCGAGGATTTCAGCCGCGATCTTGTAGAGGCGGAGCTTATGCGCCCCGGTGCCGACACGGCGGTCGACCGGGCGCTGCGGCTCGATTCCAACGTCATGCTGGTCGACGACCCCGTGAAGCGGGTCGACAACATGACCATGGCCTGGGGACTGGAGGCGCGCGTGCCCTTCCTCGACCATGAACTGGTCGAGCTGGCCGCCCGCATCCCGCCCGAACACAAGCTCAAGCACGGTGGCAAGGGCGTGCTCAAGGATGCCGCCAGGCTGGTCGTCCCGCATGAAGTGATCGACCGCAAGAAGGGGTATTTCCCGGTGCCGCAGCTCAAATACGTTGCCGGCCCGTATCTCGACATGGTCCGCGACGCGTTGACCAACGACGCGGCACGCCAGCGCGGCCTCTTCCGCGAAGACTATCTGGACGAGCTGTTTTCCGCTCCGGCCGAGCACATCACGCCGCTGCGCGGCTCCGAACTCTGGCAGGCGGGGCTGCTCGAAATGTGGCTGCAGACGCATGGGATCTGACAAGATGACGAAGCCGATGCGCAAGCCTCGCCGCGGTGGCGGCGTCCGCCCAGACCATGCCCTCGACCACCGGCTGCGTCGGCTGCGTGTGCATTCCATGAGCACGCCGATGGAGGAGCACCGCGACATCCCGCCCTCGCGCAGGTCCGCCGTGCTCGACTGCGGCTGGGGCAGGCTGATCTTCGCCCAGACCTTCGACAGCAACGAGGAGATCATCGACGCGCTGCGGCAAGAGCAGCAGGACCAACGCGACATCGCCTTCTATGTGCGCGACCCGCACGTTCTGCTTACGCTGGCGCCGCAGGAGGCATTCCTCGATCCCTCCCACACCTATCGGCTGGATCTCTCGACCTATCGGGCGAGCCGCCGGCGGCCGAAGGGTTTCTTCATCCGGCGGCTCGCATCGGAGGCCGACGCGAAGGCCGTCAACGCCATCTACGCCTCGCGCGGAATGGTGCCGGTCTCGCCCGAGTTCTTCTGGACCAAGCGCGACAGCCGCTCGCTCACCTATTTCGTGGCCGAGGAAGAGGCGACCGGCGACATCATCGGCACCGTCACCGGGATCGATCATGGCCGGCTGTTCGGCGACCCCGAGCGCGGTTCGTCGCTGTGGTGCCTGGCGGTCGACCCGCAGTCGCGCCATCCGGGCATCGGCGAGACGCTGGTGCGCAGGCTCGCGGAATATTTCCAGGCGCGCGGGGCCGCGCATCTGGACCTGTCTGTCATCCACGACAACGAGCAGGCTATCGGGCTCTACGAAAAGCTGGGCTTCAGGCGCATCCCGCTTTTTGCAGTCAAGCGCAAGAATCCGATCAATGAGAAGCTATACGCCAAGCCGCCGGAGGAGCACGACGCCCTCAACCCCTACGCCCGCATCATCGTGGACGAAGCGCGGCGCCGCGGCGTGCATACCGAGATCACCGACGCGGAGGGCGGCTTCTTCCGGCTCTCTTATGGCGGCCGGTCGATCCATTGCCGGGAAAGCCTGTCCGAGCTCACCTCGGGCGTCGCCGTCTCGATCTGCGACGACAAGTCGGTGACCCGTCGCATCGTCGAGGCTGCCGGGCTGAACGTCCCCGAGCAGATCGTGGCCGACGACATGGAGGCGGTGGCCGCATTCCTCGAACGGCACAAAAGCCTTGTGGTCAAGCCTGCTCGCGGCGAGCAGGGGCGCGGCGTCTCGGTCGGACTGACGCGGATGGACGATGTGGAGCGCGCCATCGCCGCGGCGCGCGAGATCAGCGACCGCGTCCTTGTCGAAGCCTGTTTCGAGGGCGAGGATCTGCGTCTCGTGGTCATCGACCACAAGCTGGTCGCAGCGGCGGTGCGAAGGCCGCCATGCGTGGTAGGAGACGGCCGCAAGCCGTTGAAAGAGCTCATCGAACAGCAATCGCGGCGACGCGCCGCGGCGACCGGCGGCGAGAGCACGATCCCGATCGACGAGGAAACGCAGCGTTGCCTCGCCGCGGCAGGCATGACACTGGAGACGGTTCCCGCCGACGGCGAGGAAGTGCTCGTGCGCAAGACGGCCAATCTCCACACCGGCGGATCGATCCACGACGTCACCGACATCGTGCATCCGGAGCTGGTGAAGGCCGCCTGCCGCGCGGCACAGGCCATCGACATCCCGGTCACCGGCATCGACTTCATGGTGAAGTCGCCGACGCAGCCGGACTACGTCTTCATCGAGGCGAATGAGCGGCCCGGTCTCGCCAACCATGAGCCGCAGCCGACCGCCGAACGTTTTATCGACCTGCTGTTCCCGCTCCTGCGGACGCGGCGGACAGAGGATGCCAGCGCCGGGACGGAGCCTGCGTGAACCAGCCGACCATCGACGCCGACTATCTCGTCGCCCAGCTCAAGGCGCTGCTGGCGATCGACAGTCCGACCGGCTACACCGACAACGCGGTGCGCTATTGCAGCCGCGAGCTTGAGCGGCTTGGCCTCACGCCCGAACTCACCCGCCGCGGCGCAATCCGTGCCGTCAGCCAGGGTGGCAGGCGGCAAGGGGCGCGCGCCATCGTCTCGCACATCGACACGCTCGGCGCGCAGGTGAAGGCCATCAAGCCCAACGGACGCCTCGCGCTGGCGCCGGTCGGCCACTGGTCGGCCCGCTTCGCCGAAGGCGCGCGGGTGACGATCTATTCCTACAATACGATTCTGCGCGGCACGATCCTGCCGTTGAAGGCCTCGGGCCACACCTACAACGAGGAAGTGGACAGCCAGCCCACCGGCTGGGAATACGTGGAGCTGAGGATCGACGCACCCACGACGAGCGTTGCCGAGACGACAGCCCTCGGGATCGAGATCGGCGACATCGTCGCGGTCGATCCGCAGCCCGAGTTCCTCGACAACGGGTTCATCAACTCCCGTCACCTCGACGATAAGGCCGGCGTGGCCATCATGCTCGCCACCATCGAGGCGTTCGAACGCAGCAGCGCCACGGCTCCCGTGGACGTCCACTGGCTGTTCACGATCGCCGAGGAAGTCGGCGTCGGCGCGTCCTCGGTGATCATGCCCGACGTTGCCTCGCTGGTCGCGGTCGACAACGGCACCAGCGCGCCCGGCCAGAACTCGTCGGAGTTCGGCGTGACGATCTGCATGGCCGACCAGTCCGGGCCGTTCGACTATCACCTCACGCGCCAACTTGTGGAGTTGTGCCGCGACAACGGGATCGAATGCCGCAAGGACGTGTTTCGCCACTACCGCTCGGACTCGGCATCGGCTGTGGAGGCCGGCCACGACATCCGCACCGCGCTGGTCACCTTCGGCGTGGATGCCTCGCACGGATACGAGCGCATCCATCTCGACGCGCTCTGCTCGGTGGGCGAACTGCTCGCGCGTTACGTCACCAGCCCCATCGAGATCGCCCGCGACGCCGAGGAATTCTCGGACGTAAGCTCGTTCACGCGGCAGCCCGCCCAAAAGAAGAAGCGGCGCGGCGGCGTGGAGCAACCGTAGCAGTTCGGCCCGTCGGATGGGTCAGGTCACCAGAGCGCCGGCATCGGCGGCGCGCCGGCGCCACCCGCCGTCGTCAAGTATGTCACGCAGTGTCTCTGCGGCGTTCCAGACATCGCGATGGCTGAGATAGAGCGGCGCGAAGCCGAACCGCATCAGGTTGGGGCGGCGGAAGTCGCCGACCACGCCGCGTGCGATCAGCTCCTGCATGACCGCGTAACCGCCCTCGAAAAGGAAGGAAACCTGGCTGCCGCGCTCCGCGCCGGCGCGCGGCGTGGCGAGTTCCAGCCCGTGGCCGGCGCATTTCTGCTCGACCAGGTCAATGAAGAGGCCGGTGAGCGCGACACTCTTTGCGCGTAACGCGGCCATGTCGACCCGCTCCCAGACCGACATCGCACCTTCCAGCGCCCGCATGGACAGGATCGGTTGCGTCCCGCACAGCATGCGGCGAATGCCGGGATCGGGCTCGAAGCCCAGTTCGAAGGCGAAAGGCTTCCTGTGCGCCCACCAGCCGGTCAGCGGCTGCTTCAGGTGCGGGATGTGCCGCGACGCCGCGAAGATGAAAGCCGGCGCGCCCGGCCCGCCGTTCAGATATTTGTAGCTGCAGCCCACCGCCAGTTCGGCGCCCGACCCGTTGAGATCGACCACGAGCGCGCCCGCGCTGTGGCAGAGGTCCCAGACGGCCAGCGCCCCCGCCGCGTGGATGCGCGCCGTCAGCGCCGCCATGTCGCGCAACGCGCCGCTGCGGTAGTCGACGTGGTTGACGAGCACGGCAGCCACGTTTTCATCGAGCAGGTCCTCGATACGCGGCGCGTCCACGCCCTCCAGCCTGATCTCCAGGCCCGGATGGCGGCTGCGGACGCCCTCCAGCATGTAGAGGTCGGTCGGGAAGCTCGACGCCTCGGCGACAATCACGCTGCGCTCCGGGCGCAGTGCAAGTGCCGCTTCCATCACCTTGAAAATATTGATCGAAACCGTGTCGCAGACGACGGTTTCGCCGCTCCCGGCGCCGATCAGCCGGCCGATCGCATCGCCCAGCCTTGAGGGAAGCTCGAACCAGCCCGCGTCGTTCCAGCTGGCGATCAGTTTCCCCGCCCACTCCTCGCGCGACGCTTTCTCGACCGCGGCGAGTGCCGCGCGCGAGGCCGCGCCCAGGGAATTGCCGTCGAGATAGACCATCCCGTCGGGGATCACGAATTCGTCGCGGAAGCCCGCCAGCGGGTCCGCGCGGTCGAGTCCCTCGATGTCGGCGAGGCTGATCATCTCGGCGGTCAGGCCGCTTCCATCGCGGCCTTGACGGCCTCGATGGCCTCGCGCCCCTTCGATCCGTCGGGGCCGCCGGCCTGCGCCATGTCGGGGCGGCCGCCGCCGCCCTGCCCGCCCAGTGCGGCCGAGCCGGCCCGCACGAGTTGCACCGCGTCGAAGCGGCCCGTGAGATCGGCAGTAACGCCGACGACGATGCTCGCCTTGCCGTCCTCGCCGGAGCCGACGAACACGACCACGCCGGAGCCCAGCGCCTTCCTGCCCTCGTCGGCGAGCGGCTTCAGGTCGCGTGGCGACACGCCGTCCACGACCTTGCCCACAAAGCCGGTCCCGGCGACCGTCTCGGTCTCGGCGGCGGCGCCGGACTGCCCGCCGCCCAGCGCCAGCTTCTTGCGCGCCTCCGCCAGTTCCTTCTCCAGCTTGCGCCGCTCCTCCAGCACCGTCTCGACACGCGAGACGGCGTCGCCCGGCGCGACCTTGAGGGCCGCTGCAATCTGCTTCAGCCGGCGCTCCTGCTCATCGAGATGGCGGCGCGCGCCCTCGCCCGTCAGCGCCTCGATGCGGCGCACGCCGGAAGCGACCGCGCCTTCGGAGACGACCCGCACCAGGCCGATGTCGCCGGTGGCGGCGACATGCGTGCCGCCGCACAGCTCGGTCGAATAGGATCGTCCCGACTTCGCGCCGCGCAGCGCCGTGCCCATCGAGACAACGCGCACCTCGTCGCCGTACTTCTCGCCGAACAGCGCCATGGCGCCTTCCGCGATCGCGTCGTCCACGGCCATCAGCCGCGTCGTCACCGGCGCGTTCTGCAGCACGATCTCGTTGGCGATCTCCTCGATCTCCTCGATTTCCGCCGCCGAGATCGGCTTGGGATGCGAAAAGTCGAAGCGCAGCCGGTCGGGAGCAACCAGCGAGCCCTTCTGCGCCACATGCGTGCCGAGAACCTCGCGCAGCGCCTCGTGCAGCAGGTGCGTGGCCGAGTGGTTCGAGCGGATGCGGCGGCGGCGCGCCGAATCGACCTTCATCTCGACGACTGCGCCCACCTTCACGCTGCCCGACGTGACCGTGCCGGAGTGCACGAACACGCCGTCGCCCTTCTTCTGGGTATCGCGTATCTCGACGGAGAAGCCTTCGCCCGAGATGGTGCCGGTGTCACCCACCTGGCCGCCGGACTCGCCGTAGAAAGGCGTCTGGTTGACGACGAACTCGACCGCCTCGCCCTCGCCCGCCTCCGAAATCTCCTTCCCTTCCCGGACCAGCGCGGCGACCACGCCCTCGGCGGTTTCGGTCGAATAGCCGAGAAAATCGGTCGCGCCGAGCCGTTCGCGCAGCTGGAACCAGACCGCCTCGGTCGCCGCCTCGCCGGAGCCCGCCCAGCTCTTGCGCGCCTCGGCCTTCTGCCGCTCCATGGCGTCATTGAAGCCGTCGAGGTTGACCGAAATGCCGCGCTGGCGCAGCGCGTCCTGCGTCAGGTCGAGCGGGAAGCCGTAGGTATCATAAAGCTTGAAGGCGGTCTCGCCGTCGAGCATGTCCCCGTGCTGCAGGTTGTCGGTCGCATCGGCCAGCAGGCCAAGGCCGCGCGCCAGCGTCTTGCGGAAGCGCGTCTCCTCGAGCTTCAGCGTCTCGGTGATCAGCGCCTCGCCGCGCGTCAGTTCCGGGTAGGCTTGCCCCATCTCGCGCAGGAGCGCCGGCACCAGCCGCCACATCAGCGGGTCGGACGCGCCGAGAAGCTGGGCGTGGCGCATGGCGCGGCGCATGATGCGGCGCAGCACGTAGCCGCGCCCCTCGTTTGAGGGCAGCACCCCGTCGGCGACCAGGAACGACGACGAGCGCAGGTGATCGGCGATCACCCGGTAGGACGCGACCGTCTCGGCGGTCGGCGCACGGCCGAGGATGGACGCGGTCGCCTCGATCAGATGGCGGAACAGGTCGGTCTCAAACACGCTGTCGACCCCCTGCAGGATGCAGGCCATGCGCTCCAGCCCCATGCCGGTGTCGATCGAGGGGCGCGGCAGCGGAACGCGCTCCTCCTTCGTCACCTGCTCGAACTGCATGAAGACGAGGTTCCAGAACTCGAGGAAGCGGTCGCCGTCCTCCTCCGGACTTCCGGGCGGGCCGCCCCAGATGTGCTCGCCGCGGTCGATGAATATCTCCGAGCACGGACCGCACGGGCCGGTATCGCCCATCGCCCAGAAATTGTCCGAGGTCGCGATGCGGATGATGCGATCGTCGGAGAAGCCGGCGATCTTCTTCCAGAAACCCGCGGCCTCGTCGTCGGTGTGATAGACGGTGACGAGCAGCTTGTCCTTCGCGAGCCCGAACTCCCTGGTGATCAGGTTCCAGGCGAGTTCTATCGCGTGCTCCTTGAAATAGTCCCCGAAGGAGAAGTTGCCGAGCATCTCGAAGAAGGTGAGATGGCGCGCGGTGTATCCGACATTGTCGAGGTCGTTGTGCTTGCCGCCGGCGCGCACGCTCTTCTGCGCGGTCGCGGCGCGCGAATAGGGCCGCGTCTCAAGTCCGGTGAAGACGTTCTTGAACTGCACCATGCCGGCATTGGTGAACATCAGCGTCGGGTCGTTGCGCGGCACCAGCGGGCTGGAGGCCACCACCTCGTGCCCGTTTCGCCCGAAATAGTCGAGAAATGCCGACCGGATGTCGTTGACGCCACTCATGCCCAGACCTTCGCGAGAGCCCGCGATCCCCGTGCGCGACGGCATCCGCGCGGGCACGGCGCCGAAAGCGCCCCCCGCCACGATTTCGCGCCGGCTCCGGGCGCGACGCCGCGAGGCGCCACGCATGCTCCGGTTCCCGCCCGAATGCCGACACGCCCGAGCCGCGGGCGATGGAACTGCGCCTTTTAGCGTCGCCCAACACGGCTGTCCAGAAAGCCGAAAGGCCGCAGGCGCATGCCCGCGGCCTTTCC
>JAEYRU010000069.1 GCA_023435335.1 Pseudomonadota bacterium
GCACCTGGTTGCTGTCGCCCGATGCCATGATGAGCGAGCCCGCCATGCGCATCTCGGCATGCAGCAGCCCGACCGCGTTGGTGTCGGCGTCGTCGGAACGGAACGAATTGGAGCAGACGAGTTCGGCCAGGCTCTCGGTCTTGTGGGCGGCTGTGCCGCGCACGGGCCGCATCTCGTGCAGGATCACCGGAACGCCGGCCTGCGCGATCTGCCACGCGGCTTCCGAGCCGGCGAGGCCGCCGCCCACGACATGGATGGGTTTTGTTGTCATGGCACTCGAATTAGGACCGGAAGACAGGAAATGCAACCGTGGCGTCGGGGGCATGGACTGTGGCGGAAATGCAATTGTCCGCGACTAGTCGAGGCGATAAGTTCCCTGCTCAATGCCTTTCCGCAAACTCCACCTGCCCATAGTCCTGCTTCCGCTGCTGGCCGGCGGCTGCGCCACCAGTCAGGCCGGCGGGATAGGCGACTCCAGGCCCGTGCAGGCCATGTTCACTGTCTGTCACGGTTACGGGTGCGAATTCAGAACGCAGATCCCGATCGGTCAGAAAGTCTCCGACAGATTCTCGGGGATGATGGCCGCCGGCGCGGCCACGCCCGAAGCCGAGCGCGCGGCGATTTCGAAGGCTGTTCAGTACTTCGAGGATCTGGCCGTGCAGAGGCTCGGTGTGCGCGATGTGCCGAAATCCCAGGCCCAGTCCGCGGGGAAGAAGGGGCAGATGGATTGCATCGACGAATCCAGCAACACGCGCCACCTCTTGCTTTACCTGCAGTCACGCGGGCTTTTGAAGCACCATAAGGTGCAGTCGAACGTCTCCCGCGGGTTCCTGCTGGACGGGCGGTACCCGCACTGGACGGCGGTTGTCAGCGACCCGTCCGGCAAAAAATGGGTCGTGGACAGCTGGTTCGAGCCCGGCGGCGGCGCACCCGACATCGTGCCGCTCGATTATTGGCGCACGCGCGGGGTCATGGGAGAACGCTAAGGCCCAGGCCGCTTCATCTTATCAATTTGCTGAGGGGAAATATGGGCGGAGGCATCCGCCAAAAAAACAACACCCGCCGGGGGAGGAGGTCCGGCGGGTGTCGTTTTGGCGACCGGCAATCGGGAGGAGGTGAAAGCCGGTCTTCATCCGGCGGGGTTTGGGAGGAGGTAAACCCAGCCGAAATCCTTGAATTCGTTAGCTGGCCTTGCGGGCCACGAACGGAATGTCGCCGCGGCTGATGCCCAGGTCGCTGAGTTCGCGATTCGAAAGGCGGCTCAGCTCGCTGACGGTGTCGCGGTAGCGGCGCCAGTTGCGATAATTGCGGATCAGGTTCATGTCAGTGCTCGTTTGCGTCTGTTGTCTCGTGTATGAGCGACAGATAGTTTGCATGCGAACGGAGTTGAAGTGCCATTGCTGCATGGCAGCAATGCATTTTGTGCAACGCAACATAAAGCGGTTTAAATGCGGGCATAACAGGCTGATGCGAGCCCTTTCCGGTTGACCCGAAGCGGGGTAGAAGTCTCCCGGGGAGAGGTGCATGGCCGGCTATCTGACGACGCTTCGGAAGGACATCGCGCGCTGGCAGGCCGCGGGGCTCATCGACGAACGCACCGCATCCGCACTGCTGCACGACGCGGAGAACCGACCGGGCGGCATAAGCTTCGGTTCGATCCTGGCGATACTGGCGGCCGTGCTTCTCGCGGCGGCGCTGCTCTTGCTGATCGCGGCCAACTGGGAGGGTTTTCCGCGGCTCTTCCGTGTGGGGCTGATCTTCGCCGCCATCATCCTTGGATATGTTGGCGGCGCTTGGCTGAAACTGCGCGGGCAGGCCGCCTTCGGTGAGGCGTTGTGGCTGCTGGCGGCCACTGCCTTCGGGGCCGGAATCGCGCTGATCGCGCAGATGTACCACCTGTCGGGCGAAGAGGCCCAGGCCGTGCTCCTTTGGTGCGGCGGCGTCGCCTTTGCCGCCGTGGCGCTGCGCTCGCACCCGCTGACCGCCGGCGCGGTCCTGCTGGCCGCTGCCTGGCTGTTGATGGCGATGGATTCACGCGGGCAAGAAGCGGTGCCCCTCGGATACCTGCCGCTGGCCGCCGCGCTTTGGGCTGTGTCGCTGTGGACGCGATCGGTGGCCTCGCGCCACCTGATCCTGCTCTCGCTGATGCTCTACGCCGTGCTATTCTACCTGGAAGGCGAGACGCTGGTGGCGCCGATCGCTCTCGTACTGGTCTCGACCGTCGCCTTCGCGTTCGCGATACAACTTCCGGACCTGTCGGACTCCGTCTTGAAGCTGGACGGCGGCCTGCCGGTGCAGGGCCTGCTAGGCTTCATCGCCGGCATGTCGGTGGTGCAGTTCGAGCTCTACGAGGAGCCCGAGTTCCTCTACGTCGCCATCATCGTCTTCGCCGGCGTGATCGGGGCATTGGTGCTCGCTGGCCGCGAAAGTCGCATGCTGCGCTGGCTCGCCTATGCTGGCTTTGTCTGGGAACTCGGTTTCGTATATCTCGTCCTGCTCGGTTCCATGCTTGGAACGGCCGGCTTCTTCTTCGTCGCGGGGATCGTGCTGGCGGCGATCGCCTGGACGATCAGCCGTATCGAGCGGCGAATGAAGCAGGCGCCGACATTCGGGGAGGGCGCACGATGAGCTATCCGCGTTACCTCATTGCCATCGCGCTGGCCGTATCCGCCGTTCAGATCGGCATCCTCGGTTCGATGATCCTCAGCCGCGCATCCGCATTGCGCGGCGGCCAGGAGGTAACGCTGGAAGTGCGCCCCGTGGATCCCCGCGACCTTCTTCGTGGCGACTATGTCGTCCTCGGCTACGAGATATCCAGCCTGCCGGCGGCGCTGTTCGAAGGGCAGGGGGCGGCTGACGCCGCGGAGCGCACCGTGTACGTTCGCCTTCGGCAGGGAGAAGACGGCGTTGCGGAAGCCGTCGCCGCCCGTTTCGGGGCGCCGCCGCAGGGCGAACCTCGGGCAGGCGACGTCGACATCAGGGGCCGGACGCATGTGGCGCCGGACGGGTTGGGCGACTTCGTGCCGGTAGACTACGGCATCGAGCGCTTCTATCTGCCGGAGGGCGAAGGCCGGCCTATCGAAGAAGGGATGCGCGAAAGGCCGTTCCGCATGAAGGTCGCCGTCTCAGGGGATGGAACGGCGCAAATCAAGGCCTTCTACGATGGCGACACGCTGATCTACGCCGAGCCGATCTACTGAGCCACGAACGGGGCCAAAATTCGCCGGCGTGCGCGGCAATTTTCCTTTGAACGGCCTGACCCTGATGATATAGAGGCCCGCGCTTTGGCCAGCTTCACGGCTGCCGGGCGGGTGTGGTGGAATTGGTAGACACGCAGGATTTAGGTTCCTGTGGCGCAAGCCGTAGGGGTTCAAGTCCCTTCACCCGCACCAGAGTGCTCCCGGCGCGAACAATCCGGCAGGCAGGGCGACAGTCCGTCAGCAATGACGGTCCAAAGAACAAAAGGTTTGATGATGCAGGTAACCGAAACGCTCAATACTGGGCTGAAACGCGAGATCAAGATCACCGTTCCGGCGCGCGACATGGAAGCCAGGCTGATGGAGCGGCTTTCGGATGCCAAGGACAAGGTGCGGCTCAAGGGCTTCCGCCCGGGCAAGGTGCCGATCCAGCATCTGCGCAAGGTCTACGGCAAGTCCTTCATGGCCGAGGTCGTGAACGAGATCCTGTCCGATTCCACGCGCAAAGTGCTCGATGAGCGCGGCGAGAAGGCCGCCATGCAGCCCGAGGTCAACATGACCGAGGACGAGAAGGAAGCCGAGAAGATCCTCGCCGGCAATGCCGACTTCGAGTTCTCGATGGCCTACGAGGTCATCCCGGCTATCGAGATCAAGGACTATTCCGGCATCAAGGTCACCCGTCCGGTCTACGACGTGCCGGAAGAAGAGGTGGAGAAGCAGGTGGCGGTGGTCGCCGATTCCGCCCGCAGCTACGAGCCCAAGAAGGGCAAGGCGGAAGAGGGCGACAAGGTCACCTTCGACTATCTCGGCAAGATCGACGGCGTGGCCTTCGAAGGCGGTGCGGCCGAGGATTCCGACCTCGTGCTCGGCTCCAACCAGTTCATCCCCGGCTTCGAGGAGCAGCTGATCGGCGTCAAGGAAGGCGACGAGACGACGATCGAGGTGACTTTCCCCGAGCAATACGCCGCCGAGCACCTGGCCGGACGCAGGGCCACCTTCGACATCAAGGTGAAGCAGGTACAGAAGCCCGGGCCGCTGGAGATAAACGACGAGCTCGCCAAGAACCTCGGGCTGGAATCGGCCGAGAAGCTGCGCGAGATCGTGCGCGGCCAGATCGAGAGCCAGTTCGGCAACGTCACGCGCCAGAAGGTGAAGCGGCAGATCCTCGACGCGCTGGACGAGGCCTACAAGTTCGAGGCGCCCTCGAAGCTTGTCGAGGCTGAGTTCCAGAACATCTGGATGCAGGTGACGCGCGACCTTGATCAGGCAGGCAAGACTTTCGCAGACGAGGACACGACCGAGGAAGAGGCGAGGGCGGAATACCAGCGCCTCGCCGAGCGCCGCGTGCGGCTGGGGCTGGTGCTCGCCGAGATCGGCGAGAAGGCCGCCGTCACCGTGACGGACGACGAACTGCAGCGCGCACTCTTCGACCAGATCCGCCGCTTCCCCGCAAGCCAGCAGCAGGAAGCCTTCAACTTCTACCGCGAGAACCCGTCGGCGCTGGCCAATATCCGCGCGCCGCTGTTCGAGGAGAAGGTGATCGATCACCTGATGACCGAGATCAAGGTCGAGGACAAGAAGGTCAGCCGCGAGGAATTGCTCGCCGACGACGAGGACGAGACAAAGCAGGCCTCGGCCGGGGACAAGCCGGCGAAGAAGAAGGCCGCGCCGAAGAAGAAGGCCGCCGCAAAGACCGACGAGTAGGTCGCAAACGGGCTCCGCAGGGGCCAACGAACACGAGTGACGGCCGTCGGAGCGTACAGCCCGGCGGCCGTTCTTCTTGAGAGGAACATACAGATGACCGTCACCCTCTACGGTTTCAACGGTTGCGACAGCGTGAGGAAAGCGCGCAAGTGGCTCGAGGCCAACGGTGTCGCGCATGAGTTCTACGACTACCGCAAGCGGCAGCTCGCCCCGGAGACCGTCGACGACTGGTTCCAACGGGCGGGATGGGAGGCGGCGTTCAACCGCAATTCGGCTGCCTTCCGTGAACTGCCCGAGGAGGCGAAGCACGACCTCGACACAGCCAGGGCGAAGGCGCTGATCCTGTCCGAAACCAACCTGATCAAGCGGCCGGTGCTCGATACCGGTGACACGCTGCTGTTCGGCTTCAAGGCGGACGACTACGCCAGCGCGCTGGGTGTTTGAGGCAGCACTGGCACAAGCGGAGCAGCAGTGGCATGCCAGCGTGCATCAGCGGGTGCTAAAGCACTGCCGTCGAGAGCTCGGCCGCCGGTGATCGCCGGGTAGTGGGGAATGCCATAGCGGCGGGGACGGTCGTGGCCATCGACGAGAACGACTTCGTGCGAATCTGGGATGCGGGTCGCGATTGGTGTGCCAGAACTCGCGAAGGCACTGTGCCAGCGCAATCAAACAGAAGTCGCATAAGATATATTATGGAACTCGTTCCTAAAGGTGCGCGCCGCGACTGGCGAGGAATTTCACTGCGCGATCAGTCTGATGGGCGCCTTGCCTCGCAGTTCTCCTGACGACATAGAACCCGGTCAGCCAGCTATGTCGGCGACCTTGGCGCCCGCGGCTACCGCAAGCGCCTGCGGGTCGGCGCTGAATACCGCATCGTGCGCACCGGCCGCAGCCCAGACGACGTCGAACGTCAACAGGCTCTCGTCGGCGAAAGCCGGCAGCGGCCGTTGATAGCCGATCGGCGACACGCCGCCGATGGCGAAGCCCGTTTCTTCACGGATGTGGCGCGGGTCGCCGCGCTTCAGCGGCTGTCCGGCCAGCGCAGCGGCCTTGTCAAGGTCGAGCCTATTGACGCCGGAGACCAGGAACAGGAACAGCCGGCCGTCCTCGGTGCCCTGGAAGATGAGCGACTTAACTATCTGCGCCACCGAACAACCGCATTGCTGCGCCGCTTCCTCGGCGGTGCGCGTCGATTCACCCATGCGCCTGATTTCGATCGGCAATCCGGCAGCCTGCGCTGCCTGCCGCACCCTTGCGATGCTTCCGCCAGTCGTTTCGCTCATCTGTCGTGCCCCAGTTCGATCTCCACCGCCTGGCCGTCATAGGCCGGCTCGACATGGTCCGGCGTTTCGCGCATCACCGTGTCGTAGTCGAGCGGTATGTGCATATGCGTGAGCAATGCGCGGCGTGGCCCCAGCCGCTCGATCCACTCGATTGCTTCGTCGAGTGAGAAATGGCTCGGATGCGTTTGATATTGCAGCGCATCTATGACCAGAAGCTCGAGGCTTTCCATTCGCTGCAGCGTCTCGCGCGGAAAGCCGCTCACGTCCGGGCAGTAGGCGATCGGACCGATGCGGAAGCCGAGAGAGATGATGTCGCCATGCATCTGCGGCAGCGGCACGAGGGAGAGGGGGCCCCCCTCTCCTTCTATCGTGAACGGCGCGTCATGGCCGATGAGATGCGGTTCCAGGATGGGCGGATAAGCGCTTCCGGGAGGTGTCTCGAAGCAGTAGCCGAAAGCCTGATGCAGCCGGTGCATGGTCGGCTGGTCGGCATGGATGTCGATGCGGCGGCGCTGGATGAGAAAGTAGCCACGCAGATCGTCGATACCGTGGATGTGGTCCGCGTGCGCGTGGGTGAAGACCACGGCGTCGAGGCGCGGCACGCCCGCCGCTATCATCTGCTGGCGGAAATCCGGACCGGTATCGATCACGACACGCGTGACGCCGCCGTTCTCGGCTATACGCTCCACCATTGCCGCCGTGCGCAGGCGCCGGTTCCTGGGGTTGCTGGGATCGCAGGCGCCCCAGTCGCCATTGATCCGCGGCGTGCCCGGCGAGGAGCCGCAGCCGAGTATCGTGAAGCGCAGCCGCTCGCCCATTGGCGATTAAGCTCCGGCCTCAGCCGGCTTCGGCATCTTGCTGAAAAGTCGAAAGAAATTCGCGCTGGTGATGCGCGCGATCTCGTCCCCCGGCACACCGATCGTGTCGGCCAGGACCGCCGCCGTCCTGGCGACATAGGCCGGCTCGTTGCGCTTGCCGCGGAACGGCATCGGCGCCAGGTAGGGCGCGTCCGTCTCGACCAGCAACCGCTCCCGCGGCACGCTCCTGGCGATCTCGCGCAGTTCCTCCGATTTCTTGAAGGTCAGGATCCCTGAAAACGAGACGTACCCGCCCAGCTTGACCCCGGTCGCGGCCAGCGCCGGCCCGGATGAGAAGCAGTGCAGAACGAAGGGGAAGGCGCCCTTCCCGGTTTCTTCCTCGAGGATTGCGGCCATGTCCGCGTCGGCGTCGCGCGCATGAATGACCAGCGGCAGTCCTGTCTTGCGTGCCGCGGCCACATGCGTGCGCAGCCCCCGCGCCTGCGCCTCCCGCGGCGCGTGGTCGTAGAAGTAGTCGAGACCGGCCTCGCCGATCGCCACGACCTTCGGGTGCCCCGCCAGCCGCACCAGGTCCTCGGCGGTGACGTCGAGTTCCTCGGCCGCGTTGTGCGGGTGTGTTCCGACCGAACACCAGACCTCCTCATGCGCCTCCGCGATGGCCCGGATACGGTCGAACTGCTTCACACGAGTCGAGATCGTCACCATGCGCTCCACGCCGGCCTCGCGGGCGCGCGCGATGATCGCATCCCGCTCGCCCTCGAAGTCCGGAAAATCGAGGTGACAATGGCTGTCGACCAGCATCAGGCTCCGTCCCCGGCGGCCGTTTCCTGTTCCACGTAACGCGGGAACACGCCCTGAGGCGCCGGCAGCTCGGCGCCGGGCGCCAGCGCATGCGCCTCGCCCAGATGGGCGAAGTCGCGCAGGCCGGCCGGCACGCCCAGGAGGTCGAGCAGCTTCGCGGCCGAACCCGGGATGTAAGGCTGGCACAGGATCGCGATGCGCCGCAGCGTCTCGATCGTGGTCCACAACACCGTTTCCATCCGCGCCGGGTCGGTCTTGCGCAATGTCCACGGCTCCTGGCCCGCGAAATAGCGATTGGCTTCCGCCACCACCGCGAAGATTGATGCCAGCGCGTGGTGGATCGCCTGCTCGCCCATCGCCTTGCGCGCCAGTTCCAGCGCTGCTTCGGCCTGTGCGAGGATCGCCTTGTCCGCTTCGCTCAGTGCGCCCGGCGTCGGCACCTTGCCGCCCAGGTTCTTGGCGATCATCGACAGGGAACGTTGCGCCAGATTGCCGAGATCGTTGGCAAGGTCGGCGTTGGTGCGGTTGACGATCGCCTCGTGGCTGTAGCTTCCGTCCTGCCCGAACGGCACCTCGCGCAGGAAGAAGTAGCGCACCTGGTCGAGCCCGTAATGTTCGATCATCGCGAATGGGTCGACGACGTTGCCGACCGACTTTGACATCTTCTCGCCGCGGTTGAACAGGAAGCCGTGGGCATAGACGCGCTTCGGCAGCGGCACGCCGGCCGACATCAGGAAGGCCGGCCAGTACACCGCATGGAAGCGCACGATGTCCTTGCCGATGATGTGCATCGCCGGCCAGTAGGACCATTGCGGGCTGTCCGTGTCCGGAAAGCCGGCGGCGGTGATGTAGTTGGTGAGCGCGTCGACCCACACATACATCACGTGCTTCTCGTCGCCGGGCACCGGCACGCCCCAGGAGAAAGTCGAGCGCGAGACCGATAGGTCGCGAAGGCCGGACTTCACGAAGCTGATGACCTCGTTGCGCCGCTCGGCCGGGCCGATGAAGTCAGGGTGCCTCTCGTAGTGTTCCAGCAGCCGGTCCTGATAGGCCGAAAGGCGGAAGAAATAGGTTTCCTCCTCGTTCCATTCGACCGGCGAGCCGAGCGGCTCGCGGCGCACCCCGTCATCGCCGACCGTCGTCTCGCTCTCGTCGAAATAGGCCTCCTGGCGTACCGAGTACCAGCCGCTGTAGCGGTCGAGATAGATATCCCCGTTGTCGGCCATGCGCTGCCAGATCGCCTGGCTGGAGCGCTTGTGCCGGGGTTCCGTCGTGCGGATGAACTGGTCGTTGGAGCCGCCGACGGCCTCCACCATCCCCCGGAATATCGCCGAGTTGCGGTCCGCGAGTTCCTGTGCCGTGATGCCTTCCTTCTCTGCCGTCTGCTGCATCTTGAGACCGTGCTCGTCGGTGCCGGTCAGGAAGAAGACATCCTTGCCGTCATGGCGCTGAAAGCGCGCTAGGGCGTCGGTCGCGATCACCGTGTAGGCGTGGCCGATATGCGGCTTGCCGTTCGGGTAGAAGATCGGCGTGGTTACGTAGAGTTTCTCGCGGGCCATGGGAACTTTCGGAAATCTCTGCATGCGAAGGCGGTCAGATAACGCATTGCGCATGCGAAAACCATACTGCAAAGGCGGCAGGGAATCGGGTCAGCCGCCGTTCAGGACACGGTGCGTGCGCATGAGTGTTCCGAGCACGTGCTGGCGCTTGTCGAGATTGAAGGTGTCCGTCTCGTCGAGCGCCCTGCGCGTGTCGGACCAGAGCGCCGCCAGCCTGTCGGCGGCCGCGGCGTCGCCCGCCCGCGCGGCGTCGGTGGCGCGCTGCGCGATCGCATCGAGCACATGCGCGTTGAAAAGCTCGAACTGCATCGCCTGCTCGCGGCCGGTGACGGCATCGGCGATCTTGGCCGCGGCCGCGAGATCGAACGGAGAGCCATCCAGTACGGCGTCGACCGCCGAGGCGATCTCCAGCCCGCCATACTCGGTGAGAAGGATGGCGGAGCGGACGCTGCCCCCTGCCCGACTCGCAAGCGCCGCCTGCGCTTCGGGCGAAGGCGGTATCGCGAGACCGAGCGCACGCAGCACCCCCAACGTTTCCTCCTCGCGCAGCGGCTGCAGCCGCACGATCTGGCAGCGCGAGCGAATGGTCGGCAGCAATGCGCCCGGTGAATGCGCGACCAGCACGAAGACCGTTCGCGGCGGCGGCTCCTCCAGGCTCTTCAGCAGTGCGTTGGCGGCGCTGATGTTGAGATCGTCGGCCGGGTCGACGATGACGATCCGGTAGCCGCCGTCATGCGCGGTCATCGAGAGGAATCGGGACAGCCGCCGTATCTCGTCGACGGTTATCACCGTCTTGAACCCCTTGGTCCGCTCGTTGGCGGGGCGCGTGAGGTAGAGCACGCCCGGATGCGCTCCCTGGGCGATCGAGCGGAAGAGCGGCGAGGCGGGATCGGCCGGGATAAGCTCGTCGGGCGCCTCCGCATGCCGCGGGAAGCTCAGCAGGTGGAAGGCGAGGCGGAAGGCAAGCGTGGTCTTGCCGATTCCTGAGGGACCGGTGAAGAGCAGCGCATGCGGCAGCCGTCCTGCCCGGAATGCCGAGGCAAGCTGCGCGCCGACCTGTCCGTGGCCGATGAGGTGCGGATTCTCCGATGGCTCCGGCACGCCGTCGATCGTGTCGTGTTGAACCGGTGCGAGCCGTTCGAAGATCATCCGCGCGCCTCCGCCTTGCCTTCGGCCTCGGCGAGTGCACCGAGCGCCGCACGCACGATCTTCAGGATGTCCGACGCCGCCTGCGTCTCGGGGGCCGCCGCATCAATCACGACGCAACGCTCCGGTTCCGCTTCGGCGATGGCGAGGAACGCTTCGCGGCGGCGCTGGTGGATGTCGAGTTGCTCCTTCTCGAATCGGTCTGCCCCCTCCCCGTCCTCGCGGCGCGCCGAAGCGCGCCGAAGGCCCACTTACGGATCGATGTCGAGGATGATGGT
>JAEYRU010000076.1 GCA_023435335.1 Pseudomonadota bacterium
CAATCAAGGCGATCTACAAGTTCGAAATGGCGCGCTGGTGGCGCACGATCCTGCAGAGCATTGTGTCGCCGGTGCTCTCCACCGCGCTCTATTTCATTGTGTTCGGCGGGGCGATCGGCTCGCGCATCGAGAGCGTGGAAGGTATCTCCTACGGCTCCTTCATCGTGCCGGGGCTGATCATGCTCACCATGATCACGCAGGGAATCTCGGTCGGCTCGTTCGGTATCTACTTCCCCAAATTCGTTGGCACGATCTACGAGATCCTGTCTGCACCGGTTTCGTATATCGAGATCGTGTTCGGCTATGTCGGCGCCGCGGCGACAAAGGCGCTGGCGCTCGGGCTGCTCATCCTCGCCACATCGACCCTGTTCGTGCCGCTGCAGATCGCGCATCCGTTCTGGATGCTCGCCTTCCTGATACTGACGGCGATCACCTTCGCGCTGTTCGGGTTCATCATCGGCATCTGGGCCGACAATTTCGAGAAGCTGCAACTGATCCCAATGCTCGTGGTGATGCCACTCGTCTTCCTCGGCGGAGCCTTCTACTCCGTCGACATGCTGCCTCCGTTCTGGCAGGCCGTTAGCCACTTCAACCCGGTGCTCTATCTCATTAGCGGCTTCCGCTGGAGTTTCTACGAGATCGCGGATGTGGGGATCGGCGTCAGCCTGGCAGCAATCACCTTCTTCCTGGCCGCCTGCCTGCTGGCGGTGTCGTGGATCTTCAGGACGGGCTGGCGGGTCAAGAGCTGACCCCTTCAGCTGGTTCAGGGCTGAGTAACCCGTCAGTAACCATAACTCCCAAGGATACTGCGCCGGGAGGAACCCGGAAAGCCCGACCGCATTCATCCCGTCGGATTAACGGAGGTGGTTCATGAAGATCCATCCGTCCACAGATCATCTAGAAAGCCATGATCGGCTAACTACTGATCAGCCGCTGGCGGGGCAGCAGTTGCCCCGCCACCACGGTTTCGGACACAAGGCCTACCAGCCCGACCCCGCTGCCAGCTACGGCTTCGATCCGGGGCCGCCGCGCGTGCTTCCGACGGAACCGCGGCGACGATGGCGGGTCCCAGGGTAGCATCCACACACATCCAGGCCGCTTGTTTGCGCCAGCGCAAGGACAGCGTGGGCCAGAGCCTTATGTTGCCGCCCAAACGACAACAACAACAAAGGCCAGCCCCATGTCCGGAAACAGCGACCGCCAGACATCCCCAACGTTGCTTCCCATGCTGATCTGGGGGCTCGCCCTCATCGTAATCGGCGCGGTCGGGGTGATGATGTTCGTCTAGACCGGATCGCCACTTGCTGGCATCGGCTGTCTCCGATGAAGCGCGTTTCGCAAGGCTTCGGCAAGTTCCGCCTGCCAGAAAGGCTTCGAGAGGCGCGGGAGCGACGCGTCCACTCCGGGCGGCAGTTCCGCGTAGCCGGTGGCCAGGATGATCGGCAGGTCGGGCCGGATCGCACGGATTTCAGCCGCGAGCTGCGCCCCGGTCATGTGGGGCATCGCATGGTCCGTTATGATGAGGTCAAAGGGCCGCTCGCGCAGAAGTTCCAGCGCCTGTCTGCCTGACGTGGCTTCCGCCACTTCGTGGCCAAGGTCCTGCAGCATTGCCGCAGTGTTCATCAGAACCAGCGCGTCGTCATCGACAGCGAGGATGGCGAGACCGGTGGGCTCTGCGACCGACTCCTCATCCGGCGCTGGTTGAACACGCGGATTTGCGGCGCTGGTGTCGGACTCAGTCACATCGAAGGCCGGCAGCCATATTTCAGCGGTCGTTCCTTTCCCGGGGTCGCTATGCAGGATCAGGGCGCCCCCCGATTGCTCGGCCAGGCCGTGCACCATGGACAGTCCCAAGCCCGTTCCCTTGCCAACCCCCTTGGTGGTGAAGAACGGTTCCATGGCCCTGCGAAGCGTTGCCTCTTCCATGCCTTCCCCGGTGTCGGAAACGGACAGGCAGACATACGTGCCCGCTTTCAGTCGCTCGTGTTCCCCGATGGTTTCCTCACGAGCGGAAATCACGATACGCCCCTCACCATTCATGGCGTCGCGAGCATTGACGGCCAGGTTGAGCAACGCCGCCTCAAGCTGGTTCGCGTCTGTATCGACGTTTCGGTTCAATCGGAGGACGTCCATATCCAGCCGAATCGTGGGGCCCAAGGAGCGCCGCAACAACTCGGTCATGTCTTCCACGAGCAGCCGGACATCTATTCGTTCGGATTTCAGTTCCTGCCGACGCGCGAAGGCGAGCATTCGGCGGGTGAGAGAAACGCCTCGCTTGGCGCCTTCCATCGCATTGTCGAGCAGCATCCGCAGGGCCGGGTCCGAGGGCATCTTCTTGCCCAGCAGTTCCAGGCTTCCAAGCACAGCCATCAGCAGATTATTGAAGTCATGGGCGATGCCGCCGGTCAGGTTGCCTATCGCCTCCATCTTCTGGGCCTGCAGCAAGGCCTGTTCGGTTCTCACCCGTGCCGTTGTGTCCACGGCTTCGGGCACCAGCGCGACCACTTCACCCAGATCGTTCTTCACCGGCCGCATCGAAAACTCGAAGGAGCGCACGCCGACCGGCAGCTTGAGTTCCATCGTCACGCTCTCGGTGCCGCCCGCAGCGACACGGCCAACCGCAGCACGGACGAGCTCGGGCATGCCCGCAGTACCGGTGAACCAGGGGGTATCCCAGAACGGCAGTCCAGCGACGTCCTCAAGTGTGGCCTCGATACCTTTCAAGGACGTCGCATTCGCGTAGACGAGTTTGCCCTCGGTCGTCAGCAGCCCCTGGTAGAGATGCGAGGTCTCGAAAACGGTCCGGATGCTCTTTTCGCTCTGTTCGAGCGCTGCGGTCCTCTCCGCGACCTGGCGCTCGAGTTCCTCGCGAAAGCGCTGTTCGCCCGCCCTCGCCTCCGCTTCCGACCGGACCCTTTCGATATGCGCCCAGGAGCGTTCCGTCACTTCCCTCAGCAGGGCCAGTTCATTGGCTGTCCACGCATGGGGATGCTTGTGGTGGATCGCCATGAGCGCGGTCAGGCGCCCCTCCTTGACCAGCGGCATGCAAATCGTGGCGGTGATGCCTATGGCCTGGAACGTGGCTGCCTCCTTGGGGGCGATCTCCACCAAGTTGTTGTTGATGATCAGCGGCTTGCCTGCGCGCAAGCTGGTGACTGCCCGCTGTCCGAAATCTGCAAGGCTGTAGTATCCGACGATGCTGGGCGATCCCGCCGCGCTCCAGTCACCGCGGATGGTGAAGTGATCCTCGTCGGGCTCCATGTCCGCGTAAGCGCAGACGGCCAGACCCAGATGCTCTCCCAGCATCCTCGTCGTGATGGCGAGTATCGCATCCGCATCGGTGCTCTTGGCGGTTTCCCTGGCAAGTGCATCGAGGAAACGCAGCCGTGCTTCGTTGTCGCGCAGTGCCGCTTCGACGGACACCCTTGTCGTCGTCTCCACAACGATGGCGATCACCCCGATCGGCTGCCCGGCCTCGTCGATGACCGGCGAGTAGTCGAGGTTCATGAATACCTGTTCGGGCGCGCCGGAACGGTAGAGGGTCAATTCCTGGTCCTGGTAGGACAACACCCCGCCGGCTAGGCCCACCTTCATCACGTTGTCGTTGAAATCGGCAACTTCCGGCCACCCCTCCCGCACGGCCGACCCCAGAAGCTGTGGGTGTCGCCCGCCCGCGAACTCCGAGTAGGCGTCGTTGTAGATCATGGTGCCCTGGGGGCCCCACAGGGTGACGATCGGGACCGGGGAGCGCAGGATCACCCCCACGGTGGTCTTCAACGAGGCCGGCCAGAGGTCGATCCCGCCCAGCGGGGTGGCAGTCCAGTCAAACACGCGAATGCGGGCGGCCATGTCGCCCGCGCCCAGAAAATCGACCTCGCTTCTGTCGGCTGTCGCGTCCACGTGCCCCATCCCCGGCGAACGTCATCAAACGATTCTCGCCTTCAATAGTTCCGTTCTGCGCGCCCCGGGGCGATGGGCCTTGCATTTGCCGCGGTTTACTGTAAGGAGGCGCGCAATCTGCCGGTCCCGATTGGGGGCTGAACGGAGGGCCGGAGGTCTGGATACAGGCTTCCGCAAGAAGGCGAAATGCTCTTCGGCCTCCCGTGTCTCCGCTCTCGACCGTCTCGACAACGCGCCTTTCTTCCCCGCACAGCGGTCATGGAGAAGTCGCAGAGGCTTAGCCGTCGGGGTCCGGCACGAGAAACGAAGAAAGGCAAAGACCATGGCTCTCTATGAACATGTGTTCCTTGCCCGGCAGGACCTCTCGCAGCAGCAGGTCGACGAACTTGTCACGCAGTACAAGGGCGTCATCGAGGCTGGCGGCGGTTCGGTAGGCCGGGTGGAGAACTGGGGACTGAAGTCCCTCACCTACCGCATCAAGAAGAACCGCAAGGCGCACTACACGCTGATGGACCTGGACGCTCCGGCGGCCGCCCTCAACGAAATGGAGCGCCAGATGGGCCTGTCCGAGGACGTGCTGCGCTTCATCACGATCAAGGTCGACAAGCACGAGGAAGGCCCCTCGGCCATGATGCAGAAGCGGGACGATCGCGGCGACCGCGGCGACCGTCCCTCGCGCTTCGGCGACCGTGACCGTGGTGATCGCGGCGGCCGCGGCTTCGGCGACCGTGAGGATCGCCCGCGCCGTCCGCGCGAACAGGCTGAAGGAGCATCCGAATAATGGTCGACATCAACCAGATTCCGACGCGGCGCCCCTTCCACCGCCGCCGCAAGACCTGCCCGTTCACCGGCCCAAACGCGCCCAGGATCGACTACAAGGACGTGCGGCTGCTGCAACGCTACATTTCGGAGCGCGGCAAGATCGTGCCGAGCCGCATCACGGCGGTCAGCCAGAAGAAGCAGCGTGAACTCGCCAACGCGATCAAGCGCGCCCGCTTCCTCGGCCTGCTTCCTTACGTCGTAAGGTAAGTAGCCGCTTCAGCATCGGGCAGGCGGTTCGCCGCCTGCCCCTGACCTTGGCGATCGGCGCCACGGTGCAGCGAAACAGATATCCGAGTTGGGGCTCTTGCCCCTAACTGCCGGCAGGCAGGACAGCGACCGAAGCGCACCGGCTTCCTCGACTTCCCGCCTGTTATCCATTCCGCCAGATCCTGGCGAACAGAAGGAACAGAACGATGGAAGTCATTCTTCTAGAACGCGTTTCCCGCCTCGGCCAGATGGGCGAAGTGGTCAAGGTCCGCGACGGGTTCGCGCGTAATTTCCTGCTCCCGCAGGGCAAGGCACTGCGCGCGAACGAAGCCAACCGCAAGAAGTTCGAAGGCCAGCGCGCGCAGCTCGAAGCGCGGAACCTCGAGCGCAAGAGCGAGGCGCAGAAGATCGCCGACAAGCTCGACGGCAAGAGCTTCGTGGTCGTGCGCGCGGCCGGCGAAACCGGCCAGCTCTACGGTTCGGTGTCCACCCGCGACATCGCCGAACTGCTCACCGCAGAAGGATTTTCGGTCGCCCGGAACCAGGTCGAGCTCAACCAGCCCATCAAGGCGATCGGCCTCAGCAACATCGCCATCGCCCTGCATCCGGAAGTCGAGGTGACAATCACGCTCAATATCGCCCGCTCGGCCGACGAGGCGGAACGCCAGGCACGCGGCGAGACGCTGACGACCGCAGAGGCGATCTACGGCCAAGACATCAACGAGAATGCCCGGCCGGAGACCTTCTTCGACGAGGATTACGAAGGTGAGGCGGAGGAGCGTGCAGAAACAGCCGAGGACGAGGCGTCCGACGACCAGGAGGGCTGAGGCCGTCCTACCCTCACGCTGCTTCAGGAACAGAAAAGCCCGGGCATCCGCCCGGGTTTTTCATTTGAGCCACGCATTACCGGTTCGTCCACTCGCGACCAGCCATTCGTCCAGGCCTTGGAGAGGTGCTTTTCAAGCAACGGCGAATTGAGTCATAGTTATGCTTTCTATGACGAACGGCGAGTGTGCCATGAGCTCTTTGATGCACAAGGTAACGGCCAGGCTGATCCGCACCGGCTCCCTAACGCTGACCGATCCTGATGGAAATACACACACCTACGGCGACGGCAGCGGGAAGCATGTGCATTTCGCAATCCGCACCCATGCCGCCGCGCGAGCGATCGCGCTCGACCCGATGCTGGCGCTACCGGAAGCCTTCATGGAAGGCGAGTTCGACCTGATCGAGGGCGAGCTGATCGACTTCCTGCAGATCGTCTTCACCAACATGGGCCACGAAATGGCCGGCGCCTCACTGCCGGCGAAGCTGCTCGAGGGCACGCGGTACGCCTTCCGCCGCTTGCAGCAGTTCAACACGACCGCACGCGCCAGGCAGAACGTCCACCGCCACTACGACCTTTCCGGCGAGATGTACCGGCTCTTCCTGGACGCCGACATGCAGTATTCCTGCGCCTATTTCGAACGCCCGGGAATGACGCTCGAAGAGGCGCAAGAGGCCAAGAAGCGGCATATCGCGACCAAGCTCCGGCTTGAGCGCGGTCAGAATGTCCTCGATATCGGTTCGGGCTGGGGCGGGCTGGGGCTTTACATAGCCCAGCGATTTGACGCCGACGTCCTGGGCGTCACCCTGTCGACCGAGCAGCATGCGGTCGCAACCCAGCGCGCGCAGGAGGCGGGCCTGGAAAACCACGTTCACTTCGAACTCCGCGATTATCGCAAGTTGTCCGAGCGGTTCGACCGTATCGTCTCGGTTGGCATGTTCGAGCATGTGGGCGTGAACCACTACCGCACCTTCTTCGACAAATGCGCCACATTGCTCAAACCTGACGGCGTCATGCTGCTGCATTCGATCGGACGCAGCGGGCCGCCCTCGGCGACGAATGCGTTCATCCGCAAGTACATCTTCCCGGGCGGCTATATCCCGGCCCTGTCGGAGGTCCTCTCGGCGATCGAGAAGTCCGGCCTGATGGTCTCCGACATAGAGATCCTGCGCCTGCACTATGCCGAGACGCTGAAGCACTGGCGCCAGCGTTTCATGGCCAATCGTCAGCGCGCGGTCGATATCTATGACGAGCGCTTCGCGCGGATGTGGGAGTTCTACCTGACCGGATCGGAAGCCGCCTTCCGCTGGCAAGACCTGATGGTCTTCCAGATCCAGATCACGAAGAAGAACGATACGCTGCCGATGACGCGCGACTACATGATGGAGGCGGAGCATACTCTCGCAGCGGCCCCCGCAACGGTTCCGTCTCCAAAGCCAACCCCGGCGTCCGCCAGGAAGCGTCCGCGCAAGCTTGCGTGAACGCGAGAGATGGAATCGGCGCTGGCCATTAACCGCCATGGCAGAGCGCGCGCCTGATTAAGCGGGAGCACCGGCCGCGCTTATCTACGCCTCCGTTGGCAGTTCCATGAGTTCCGTGGTTTCGGCCGGTGAACCATCCCAGCTTCCCAGCGTTCCTTTCAACGACCGTCCGAAGAAAGGGACGACGATGGATCATCAACAAAACGACATGAAGATGGGCTGGGGGCGGTTCGTTGCGATGATCGCGACCTCTACATTCATCATGTACTTCCTGATGTACCAGCTCGTGTATAGCTTCGATCATGCCATGTTCAGCTTGAACCGGCTCGTCGCCTCCCTGGTCATGGGCTGTGTGATGGCAGCTGTCATGCTCGGCTTCATGTGGTCCATGTACAAGGGCACGGCTACGAAGCTGGCGGTTCTGGGCGGTGCGATCCTGGCCGCCGGCGTCCTTCTATTCGTTAATCGCGGCCAGGTCCTCATAGGCGACACCGCCTTTATGCAATCGATGATTCCTCACCACTCCATCAATAAACAACGCTCGCAGGGCTGAAATTAGCGATCCGCGGGTGCGCCGATTGGCCGACGAGATCATTTCCTCGCAGGTACGGGAGATCGAGGAGATGAAGCTTCTGATCGACGACATCGATAAGAACGGCGAACGATCCGACGCGCCCCTTCCTGCACGCGCTGCGACGATGACTCCGGAAATGATGTCCGAGGCTCGCAAGGCGGTGGAATAGGACCGGGTTGCCGGAGGTTAGTAGGTAGCCGACGCGCCCCAGGTTACCGAGGGACCGCGCGACTTGCGGCCGGTGGCGGAACAATATCCGCGCGAAATTCTTCGTGGGTCGAGGGACGCCCAGAAAGAAGGAACCGCACCGGTGAAAAAGCTACTCGCCGGCGTCGCCGTTGCCGCTCTTCTTACGGTCCCGGCCGCCATTTCTCCGAATTCCATCTCGCCCGTCACGCCCGCGCTGGCACAGCAGGCAAACGTCAACGTCAGTCTCTTCTTCGATCGGCTGGCCGATCACGGACGCTGGGTCCGGCATTCGCGCCACCGCTACGTCTGGGTGCCCGTCAACGTTGACCGCAACTGGCGTCCGTACGCCCACGGTCACTGGATCTACACCGACCGCTATGGCTGGTATTTCGCGTCCGACGAACCCTTCGCCTGGGCGGTCTACCACTACGGTCGATGGGCATATGATCCGGCGATCGGCTGGTTCTGGGTGCCCGGCACCCGCTGGGCACCGGCCTGGGTGTCGTGGCGTCGCAGCGGGGATCATGTAGGCTGGGCGCCGCTACCGCCGGAAGGCGACGGTTTCGTCGTGAGCATAGAGATTGCGAATCCGGAGCCGCCGCCCGGCTATTGGGTCTTCGTGCCGGTGCGCCGTTTCACCGCCCCCGACCTGATCACTGTGATCGTGCCACGGCAGGAGGTCACCGTTGTCTTCGAACAGACCGAACCGATCGGTACCGTCCTCGTTCAGGAGAACACGATAGTCAACACCGCCCTCGAGCTCGAATTCATTCAGCAGAATGTCGAGCAGGAAGTGACGGTCGCCGAGGTCCAGGACGTCAGCGATCCGACCCAGGCTGCCGAGGCAGGAGTAGTCGCGGCCTTCACCGGCGAGATAGCCGTGGATGACAGCGCGGAGCCGGCCGAGGCCGTGTCGGCAGAGGATGTCGAAGCTCCGACCGAGGGCCAAGAGGAACTGGCCGAAGAACCGTCGGACGCTGGCGAAGCTCCTGCCGCAGAGACGCCCGCCGAAGAAGCTCCCGCCGAGGAGGCTCCTACCGAGGAGGCTCCCGCCGAAGAGGTTCCCGCCGAGGAGGTTCCTGCCGAGGAAGCTCCTGCCGAGGAGGCTCCCGCCGAAGAGGCTCCTGCTGAGGAAGCTCCTGCCGAGGAAGCTCCTGCCGAGCAGGCTCCTGCCGAACAGGCTCCTGCCGAGGAAGCTCCCGCTGAGGAAGCTCCTGCCGAGCAGGCTCCCGTCGAAGAGGCTCCCGCCGAGGAAGCTCCCGCTGAGGAAGCTCCCGTCGAAGAGGCGCCGGCGGAGCAGGCTCCCGCCGAAGAGGCGCCGGCCGAGCAGGCTCCCGCCGAAGAGGCTCCTGCCGACGAAGAGTGCCCCGCGGAAGAGCGCGCCGCCGGCAATTGCTGATGCGCTCCGAAGCCCCGCCCTCCGGCGGGGCTTCTTACGTTATGGTTTGAGAGATCCCATTTCCTGTTTTGTTGCCTCGCGTGGCGCGGCTATGATGGCACGTCGATTCGCGTCAACCCCGCTTGTGGTCTAGGCTGCGAGGCGCCTGTTAACTTCTGTGAATACTGTTGTTTCAGGAGATCGGCGCTTTGCCGCGGATGCCGCGGCGTCTAGGACGGTTGACGGGATCGGGCTGCCTCGTCGGCGGCTGAAAGAATGAACCGGACAGGATTATGGCTGAAGCAGTCCGCAAGCTGGCGGAGACCCCGCTCTATCGCGAAGCGCCCAACAATATCGAGGCGGAGCAGGCGCTGCTCGGCGCCATCCTTGTCAATAATGACGCATTCTACCGCGTCTCGGACTTCCTGAAGGCAGAGCACTTCTACGAGCCGCTTCACCGCAAGATCTACGCAGTGGCGCAGGATTTCGTGCGCATGGGCAAGGTCGCCAGCCCGGTGACCATCAAGACCTTCCTTCCGGCGGAGGAAAAGGTCGGCGACATGACCGTGTCCCACTATCTCGCGCGACTGGCAGCCGAGGCCGTCACGGTCATCAACGCGGCAGACTATGGCCGCGCGATCTACGACCTCGCGACGCGGCGCGCACTCATCACTGTCGGTGAGGACATGGTCAACATCGCCTACGACGCGCCGGTCGACATGGCGCCGCAGGAGCAGATCGAGGATGCCGAGCGACGGCTCTTCGAACTGGCCGAGACCGGACGCTACGATGGCGGATTCGAGAGTTTCACCGACGCGGTAAAGATCGCCATCGATATGGCCAATGCGGCCTACATGCGCGACGGGCATCTGTCAGGCATTGCAACGGGCATGCGCGACCTCGACCGCCGCATGGGCGGGCTGCAGCCATCCGACCTGATCATCATTGCCGGCCGCCCGGGCATGGGCAAGACGTCGCTCGCCACCAACATTGCCTTCAACATCGCCGCAGCCTACGAGCCGGCGCAGCAGGCCGACGGTTCCTTCGAAGCCGCCAATGGTGGCGTGGTCGGCTTCTTCTCGCTCGAAATGTCCTCGGAACAGCTCGCGACCCGCATCATTTCGGAGCAGACCGAAATCCCCTCGTCAAAGATAAGGCGCGGCGAGATCACCGAAACGGATTTCGAGAAGCTCGTCGCCTGCGCGCAGACAATGCAGCGGATCCCGCTCTTCATCGACCAGACAGGTGGTATCTCCATTGCGCAGCTCGCTGCGCGCGCACGCCGGCTGAAGCGCCAGCGCGGACTCGACGTCATCGTCATCGACTACCTGCAGCTGATGCAGGGTTCCAGCAGCAAGTCGGCGCAGAACCGCGTCCAGGAGATCACCGAGATCACCACGGGGCTTAAAGCTCTGGCCAAGGAACTCAGCGTGCCGATCATCGCGCTCTCGCAGCTGTCGCGACAGGTGGAAAGCCGCGACGACAAACGCCCGCAGCTGTCCGACCTGCGCGAATCAGGCTCGATCGAGCAGGACGCGGACGTGGTGCTTTTCGTCTACCGCGAGGAGTACTATCTGAAGAACCGCGAGCCGAAGCCGGGTACCGACGAATACATCAAGTGGGAAACCGAGATGAATGAAGCTCGCGGCAAGGCCGAGGTCATCGTCGCCAAGCAGCGCCACGGACCGACGGGCACCGTCCCGCTCGGCTTCCAGGGCGAGTTCACGCGCTTCTTCGACCTCGCCGAGGACAGCCACCTGCCGGAGCGGTACGAGTAACGGTGACCGAGGACCGGCCCCACATCGTCGGAGGCGGCCCCGACTTCCATCTTGCGGGCAGCCTACTGACCGTCGACCTTTCTGCGATCAAGCATAATTACCGCAAGCTGGCCGCCCTTGCCGCGCCGGCCACGACCGCGGCCGTCGTCAAGGCGGATGCCTACGGGCTTGGAGCCGCGCAGATCGTGCCGGCTCTCGCCGAGGCGGGCTGCACCCGCTTCTTCGTTGCCTTGCCGCATGAGGGCATCGGCGTACGACAGGTCGCCCCGGAAGCCGATATCCTCGTCTTTTCCGGTCCGCTCAGCGCAGAGACAGGCCCTGTCTTTCGCGGATACCGCCTGATTCCTGTACTCAACTCCCTGCGCGACGTTGCCATCTGGGAAGCGGAGGGCTGGGACGGAAATAGGCAACTGCCGGCCGCGCTGCATGTCGACACAGGCATGAACAGGCTCGGCCTGACGCTGTCGGAGGCTGCACGCTTCGCCGATGACAACGCACTCACCCGAGCGGTGAAGATCGATCTCCTGATGAGCCACCTCGCCTGCGCGGACGATCCGGACCATCCCCTCAACCGACGCCAGCTCGATGCCTTCGAAAAACTTGCGGCAATTTTTCCGGGCATCGAGACAAGCCTCGCGAATTCCGCCGGCGTCATGCTGGGCGGCGGGTTCCTGCGCGACCTCACGCGACCTGGCATCGCGCTCTATGGCGGCGTGGCGGCACTTGGCTCGGAAGCCTTGCGGCCCGTGGCCACCGCGGCGGCGCGCGTGCTGCAGGTGCGCAGCGGCAAGGCGGGCGAGACTGTAGGCTACGGCGCCCCCGCGTGGCTGCGCCGCGATTCGCTGATCGCGGTCGCGGCGGCCGGCTATGCGGATGGTTATCACCGCGCCGGCTCCGGCGACGGCGTCCCCATGCGCAAGGCTGAGCTCCAAGGCGCCACCGGCTTCATTGCCGGGCATCGGGTGCCCGTGCTCGGCCGCATTTCCATGGATCTGACGGCCTTCGACGTAACCGACCTGGGCGTGGACGCGGTCAGCGCCGGTGACATGGTCGAGCTTTTTGGCGCCAATATCCCACTTGATGAGGCAGCCTGCGCCGCCGGCACAATCTCCTACGAGTTGCTGACGAGCGTCGGCCGCAGGTTCCATCGCGTCTACGTCACCGATGAATGGGGTGCCCCTCTTTAATGACGATCGAGCAATCGACGATCCGACGGCCGCAGCCTAGCGCCGATGTCGCCGGTTGACGATTTGCGGCAAGTCTGTCAGACGAACATATCAAGAACACACGGTGTGTTATGGCAAAATCCCGCATCCAGTTCACATGCCAGAGCTGCGGCGCGGTGCATACGCGCTGGGCGGGCAAGTGCGATGCCTGCGGCGAGTGGAACACGCTGGTCGAGGAAGGCACCGCGGGCGGAATCGGCTCCGGCCCGCGCAGCCTGAGGAGTGCACGCCAGGGGCGCCCGGTCGCGCTGACTTCGCTCTCAGGCGATATCGAGGATGCGCCGCGCATTGCCTCGGGGATCGCCGAACTCGACCGCGCCACCGGGGGCGGATTCGTGCGCGGCTCGGCCCTGCTCGTCGGTGGAGATCCCGGGATCGGCAAGTCGACGCTGCTCACTCAGGCGGCTGCTGCGCTGGCTGGCCGGGGCCATCGCATCGTCTACGTGTCAGGCGAGGAAGCGGTGGCGCAGATCAGGCTGCGCGCGCAGCGCCTTGGGGTTGCCGGCAGCGCGGTCGAGCTTGCTGCCGAAACCAATGTCGAGGACATCCTCGCTACGATCGCCGACGGCAAGCGGCCCGACCTGCTGATCCTCGATTCAATACAGACGCTGTGGACCGACATGGCCGATTCCGCACCCGGCACCGTCACTCAGGTGCGCGCCGCGGCCCAGGCGATGATCCGTTACGCGAAATCCACGGGGTGCGCCGTGGTCCTGGTCGGTCATGTCACCAAGGAGGGGCAGATAGCAGGCCCCCGCGTTGTCGAGCACATGGTGGACGCCGTGCTTTATTTCGAGGGGGAAGGCGGCCACCACTACCGGATCCTGCGGACGGTGAAGAACCGCTTCGGAGCGACTGATGAGATCGGCGTTTTCGAGATGGGCGACCGGGGCCTGCGCGAAGTGGCGAATCCGTCCGAACTATTCCTCGGCGAACGCAGCGCCAAGGCGCCGGGCGCCGCGGTTTTCGCGGGAATGGAAGGCACGCGTCCCGTGCTGGTGGAAATCCAGGCGCTGGTTGCGCCATCCCCGCTAGGCACGCCGCGTCGCGCCGTCGTCGGCTGGGACTCGCCACGGCTGTCGATGGTGCTCGCTGTACTGGAGGCGCATTGCGGCGTGCGCTTCTCGCAGCACGATGTCTATCTCAATGTGGCGGGGGGCTACCGCATCTCCGAACCCGCAGCCGACCTTGCGGTCGCCGCCGCCCTGGTTTCCTCGCTGACCGGACTTGCCCTGCCAGCCGATTGCGTCTATTTCGGCGAAATCAGCCTGTCGGGCGCCGTCAGGGCGGTCGCGCATGCGCAGCAACGCCTAAAGGAGGCGGAAAAGCTGGGTTTCGGCAAGGCGGTCATGCCCGTCTCGTCGGAAGAACTGCCGGCGGCGATGGCAGCCGGCTCGTTCCAGCCCGAGGCGCTCGCCGACCTGGTGGTACGCATCGCGGGCTCCCGCAGGCCGGGTACGGACGAGTAATGCGGCGCGACCGGGGGCTTCGCCCTCGCAACTGAATCTGCCGGCGCCGGCACAGGAGATAGGGGCATACATGCCGATCACGCTGCTTGACGGAATTGTCATCGGCTTCGTCCTCGTTTCCGCAATGCTGGCCATGGTCCGTGGCTTCTCGCGCGAAATCCTGTCGATCGCATCATGGGTGGCGGCCGCAGCGGCGGCATACTTCTTCTATCCCGTCGTGCTGCCCTATGTGGTCCGCTATGTGGATCACGACATGGTGGCGCTAGCGGTCGCGGCCGCGATCGTCTTCTTCGTCGCGCTGATCGTGGTCACCGTGATCACGATGAAAGTGGCCGACTTCATCATCGATTCGAAGGTGGGCCCGCTCGACCGCACGCTCGGCTTCATCTACGGCGCGGCGCGCGGCCTGCTGGTCCTTGCCGTCGCCCTGCTCTTCTTCAACTGGCTGGTGGGCACGAACCCGCCCGCCTGGGTGACCGAAGCCAAATCGCGGCCACTTTTGGAGAGTATCGGCACCTGGCTGCAGGGCATCCTGCCGGACGATCCGGAAAACTCGATCCTGAACCGGCTGCGAGGCGAAGGGGCGGCCGAACCGGGCGCGCCGGCCCAGCCTGCTCCGGGTCCGACCCAGGCGCCCGCCACAGTGCCGGAAGAGGACCTGCCGGCGCAGGACGAGGAACCCGGCGAAGGCTAGGGTCCAGCAGAGGCGCTACAGCTTGAAAGGCTGCGCAATGAACGAGGCAGTGGACGATTCGCTTTCCGACGAGGCCGACGATCATTTCCATGACGAATGCGGCGTGTTCGGCATCTTCGGCCGGCAGGACGCCGCTGCAATCGCCACCCTCGGCCTGCATGCCTTGCAGCACCGCGGGCAGGAGGCTGCGGGTATCGTCTCCTTCGACGGCACCCAGTTCCACGTCGAACGGCATGTCGGCCTGATCGGCGACACTTTCACCAAGCAGTCGGTCATGGACCGACTGAAAGGCTCTCGCGCCATAGGCCACACGCGCTACGCCACCACGGGGGGATCCGGCCTGCGCAATGTGCAACCGCTGTTCGCAGAACTCGCCGAGGGCGGCATCGCGGTGGCCCACAACGGCAACATCACCAACGCCATGACCGTGCAGCGGCGCCTTCAGAAGGAAGGGGCGATCTTCTCCTCCACCTCCGATACGGAGACGATCCTTCACCTTATCGCCACCTCCAAGGAGCGCGACCTCAACGCCCGTTTCATCGAGGCGGTTCAGCATCTCGAAGGCGCGTTCTCGCTGGTGGCGCTGTCGTCCAAGAAGATGATCGGCTGCCGCGACCCGCTCGGCATACGGCCGCTGGTGCTCGGCGACCTCGACGGCGCATGGATCCTTGCCTCCGAGACCTGCGCGCTGGACATCATCGGTGCACGCTTCGTGCGCGATCTCAAGCCAGGCGAAATGGTCGTCATCACGACCAAAGGCATCGAAAGCTTCTTCCCCTTCGAGCCGGCAAAGCCACGCTTCTGCATTTTCGAATACGTCTACTTTGCGCGGCCGGATTCAACAATCGAGGGGCGCAACGTCTATGCGGCTCGCAAGCAGATCGGCGTCGAGTTGGCGCGCGAAAGTCCGGTAGACGCCGATATCGTGGTGCCGGTACCGGATTCCGGAACGCCGGCGGCTATCGGCTTCGCCCAGGCGGCTGAGCTGCCGTTCGAACTTGGCATCATCCGCAACCATTATGTCGGGCGGACCTTCATCCAGCCGGGGGATTCCATCCGCCACATGGGCGTCAAGTTGAAGCACAACGCCAACCGCAAGATGATCGAGGGCAAGCGTGTGGTGCTTGTCGACGATTCCATCGTCCGCGGCACGACCAGCCAGAAGATAGTGCAGATGGTGCGTGACGCGGGCGCACGCGAGGTACACATGCGCATCGCTTCGCCGCCGACCATGTCCTCCTGCTTCTACGGGGTGGATACGCCCGAGAAGGCGAAGCTGCTCGCCTCGCGCATGACGGTCGAAGAGATGGCCGATTTCATTCGTGTCGATTCCCTCGGATTCCTTTCGATCGACGGGCTCTATCGCGCCGTCGGCGAGGTCGCGCGCAACGGCGAAAGCCCACAATATTGCGACGCCTGCTTCACCGGGGATTATCCGACACGGCTCACTGACCACGAGGGCTCGGATAACGTCCGCTCGCTTTCGCTGTTGGCCGCCGGCGGTTGAGATCGGCGCGGCGGTCGCTACCGCGGGGCAAGACGCGTATTCCACGACAGCCGTAGTCCTCCGATCAGGGCAGGCATATCTCTGGCCTGACGAGCTTAAGCCCGCAATCCCAAACAGTATGAGTACAAGCAGTTGTGCCGCAGGCCCCGCCCGGGCATGTGCGGCAATGGCGAGGGTTCCGTCCCCGGCAATTCCGTTCTATTTGCCCTGATCCTCGGTTTCTCCGCCTGCGGAGATGCGGCAGCGGATTCAACGGCAGCAATCAACGGAGCCTCCGATGACCCCTCCCCCAGATCTTTCCGGCCGCGTCGCCCTCGTCACCGGCGCATCGCGCGGCATCGGCTATTTTCTCGCCAGGCAACTGGCGGCGGCGGGCGCCCATGTCGTGGCGGTCGCCCGTACAGTCGGCGGACTTGAGGAACTCGACGACGAGATCAAGGCGGAGGCCGCCCGGTCGGGAAAGGGCTCGGCGACCCTCGTTCCGCTGGATCTGACCGATATGCCCGCGCTCGACAGGCTGGGCGGGTCGCTCAACGAACGCTGGGGCAAGCTCGACATACTCGTGGCAAATGCCGGTGTGCTGGGCACGATCTCGCCGATCGGCCACGTGGAGGCGAAAGTGTTCGACAAGGTGATGGCGGTCAACCTGACGTCCACCTGGCGGCTGATCAGGTCCGTCGATCCGCTGCTGCGGAAGTCGGACGCCGGCCGTGCCATCATCATGTCCTCGGGCGCGGCACATTCCGCGCGAGCATTCTGGGGGCCCTACGCGGCATCCAAGGCGGCCGTCGAAGCCCTTGCCCGGTCATGGGCCGACGAGACGAAAGGCATGGCGCTGCGCGTGAATTCGGTAAACCCGGGCGCCACCCGTACCGCCATGCGGGCGCAGGCCATGCCGGGCGAGGATCCGATGACGCTGCCGCATCCTTCGGAGGTCGCGGCGCAAATCCTGCCGCTGGCGAGCCCGACGCTGCGGGAAACCGGGCTCATCTTCGACGTGCCCAAGCGTCGTTTCGTCAGCTACCGGATGCCGGACTAGTGAGGGCTTAAATTCGCCGCCGATCTCGCCTATTCTAACGCTACAGGGTGTGAGAAAGGCCGCCATGAAAAATCTCAGCAAACCACTGCCAGCAATCATGGCCGCCGCGGTCCTCAGCATGTCCGCCGCCCCCGCCATTGCGTGGGAAGAGCAGGGCGCCGCCATGAAATCCCTGCCGAGCGGCGGCTTGATGCTCAAGGAAGTGCCCGGCAGCGACCCCAATCTGCAGGATCTGCCGGGCGTGAACCTCAACCCGCAGCTTGGAATCAGCGGCAGCACCAACTGCGTGCAGCGGCGTGTCACCGATCACCGCTACGGTTTCGGCGAGCAGTCGGTGACCGCGAACGAATGCCGTTTCGGCAACTTCTCGGTTACCACCTATGGATCAGGCTCCAGAGGGGGCGGCTTCGGCTACAATCCGTTCCCGGTGCCCGGCCCGCTTCAGCAAGCCGGTCCGCCGGCGGGCTCGGGCGGCTTCGCGCCGACCCAGCGCAGTCCGTTCAACTGAGCCCGAAGAACGCCGATTGACCTTGGCCCGCGGTTCGCTACTCTCGCCGCTGGCGATGACGGGGCGCCCGTAGCAGCGAGGGAGGTACGGCATGTATCTGGCCTTGGTCATCGGCGTGCTGATGGTCGGATCGTGGGCCATCGGGGCTGCGATGTTCGCCTCGGCGCGCAAGCTCAGCTTCCACCAGGCATTCCTCCACCTGCCTATCCGATTCCTGCATCGCATTGACGATGGGGCACTCGCGCATAGCCGAACCGAGCCGCCGGTCATCTACGCGGTGCTGCATCAATCGCGTCTCGACCCGGCCCTGATGCTTTCGCTGCTGCCTTCCGACACTCTGCATATTCTCGACACAGGATCGGCACGCTCGTTATGGCTGGAGCCGTGGCGGGAGATGGCCCGCACCATAGCGTTCAACGCGTCCCACGTATTCGTAAGCCGCAGGCTTGTTCGTCACCTCAAGGGGCGTGGGCGCCTCGCAGTGTATTTTCCCGACGGCATCGTACCCGATACCCGGGCCTACAGGCTATACCGGGCCGTGGCCCGCATCGCCGCCGCTGCCGGCGCGAGAATCGTGCCCGTCTCCGTCCAGGGATCGCGGCAGACCCTTTATGCGTTGGAAAGTGGGCAGTCGGCACCCCGAAGGCTACTTGCGAAGCTGCGCATTCATGCCCTCGAACCACTGACGATTACGGAACTCGTGACACGTTCACCGCGGGAACAGGCGACGATGGCGGGCGCGCTTTATGATCGGGTGCTCGAAGCAAACGCCACCTGAGGCCGTCAGGCATCGGCTCCCTTCGCCTCACTCGCCTCACTACGTTCGCGCAGCGCATAGGCGCGCATGCTCAGGGGCAGCAGCAGCAGGTAGAGCACGCAGGACGCTGTCAGCGTGTACCACGTGTAGTTGAAGAGCAGCAGCACGTAGAGGACCACGAGGAATATCAATGGCAAAACGTAATCGCGGCTGATGCTCTTGCGCGGTCCCTTGCCGGAATAGACACGGATGCGGCTGATCATCAAAAGCGCGATGAATACAGTGTAGGCGGAGGCTGCGAGGGCAAACGGTGTGGCGAGCGGCACTCCGACGAAACCCAGATAGATCGGCAGGAGCGCCAGCACGGCCCCGACCGGCGCGGGCACTCCCACGAAATAATCCGCCTGCCAGGCGGGCCGGTCGGGATCCTCCGACATCACGTTGAAACGCGCGAGCCTGAGCGCGCAAGCAATTGCGAAAAGCAGCGCGGCGATCCAGCCGACGGAGCCCGCGCGTTCCAGAACATAGGCATAGAGCACCAGCGCCGGCACCACGCCGAAGTTCACGATATCGGCGAGCGAATCCATCTGCGCGCCGAATTTCGAGGAGGCCTTGAGGAGCCGTGCCGTTCTTCCATCGATGAAATCGAGAAAGGCGGCGATCAGGAGCATGGCCACGCCAAGCTCGAAACGCCCCTCGAACGCCAGCCGCACGCCCGACAGGCCGGCGCAGATCGCCAGCACGGTGATCATGTTCGGGATCACCAGCCTCAGCGGTATCTCGCGGATGCCAGGCCCCGCGCTTGAACTCCTGCTGGGCCCTGCTTTCCTGGGCTTTCTCATCGACCCGCCTTCAGGATACCCGCACGAGCGGGCTGGCGAGATCGCCGCCGAACTCGGCGATAATGGTTTCGCCGCCTACCGAGGTCTGGCCGATGGCAACGCGGGGAGCAGCGCCGGCCGGAAGATACACATCGAGCCGCGAACCGAAGCGGATCAGGCCGAACCGTTCCCCGATAGCAGTATCCGTCCCCGCCTCGGCCCAGCAGACGATGCGGCGGGCAACCAGTCCCGCCACCTGCACGACCGCGACCGTCCCGTTGGGACTTTCGATCACCAGGCCGTTGCGTTCGTTTTCACTGCTCGCCTTGTCCATCTCGGCATTGAGGAACTTGCCGGGGCGGTGCTCGATGCGCTGGATGCGGCCGCGCACCGGCGAGCGGTTAACGTGGCAGGAGAATACGTTCATAAAGACCGAAACCCGCGTCATCTCGGCCGGGCCGAGCCCCAGCTCGCGGGGTGGCACGGCCGGGCCCACGAAGGATACGATGCCGTCGGCAGGGCTGACGATCAGCCGGTCGTCCACCGGTGTGACACGCTCGGGATCGCGGAAGAAGTAGGTGCACCAACCGGTCAGGATCAGGCCGATCCAGAACAGGGGCCCCCAGACCAGGCCAAGTACCAGCGTAGCAACGGCAAAGCCGGCTATGAAGGGGTAGCCCTCCCTGTGGATCGGGACCAGCGTGTTGCGGATCGTGTCAGCCAGGTTCATCGCGTTCGGCGCTCTCCGGTTGAAGAACGGCCTGCTTAGCGAAAAGCTCCACGAGGAGCAATGCAGACGGGGCGCAGCGGTTCTGCCGGTCGCCCGGCTAGACCGAGAACCCGGCAGAAAAAAAGCTGGAGAGCGCCCCCTATTCGCCCGGCGCAACCTCGGACGTCCGGCGGCGCACGACGATGCCCAACTCGTCTTCCTCGCGGGCGATGCGCAGGCGCTCCTCGGCTTCCGTCGCCTCGCGCTGGCGGTCCCACATGGACTTGTAGAGGCCTTCCTTCGCGAGCAGGTCGCGGTGCGTGCCGCGCTCGGCGATCATCCCGTCCTTCAGGACGATGATCTCGTCGGCCGAGATGACGGTGGACAGCCGGTGCGCAATGACCAGCGTGGTGCGGCCACGGCTGACGACATCGAGGGCGGCCTGGATCTCCTGCTCGGTCTGCGTGTCGAGCGCCGATGTCGCCTCGTCGAGCATCAGTATCGGAGGAGCTTTCAGGATGGTGCGCGCGATGGCCACGCGCTGCTTTTCGCCGCCCGAGAGCTTCAGGCCGCGCTCGCCCACCATGGTGCGGTACCCTTCGGGCAGGCTCTCGATGAAGCCGCCGATCTGGGCCAGCCGCGCCGCCTCGGTCACCTCTTCCTCGCTCGCGCCAATGCGGCCGTAACGGATGTTGTAGGAGATCGTGTCATTGAAGAGCACGGTGTCTTGCGGCACCATACCGATCTGGGCGCGCAGGCTCTCCTGGGTGACGTCGCGGATATCCTGCCCGTCGATCAGGATGCGGCCCGACTGGATGTCGTAGAAGCGGAAGATGAGCCGCGAAATCGTCGACTTGCCTGCTCCCGACGGGCCGACAATCGCCACCGTCTTTCCGGCCGGTACCTCGAAGGAAATGCCTTTCAGGATTCGTCGATCGGCATCATACGAAAAATGCACGTCCTCGAAGCGGACGGTGCCCTTGTTCACCTTGAGCGGAACGGCCCCAGGACGGTCCTGGACCTCCTCCGGCACGTCGAGCAGGTCGAACATCGCCTCGATGTCGGTCAAGCCCTGCCTAATCTCCCGGTAGATGAAACCTATGAAGTTGAGCGGGATGGAAAGCTGGATGAGCATCGCGTTGATGAAGACGAAGTCGCCCAGCGTCTGCGAGCCCCGCTGCACCTCCCACGCCGACAGGCCCATGCAGATGGCCATGCCGATGCCGAGGATGACGCCCTGGCCGAAGTTCAGCCAGCCAAGCGAAGTCCACGTCTTGGTCGCCGCCACTTCGTAGCGGGCCATCGAGCGATCGAAGCGCTCGGCCTCCATCGACTCGTTGTTGAAATATTTGACCGTCTCGAAATTGAGCAGGGAATCGACCGCCTTGGTGTTCGCGTCGGTGTCGCTGTCGTTCATCTGCTTGCGGATGACGATGCGCCAGTCGCTCGCCCGCACCGTGAACCAGGTGTAGAGGGCGACGGTGACCGCGATCACCGCCACGTAGATCCAGCCATAGGCAAAGGCGAAGATCGCCGCTGTCAGCGCGAATTCCAGCACCGTGGGGGCTGTATTAAGGATGGTGAAGCGCACGATCGTCTCGATGCCCTTCACGCCGCGCTCGATGATGCGCGACAGCCCGCCGGTTCGCCTCTCGAGATGGAAGCGCAGCGAGAGCCGGTGCATGTGCACGAAGGTGCGGTAGGCAAGCTGGCGCACCGCGTGCTGACCCACGCTGGCGAAAAGCGCGTCCCGCAACTGGTTGAAGCCCAGTTGAACCACGCGCACGACGTTGTAGGCGATCACCAGCATCACGGGTGCGATCAGGACCGGCGGCAGCCAGCCCGGAGCCTCCAGTTCGCCGTCGAGCGCGTCGGTCGCCCATTTGAAGAAATAGGGCACCAGCATCAGCACCAGTTTGGCGACCACGAGGAAGACGGTCGCCCAGACGACCCTCGCCTTCAGGTCTGTGCGCCCGGCCGGCCACATGTAGGGCCAGAGGTTACGCAGCGTGGCGAACATGGAGTCGGATTCGGCGGAGACGGTCTTGGCTGGCAACGCGGGCTATCCCGTTGTTGGTTATCGTTTGGCGCCGGGGGCGCAGCAGGTCGAAAGAAGCCGGCCGAACGAGTCGGACAGGCCGGACAGCGCCTCGCGGTCGATTCGGTAGAGCGAGCGTTGGCCATTGGGCGTCAATTGCACCAACCCAGCTTCCACCAGAACCTTAAGGTGCTGAGATACGGTGGACTGGGCAAGGTCGAGGCGGCTCACGACGTCCTTGCAGCAGCAGTGCTCCATCTCGGACAAATAACGCAGTATTTCGAGCCGGGCCGGATGCCCGAGTGCGGCAAGTCGGCCGGCAAGCATTTCCGTCTGTAACCCTCGGTCCTTCATCGTTTATCGCCGATATACGATGGATTGTCCGATTGCAAACGGAAATGTGCGCACCCTTCGCGCGACGCTGTCGCCCCGGTGCGGCTCGCCTCCGGGCTAGCGCGTTTCGGCCTGCCCTTCGGGCATACGGTCGGCAATCGTGGACATGTCGGCGTCCTCGCCCCTGTCGGTTTTGTCGGGGACACTGAATATCTGGCCCGGCCAGATACGGTCGGGATCGGCTATCTGGTCCTGATTGGCCAAATAGATGGTCGTGTAGCGAACGCCTTGCCCGTAGACCCGCTTGGAGATGTGCCACAACGTGTCGCCGCGGCGGATGATCACCGAGCCGGCGACGCTCTGCAGCTTCGGTCCCGTCACGTCGGTGTTAGGGGCAGTCTCGGATTGCGCGGCAGGGGCGGAATCCGTGGCAACCGGGGCGGCGGGAGCGCTGGCCACCTCCTGTTGCGCGCTAGCCTGTCCGGCCCCCGAACCTGCCGCAGCGCCGTCCGACTGCGCCTGCGGCGCCTGCGCCTGTGGTGCAGGCTGATGCGTCACCGCAGGCTGCTCGAGAGCGGCCACGGCGGCCACTGACTCGCCCGGCTCGCGCGCAAAAGGCACGGCCGCGCGCGCAAGCACCTCGCCATTGCGGCCGAGCAGGTCCGCCCGCACGATATAGTCACCTACCGGCAGGTCGCGCTCAGCCTCCACAAGGAAGCGGCCACCATCGGATGTCTGCGCATCGCCGAGCAGAATATCGTTGGCATACACCCGCACGCGCGAACCCACCTCGGCGCGGCCGGCAACGAAGACCCGACTGCCCTCAATCTCCACCGCCTCTACAGCGATGCGCTGCGCGCCGGCCTGAACCGCGACCTGTTCCCGCGCCAGTGCCGGTGCGGCGGCGGCGACCTGCGGCTCCTCGGCCGTCGGGGTCTCGACAGCCGGAGCGCCGGCCAGATCTTCCTCTTCTGTGTCCGCGCCAACCGGCTCGCCTTCGGCGTCCGATACCTCTCCTTGGGCGATTGCCTCCCTTTGCGCCGACGCGCTGGGGGTCTCCTTTTGAGCGGCACTGCCGGCGGGGGCCTCGGCGACGGGCTGTTCGGACGCCGTCGGCCTATCCTGCTTCCGCGCGGGCGCTTCGGGAACCGTGATCAGGCGGCTCGGAGCTCCGGGCTGTTCGACCAGCGCCAGGACCTGGCCGCTCGGATGCTCGGGAATGGACACGATCGCAGACTCACTCGACGTGGCGACGATCGCATCACGTGTCGTCGAGCGCAGCACGATGGTGTAGTCGCCCGGCTTCAACGGCCTGTCGAGCACGATGGCAAACTCGCCGGACTCGTTCGTTTCGCCCCGTCCGATCGCCGTCGCGCCGGTGACAATCTCGATGTTTGCGACAGGCGCCGCGCGACCGGCGATCACCAGCGAGCCGTCCGGTTCGACGCGCACGATGTCGAATGTCGGAACGACCACTTCGGGCTGCGCCTCCTGCGGCGTGGCAGCCTCTTCGAGGGCTGGGGCGACCCCTCCGTCAACCTTCGGCGCAACCGCCTGCGGTTGAACCGCTGTCGGAACTGGCTGGGGACTTGGAAGCGAGGCGATCTCGGCGGGCTTCCGGGGGAGGAAACCGTCAAGCGCGCCGGTCACGTAGGCGGCGCCTCCCGCCACAACCGCCCCGCCGGCTATGAAGAAGACCGCCTTCAGTGAGTTGATCACCATATCGTCTGTTCCGTTCCCTAAGCCTTGCGCAGACCTAACGCGTTTTCTTAAGCGCCACAAGAAAAAGCCGGGAAAGCCTTGACCTTGCACAGGCGCTGACGCCTATGAGCAGCATGAGCGAGATCAAGTCCATCTGCGTCTATTGCGGCTCTTCCCCGGGCCGCAGCGAAGCCTACCTGAATGCGGGCGAGACGCTCGGCCGCGCCATCGCGAGCCACGGGCTGCGCCTGGTCTACGGTGGCGGCACCAAAGGCATCATGGGTGCGGTCGCGCGCGGGGCGTATTCTGCCGGAGGTGTGATCAGCGGCATCATCCCCCGGTTCCTCCTGGACAAGGAGGCAAGCGGCGAGGAACCCGACATGATCGACGACCTGACCGTCACCGAGGACATGCACACCCGCAAGCACATCATGTTCGAGAAGTCGGACGCCTTCGTGGCATTGCCCGGCGGCATCGGTACGCTGGAGGAAATCGTCGAGATCATGACCTGGGC
>JAEYRU010000084.1 GCA_023435335.1 Pseudomonadota bacterium
ATCAGGTCGCCCGGCCTAACCTCAGTTCTGCCGCGAATGAGGACCCGGATCACATGATCGCCCATGCGCGCCGTGATCTGGGTTTCCGACCCGGTCGGCTCGATCACTGCTACGATGGCCGGCCAGCCTGTCTCGCCCAGTGATAGATGCTCCGGCCGCACACCGATCGTCACGCGATCCGCGCCCGGGAGCGGTATCGGCAGCGCCAGGCTTGCCCCGTCGTCGAGCAAGAGCGTCTGGCCGCTTTCGACAAAGCCTTCGACAAAGTTCATCGGGGGCGAGCCAATGAAGGCGGCGACGAACAGGCTCTCGGGCCGATCGTAGAGTTCCAGCGGCGGACCCATCTGTTCGACGACGCCACCGTTCATGACAACGACGCGGTCGGCAAGTGTCATCGCCTCGATCTGATCGTGCGTGACATATACAGTGGTCACGCCCAGACGCTGATGCAGTTCCTTCAATTCCGAGCGCATCTGCACGCGCAGCTTGGCGTCGAGATTGGAAAGCGGCTCGTCGAACAGGAATACATTAGGCTGGCGCACGATCGCGCGGCCCATGGCGACGCGTTGCCGCTGTCCGCCGGACAGCGCGCGCGGCTTGCGATCGAGCAACTGGTCGAGACCAAGGATGCGCGCCGCGTCCTTCACGCGGGCATCGATCTCGGCGCGCGGCAACCGGCGCTGGCGCAGCGCGAAGCCCATGTTGTCGCGAACGTTCATGTGCGGATAAAGCGCATAGTTCTGGAATACCATCGCGATATCGCGATCCTTCGGCACCACCTCGTTGACGACGCGGTCACCGATGGCGATTTCACCGCCTGTGATCTCCTCCAGGCCTGCGATCATGCGCAGCAGGGTCGACTTCCCGCAGCCCGACGGCCCGACCAGGGCGACGAACTCGCCATCGGCGATGTCGATCGACACACCGTGGATTACCTCGACCTGCCCGTAATTCTTGCGGACGCTCCGGATCGCGACTGTGCCCATGGCGATTATTTCTCTCTTATTGCATTCCGGCTTGCCGCCGGTTCGTTTCGTGCGCGTCCGGCTAACCGACGCTCTTGGACTTGACGGGGCTGTCTGGCTCTAGTTCACGCGTGATCGCCTCGTAGGCCGCGCGCTCGTGCAGCTTGACCAGGGCAGCCGCACCTTCGAACTCGCCTGCGCGAATGGCATCCCGGATCGCCTTATGCTCGGCGAGCGACTCGGCCATACGGCCGGAGATCACCTTGAAGCCACTATGCACCGACGTGAGCGCGCTGAGGTTCATCAGCATGCGCAGCGACCACTGCGAGTGCGGCGTGTCATACAGCAGGGTGTGGAACTCGTGGTTGAGCTGGATGTATCGTGCGGCGTCCTGCGCCTCGACCGCGCTTGTCGCCGCTTCAATGTTGGCGTCGATCTGCGCCAGACGCTTGGCGTTGTAGCTTGCCGCGCCCATCTCGATGGCCAGCGCACCGATGAGTCCGCGTAGTGCATAGATCTCGCGAAGCTGATCGCGCCCGGCACTTGCAACGACAGCCCCGACATGCATCTGGACCTCAAGCCAGCCCTCCGACGCGAGGCTGCGAATGGCCTCGCGGATCGGCGTTTCGCTGATGCCGAGTGCTTCGGAGATTTCGCGTGTCGTGATGCGATCGCCCGGCTTGACTGTTCGAGAGATGATCAACTCCTCGATATGCCGGCGTGCCAGATCCGCCTTGGAAAGATAGATATGTGGCTGCGCCATCATGCCCCCCGCCGGTCCTGGTCGGTCATTCGATTCATCCCTTTGTTGCGCCATCGGCCAACCCCTGGATCAGCCACTTCTGCACCAACAGCGCAAAGACCACTACAGGGATGACGGTAATGGTACCGACCGCCGTCAGTGCGCCCCAGTTCGCGCCGTTCACCGTGTCGCCGGCGATGCCAGCGATAGCCACCGGAATCGTCGAGGCGTAGCGGTTGGTCAGCACGAGGGCGAAGAGCAGCTCCTCCCAGGCGAGGATCATGCTGAAGATCATCGTTGACAGAAGCCCCGGCATCGAGATCGGCACGATGATCTTGAAGAAGGCACCGAAGCGACTGCAGCCATCGATCATGGCGGATTCTTCCAGCTCCTTCGGCAACGCCAGGAAGAAGCCGCGCATCAGCCACATCACGTAGGGAATGAGGAAGGTACAATAGGCGAGTATCAGCGTGATGTGCATGTCGGTCACGCCCAGCGAACGGGCGACGAGGAACATCGGCACCGCGAGGGCGATAGGCGGCACGCCGCGCGACAGAAGAATAAGCACGCCGATGGTTCCAGCCCCCCTCAACCTGATCCGCGCCAGCGCATAGCCGGCCATGGCGCCCACCACAATCGAGAGTAAACCCGATCCCACAGCGACGATGATGGTATTGAGGAGGCGTCGCGATATGTCCGCCCGCTGCATGTAGCTTACGTAGGTTTCGAGCGTCGGCGTGAAGAACAGCGTTGGCGGCATGGTGAAGATGTCGCGCTGTTCCTTGAACGAGCTCAACACCATCCAGAAAACAGGAAACAGGAAGACGATGCAGGCGAGTACGCCGGCGGCAATCCGGACCCGCCGGCCGAGCCGCGATCTGCGCCGCATCGGCGCCTGAAGCGCGGCGGCGGTCAATAGCGTCCCTCCAGCTTGCGCGTGCCGAGCAGGAAGATGCCCGTGAGCACCATCGTAAGCACCAGGACAATCACGGCCATCGCCGCGGATTCTGCGAAGCGCAGCGAACGGAAAGCCTCCTCGTAGATGAAGAGATTGATGACGTTGGTCGCACCGCCCGGGCCACCATAGGTGGCAGCAAGCGCGATATCGAACATCTTGACCGCGCCCAACCAGCGAACGACGAAGGTGGCGGCGATGATCGGCACGAGCAGCGGCAACGTGATCGACCACAGCATGGACCACCAGTTAGCGCCGTCGATCTCGGCCGCCTCGAATAGGTCGCGCGGCAACGATAGCAGCGCGGCGGTGGCGATCAGTACGACGAAGGGTGTCCACCGCCAGGTGTCAATGATGACGATGGCGGCCATCGCGAGATTGGGGTCGCCGAACCAGTCGAGCGGGGCGAAGCCAAACAGGCCGATGAACCAGTTCATGATGCCCCAGAGCGGGTCGAGGATCATGCGCCATATGCCGCCGGCAACCACGGGGGCCACGACCATCGGAATGATGAAGAGGGCGCGAACGGTGCCGCGTCCGCGCCAATCGGCATTGATGAGGAAAGCAATGCCGAATCCCAGGACGATCTGAAGCGGCAAGGCGAATATCAGATAGACCAGGGTCACCTTCATCGACGACCAGAATCGGTAGTCAGCGAGCACGTGCGCATAATTCTCCCACCCGATCCATTCGACCGCGCTGAAGGTCATCAGGTCGAAACGGGAGAAGCTGATCTCGATCGTATAGAAGATCGGATAGGCGAGCATCGCCCCGAGGATGACGGCGGCGGGCCCCATGAACGCCCAGCGCGACGTCACGTCGGCCAGCTTCGTCCACATGCGGGGTCGCGCGCCCGTTGCCGTCATCGTGCTCATGGCGATGCCCTCCCCGTTCCGACGGATCAGTCGAGAACCTTCGCGATCTTGTCGGCCGCGACCTGCAGGGCCTCGGCCGCGCTGATCTGGCCGGCCATGAACCGGGAATGCTCGTCGGCGAGGATCTGCTGTGCGGCGTCGGAGCGCGGATGGCGAATACGCCACATCTTGCCTTTCTCGGCGGCATCATAGGCCTGCTGGAGTGCAGTGAAGACCGGCTCGAGCCACTGCTCCGACGGCTTGGAGGCGAGGGTCGACTTGCGTGCAGGAAAGACGCCGAGATTGGCCGCGTGCCAGGCCTCGCCCTCCTTCGAGCTGAGCCACTGGATCACGGTCCAGGCGGCCTGCTTGTTCTCGCTCTTGGATGAGACCGTGCCGTTCCAGATGCCGCGATGCGCGCCGGGGCCGGTCGAACCCGCGGGCAGGACCTGGATGCCCACCTGCTCGGGCTTCAGCGTGGTCGTCTTCTCGTCGATCGCCGAACCCTTGTAAACGCTGCCCCACTGGAACATCGTAGCCACCAGCCCCTGTCGGAAGGCCTGCAGGGACTCGGAGAAGCCGTGGCTGACCGCGCCCGTCGGTGCAAACTCGAGCAGCTTCTTGTGGGTTTCCAGCGCCGCAACGCCGATCTCGTTGTTAAAGGCGGGCTTGCCGTTCTCGTCGAGCAGGCTGCCGCCGTTCGAATTCATGATCGTCTGCCAGATGGTTGGGGTCAGCGGCTCGCGCACGAAATAGGTGTCGATCGCCCAGGCGTCGATCTTTCCGTCGCCGTCGGTGTCCTGCACCAGCTTCGGCGCCTGTTCGAGATACTGCTCCCATGTCAGGTCCGGCGTCGGCACAGGTATGCCCGCCTTCTCGTAGAGCGCCTTGTTGACGAACATCATCAGCATGTTGGAGCGCAGCGGCACGCCGTACTGCACGCCCTTCCATTCGCCCGCGGCCAGCGGTGCGGCGTTGAAGTCGTCCCAGTCGTAGCCTGCATCGGTCCACGCCGCCGCCTCGGGGCTCTTCAGATCCATCAGGGCGCCGACCTCGGCAAGCTGCGGGACCCACGGATCGTCGGCGATGATGATGTCGTAGGTCGGGCTCGGGCCGGTTGCGTCGAGCATGCTCTTGGCAAGCAGTTCGACATACGGCACGCCATCAATCGTGACCTTGATGTTTGGATAATGCTTGTTGAACTCGGGCACCATCAGGGTCTGCCACTGGTTGGCAAACGCCTCGTTGGCGATCATCCTGACCTCGACCGGCTGATCGGGCGTCCCGAGGCCCTTGTCCTGTGCGCTGGCGGTGCTGCCGCCCATCGCTGCGGTGATTGTGACCGCGGCGGCGGCCATAAGCGCGCGCCGGGACACCGAGCCGGGGGCCCTATTGAATCGATGCATGCAATCCTCCCTTGCGTAACTGCTCCGACGGTTTGCCCGCGGATGTCACATCAGCTCCAACCCTACATTCTATAGAATCTAGAATGTAGGGTTTCGTAGGATTTATATCGTGGGGAGTCAACAGGGATCGGGGGCCCGTACACGACACACTCCCTGCAGGTCGATCAGAGAGGGCAATCTCGCTCGCGACAGCTATTCGCGGGCAGGCATAAGAAAGTCGAAGTCGCACCCCGCCGTCGCGGGCATCACGGACCGGTGGTAAAGCATGGCGTACCCGCGCCGTGCAGGCTCTTCCGTGCGTCCTGCCGGCTGGCGTCGAGACAGTTCGTCAGGCGGCACAAGGAGGTCGATGCTCTTTCGCGCCGCCGACAGTCGAATGCGGTCGCCGTTACGCACATAGGCCAGTGGCCCACCCGCATCGGTTTCGGGCGTGACGTGCAGTACGATCGTCCCGAAAGCGGTGCCGCTCATCCGCGCATCGGAAATGCGGACCATGTCCTTGACGCCCTGGCGGGCAAGCTTCCTCGGGATCGGAAGGTAGCCGGCCTCCGGCATGCCCGAGGCGCTGCGCGGCCCCGCATTCTGCAGCACCAGGATGTCGTCGGCGTTCACATCAAGATCCGGATCGTCGATGCGCCGGGCGAGATCCTCCAGTGAGGTGAACACGACAGCGCGGCCTTCATGTTCGAGTAGCGATGGGGTTGCGGCCGCTCGCTTCAGGATGGCTCCCTGTGGTGCAAGCGTGCCCGTTAGGGCGATCAGACCGCCAACTCGGCTTACCGGCGACTCCGGCGGGCGGATGACGCGCTGGTCGATCGGGTCTGCCAGCGGCGTCGCGAGTCGTTCGCCGATCGTTCGGCCCGTTACATCCGCACATTCCACGTTGAGCTTGTCCGCAATACCGCGCAGCACGCCATCGAGGCCGCCGGCGGTATGGAAGTCTTCCATATAGCCCGAGCCGACCGGTTTCAGGTCGACCAACACCGGCGTTTCGTCACTCAGTTCGTTGAAACGCGCCAGGTCGATATCGATGCCGAGCCTACCGGCAATCGCGGCGAGATGAATAACGGCGTTGGTGGAACCGGAAACAGTAAGCAGTACGCGGATTGCGTTCTCGACCGACTTTCTCGTGATCAACCGATCTGGGGTCGGTCCGCCCGAGGCAGCCATGCGGGCGGCGAGCGCGCCGGTTTCCTCGGATGCCCGCAATCTGTCGGCATGGACGGCGGGAATGGCCGCCGTGCCGGGGATGAGGAAACCGAGCGTTTCGGCGATCAGTGCCATCGTGCTCGCCGTGCCCATCACCGCGCAGGTGCCGGCTGTAACCGCCAGCCGCCCCTCCACCTGATTGATCTCGGTCTCACTGACGCTTCCTGCCCGGAAGTTCGCCCAGAAGCGGCGGCAATCGGTGCAGGCGCCCAGCCTTTCGCCGCGGTGCCGCCCGGTCATCATCGGCCCGGCGACAATCATCGCCGCCGGCTTTCCCGCCGAGGCCGCTCCCATCAGCAGCGCCGGGACCGTCTTGTCGCAGCCGCCCATCAAGACGACCGAATCCATCGGCTGGGAGCGGATCATCTCCTCGACGGCCATCGCCATGAGGTTGCGATAGACGAGCGAGGTGGGGCTGAGGAACACCTCACCTAGCGAGATTACAGGAAAGGGTACGGGCAGCGCACCCGCCGCAAGCACGCCACGCTTCACTGCCTCCAGCATCTCCGGGAAATGCCTATGGCAGTTGTTGAAGCCGCTCTCGGTGTAGCAGATGCCGACGATCGGCTTATCGAGCGAGGCGTCGCTATAGCCCATCGACTTTGCGAACGAGCGGCGCAAATATCGCGCGAAATCGCGGTCACCGTAGTTGGTAAGTCCGTTGTCGAGGCCCTTGGGCCTTCGCCCTGCAATGTCAGGCATCGACGCCTCCGCGCACCAGCTTGTGCCGAATGTACTTCGGCGTCAGGTAGTCCAGGATTCCAAGCGATCCGCCTTCGCGCCCGAACCCGCTTTCCTTTACACCGCCGAAGGGGGCTTCCGCCGTCGCCAGCAGCGTCTCGTTGATGCCGACCATGCCAGCCTCAAGCGCCTCGGCCGTCTCGGCGGCGAGTGCTGCGTCGTGGCTGAATACATACGCCGCCAGGCCGAACGGCGTCGCGTTGGCTCGAGCGATCACATCGTCCAGATCGGTGAACGCCGCGATCGGCGCCACCGGCGCAAACGGTTCCTCGCGCATGATCGCTGCCGTTTCCGGTACGTCGGCCAGCACCGTCGGCGCCAGGAAATGTCCCTTCTCGAGCCCGGGTGGCCTCGTGCCGCCAGCGAGCAACCGGGCGCCCCGCGCCATTGCGTCCTCCACCATCCGCAGCGCATTTTCCAGCGACCGGCGGCGGATCATCGGCCCGGTCGTCACGCCTTCGGCCAGCCCGTTCCCCACCGTCAGATTCTTGGCATAGGACGCAAACGCCTGCTCAAACGGTCCGACGATGGATTCGTGTACATAGAAGCGGCTCGGCGAAATGCACACCTGGCCGCAGTTCCGGAATTTCGTCGCGGCCAGTTTCTGGGCGGCGGCGACCGGGTCGAAATCCGCATGCACGATTACGGGCGCATGGCCGCCGAGCTCGAGGGTGACCTTCTTTATGCCGGCGGCCGACTGGCGCAGAATCTCCTTTCCGACCGGCACAGACCCGGTCAGCGACACCTTGCGGATCACCGGAGAGGCGATGAGTTTCTCGACAAGCGGCACGGGTTCGCCACTGAGCACGGTGAGCACATCCGCCGGCAAGCCGGCATCAATCAATGCTTGCGCCAGTACCAAGCAGGAACCCGGCGCTTCGGAGGCCGGCCGCACGATCACCGAACATCCGGCAGCCAGCGCGGCAGCAATCTTTCGGGCGGGGAGCAACGCAGGGAAATTCCACGCCGAAAGCGCCAAGCAGGGCCCCACCGGCTGATAGATGACGCTCAGCCGCTCGTCACTGGCCCTGCCCGGAATCGTCTGGCCATAGATGCGCTTCGCCTCCTCTCCATGCCATTCGAACTGATCGGCAGAGGCGTTGATCTCGGCGTGTGCCTCGGCCAGCGGCTTGCCGGTCTCGGTGCTCATTACACGGGCGCCGTCGTCGGCGCGTTCGCGCAGCAGGTCCGCCGTCTTGCGCAGTATCGCCGCTCGGCTCCATGCGGGGACGTGACGCCAAAGGTCGAAGCCGCGCTGCGCGGCGTCCAGCGCCGCCGCGATGTCCTCGTCGCCAGCAGCCGGCACGGTGCCCACAAGTTCTTCCGTCGCCGGGCTGAACACATCGACCGCCGTACCCTCCGCGGACGCGCGCCATTTGCCGCCGATCAACAGGCCGTATCTCTCGTACATCGTATCCTTCCCTGATGATCGTTGCGGCTCGTCAGATTGCCATGTTGCGGTAGCGCGCCTGAACGTCGTCACACCAGTTGCCGACGTTCCAGCGTCCATAGGCGCCCATCCCGCCGGCCTGGTGGCTGCCGTAGTAGACCGGCAGGTGAACGAGGCTCAGGCCCTTGTGGGCATGCGCCTTTCGCAGAGCCTCGGTAAGGCTCTCAGGCGTGGTGCCGCCGTTCAGGGCGCGTACGCCCGCGACAGATGCGGCCATGGCCGCGTAGTCCACAACCACGCCGTCGCTGGTACGGAAGTCACAACCGTACTGGGCTTCCTGCAGGGAACTGATCGCCGCCATGCGGCGGTTGTCGAAAAGCAGGATGGTTCCGTGCACGCCATGCTCGACGGCGTCGATGAGCACCTGCGGATTCATCATGAAGGAGCCGTCGCCGGTGAATGCCACCGAATAGCGGCCGGTGTCGGCGATCGCGCTTGCGAGAAGCGCCGAGACGGCAAAGCCCATATAGGAGGCGCCGGTTTCGGTGAAGGTCTCGCCCGGCCCTTCGTCCTCGACGATCTGGAAGCCGTTCGCCTGTACGTCGCCGGCGTCAAAGATCTTCAGAGCGCCGACAGACCTGCAAAAATCGATCGCCACCTTGATAGCCTGGGGCTGGGCCAGGATCTTCATGCCCCAGGCCGGATCATCCAAGGGACCGGCCTCGAATTGCCTACGCTTGAAATCCTGCCACTCGAGCTTCTTGTTGAGGCATTCCGCCAGCCACTCGGCCTTGGCGCCGCCAACCGGGACGTGTGCACGTCGCAACGCTTCGCAGAGCCGCGCGATCACCGCGCCGGCGTCGCCCTGCAGGGCAACGGTCCGGTTGTAATGCTGCACGTCCTGAGGGTCTGCGTTGACGTTGATGACGTAGCGCACGTTCGGCCAACCTGTGCCGGAACAATCGCTCTGGCAGACAGCGCGGCTGCCGATGACTATCAGCAGGTCAGCCTCTTCCATCGCATAGTTGCCGCTGATCGAGCCTTTCGAGCCGCCCACATGCATGTTCTGCGGGTGCGCATCGGGCATGACGCCCGGCGAACCCGGGCTTTCGACCACGACGGCGCCGGAGAGTTCCGCTAGCCGGCGCACCTCGGTCGAGAATTGACGCGCACCGCCCCCCGCCTTGATGGCCACGCGAGACGACTCGGCGATGAGCTTCGTGGCTTCTTCGAATGGCGCGTCGCCGACGGGCACCTGCGCCGCGAAGCGGGGCCGAACCGGAAGCGAATCGAGGCGGAGCGTCACCGGCGCAGGCTGTGTGTTGAGCGGCAAGTTGAGATAGAATGGCCCTGCCTTCCATGGATGGAACACGGCGCCCGCGCCCTTGCGCAGGGCGTCGCGCAGCGCGGCGGGCGAGTGCAATGTATAGGAGTGGCCCATCAGCGCCGTGATCTGGCCGAACACGCCCTGCGCCGGCTTCGGGATTTGCTGCATATTGTAGCCTTCCCCGTGCGTCGTCTCGTCTCCGTAGAGATGGTAGACGCCGATGCCGTTGGAGGCGGCGGCGAGCGAGCCCGCCATGGCTTGGAGGGCGCCCGGTCCGATCGACGTCACGACGGCGCAGGTCTCCCCATAGATCCAGCGCGACGCCGTGCCGGCATGGGCCATCTCGACCTCGTTGCGGAACTGCCAGCAGCGTACCAGCCCCGCGTGCTCGTAGACACGCAGGACCTCACCCAGCGCGGTCGACCCGTGCCCGAAGACCGCCAGGAACTTGCACACACCCTGACGCATCAACCCAAGGACGAGCGCCTCGGCCAGCGGCAACGTGACCGGCGCGCTCAATCGCCCGGCCTCGATCGCCGCCTCCAGCCCGCCGGCCTGCCTCAGCCATGCGGCGCGAGCCTCGATCGTTGCAGGAAATGGATCTGCCGACGCATCCATGGCTCAGTGCGCTCCCGCCAGGGGCGAGAATTCGATTGCCTTGCCTAGGCGGGCCGATTCCTCGGCTGCCAGGGCGAAACGCAGCACCTGGCGGCCCTCATCCGCCGTCAAGACAGGCTTTCCACCCGTGCTCAGCGCGTCGATGTAGTGGCGAGTGGAGAGCACGAAGCTTTCTTCCCAGCCGGTCGCCATGTCGTGGTAGGTGGTCACGACGCCGTCGCGGTAGAGCATGACCGGCGGCGGATCACCGAGCCGGCCGTGGCCGCAATTGATCCAGATGACACCCTTGGTTCCAGTGATCTCGACGCGGTCGTCCTGGGCGTAGTGGCGGGTGATGATTTCAAGTTCGCGCGAATAGACCACCTCCAGATTGCCGATCCTTCCGCCGGAAAAGCGAAATGAGATGATCGAGGGCGCATCCAGAACCGCTCCTTTCAAGCTGGTCGTCTGGCCGATGAAGGCATGCACTGCCTCCGGATTGCCCATGAAATGCCAGGCAAGTGCGAATTTGTGGTGGCCATCGTCGAAGACCAGCGGCCCGCCGCCTGACTGCTTTTTTTCCTGACGCCAGGCGTTGGCTGCCACCGGCACGTCCCATGCCGTGGCGCTCTTGCCAGGATTGCTCTTGAGCCTGATGGACAGAGGCGTGCCTATCGCGTCCCCGTCGACTAATGCCTTCGCCTTCAGGACCGGCGGAAAGAAGATGAAGTTCTCGAAGATCTTGAACGGCCGCGCCGACG
>JAEYRU010000067.1 GCA_023435335.1 Pseudomonadota bacterium
GGATGTATACATTCCTCGGTCGGGCTTGGGGGAGAACTCCAACGCCTATGTCGAACTGCCCACGGCGGACACGTGACTGTGTATACAATCTCGACGAAACGTCGATGACAGCCGCGCCGAAAGGCCATATTCTCCGCACCGACGATGCCCGCAGGCGGGAGAAAGCGGAGCCGCCATTGCCTCGACGTCCTGCGGCGCTCCGGTTCGCACGCAACGGCGCCTGCGGCCGGTCGAGCAAGGGAGTGAGATCATGAATGCCATGGACAGGTCCATCGGCGCGCCGAAGGCGCCGGAACGCTTCTTCATCAACGGGCGGTGGATGGACCCCATCTCGAAGCAGACGCTGAAGGTCGTTTCTCCGGTGACGGAGGAACTGCTCATAACCTATCCCGAAGCAGGGCAGGCCGACATCGACCGGGCAGTCGCGGCTGCCCGCGACGCCTTCGACAACGGTCCGTGGCCGCGCATGGCGCCGTCGGAACGCGCAGGCTACCTGCGCAAGGTAGCCGCCCTGCTGACCGAGCGGCTCGACGAGATCGCGCATGCGTGGACGCTGCAGGTCGGGGCGCCGATCATGCTGACCAAGAAGCTGGTGGGGCAGAATCCGACGCTGTTCAACTACTACGCCGACCTGATCGAAACCTACCCGTTCGTCGACGAAAGGAAGCGCGACGATGGCGGGCGAGTGCGGGTGGTGAAGGAGCCGGTCGGCGTCTGCGCGGCGATCACCCCGTGGAACGCCCCGCTGGTGCTTCTCTCGTACAAAGTTGCTGCGGGGCTCGCGGCAGGGTGCACTATGGTGGCGAAGCCGTCGCCGGAGACCCCGCTGGAAGCCTACATCCTCGCAGAGTGCATCGAGCGCGCGGGCATTCCCGACGGCGTGTTCAACATCGTCCCTGCCGGACGCGAGGGCGGTGATTACCTCGTCCGCCACAAGGGGATCGACAAGGTCGCCTTCACGGGCTCGACTGCTGCCGGCAAGCACATCGCTGCGGTCTGCGCCGACCGTCTGGCCAGGGTGAGCCTCGAACTCGGCGGCAAGTCGGCCGCCGTGCTGCTCGACGACGCGGACTTCAAGGCGGCACTTCCCAGCCTGATGGTCTATACCATGCCGATCACCGGTCAGGTCTGCTTCTCGCTTACGCGCATCCTCGTGCCCGAGAGCCGCGAGAAGGAATTCCTCGACCTCTATCTCGGCGCCGTTTCCGGCATCAAAGTCGGCGATCCGTTCGATCCGGCAACGCAGATGGGCCCGCTCACGATGGAGCGCCAGCGCGCACGCGTCGAAGGCTATATCGCTGCCGGACGCGCCGAAGGCGCGCGCATTGCCTGCGGCGGCGGCCGTCCGCAGGGCTTCAGCCGCGGCTTCTACGTGGAACCGACCGTCTTCACCGACGTCACGCCCCACATGAAGATCGTGCAGGAGGAGATCTTCGGGCCGGTCGTGTCGGTGCTGACCTATCGCGACGAGGACGAGGCGGTGGCGAAAGCCAACAACTCGGCCTACGGGCTGAGCGGCGCCGTCTACACCGGCGATGCCGAGCGCGGCTATCGGGTGGCGCGGCGCATGCGCACGGGCAGCGTCACCGTCAACGGCATGATCGTCGACCCCAAGCACCCGTTCGGCGGCTTCAAGCAGTCGGGCATGGGGCGCGAGGGCGGCCCGGAAGGTCTCGATAACTATGTCGAGACGAAAACCATCCACTTCGCCTGACGGGAGGAGGATTTCACGCGCTCGCAAGAAAGCCGGCGTAGTGAGCATCGGAGACCAGCATTCTGCTTAACTGGGAGGAAATTGAAATGTTGAGACGTACATTCATCGCCCTCGCCGCCTCTGCGGCGGCACTGACGATCGCCGGCGCGCCGGCCTTCGCGCAGGAAACCATCAAGATCGGCGCCAGCGCGCCGAAGACCGGGCCGCTGGCCGGCGGCGCGGCCATGACACACTGGCCGAACGTCAACATGTGGATCAATGAGGTCAACGAGCGCGGCGGCCTGAAGGTCGGCGACAAGCAGATGAAACTCGAGCTGGTCGAGTACGATGACCAGACGAGCGCCGAGACGGCGATCCAGAATATCCAGCGCCTCGCCACGCAGGATCAGGTCGACTTCATCGTCACGCCCTACTCGACCGGCATCAACGTGGCGACCGCCCCGATGATCGCCCAGCATGGCTATCCGCACATCACCACGAGCGCAGCGACCGACGGCGTGGCCGAATTCGCAAAGCGTTGGCCGAACTCCTTCTGGATGCTCGGCACGGCCACGCAGCTCGCCAACGGCGCGGTGCAGGCCCTGACCAAACTGAAGGACAAGGGCGACATCGGAAACAAGGTGGCGCTCGTGCATGTCGCCGACGCCTTCGGACTGGAACTCGTCGGAGCGGCCAAGCCCGCCCTGGCGGCTGCCGGCTTCGAGATCGTCTATGAGACCTCGTATCCGTTCGGCACGCAGGACGTGGCGCCCATCGTCAGCAGCGCCAAGGCTGCCAATCCCGACGCCTTCATCGCCTTCTCCTATCCGGGCGACACCTTCGCCCTGACCGAGCAGGCGCAGATCCAGGGGCTCGAAGTCGGGGCCTTCTACACCGGCGTGGGCACGGCCTTCCCGCCCTTCCTCGGCCGTTTCGCCGACGCAGCCGAAGGCATCATGGGCATCGGCGGGATCGACGTGAACGCCCCGAAGATCGCCGACTACATCGAGCGCCACAAGGCTGCGGCCGGCGGCGCCGGTCCGGACTACTGGGCCAGCGCGACCACCTATGCCGGCCTGCAGGTTCTGGAGCAGGCCATCGAGGCGGCCGGCACCAAGGACCGGGCCGCGGTGGTGGAGGCGATCAAGAACGGGACGTTCGACACCGTGATCGGCGAGATCAAGTTCGAGAACAACGTCAACCCGAACGTCTACACGACCGGCCAGTGGCAGAACGGCGTGTTCGTGGCGGTGTCGGCAGACGGTCTCGACGTCTCGGCCGAGCCGATCAAGAAGCCGGCCTGGTAAGAGCTGGCGCGATTGCGAGAGGCGTGCCGGCCGCCGCTGGCCGGCAGCGCGCCGCCCAGGGCGAATGCGATGGCGGCCGTGCGCGCCACGTCGATTGGAACCAGGTGGGCCGAGGAGGGATCGGCCGCCACGGCGCGGACCGCGGTCCCCTGGCGGGTGTGGTAGAGGAAGCCATAGAGCGCGCCGGCGATGATGACCGCGGCGCAGAAGGCGA
>JAEYRU010000224.1 GCA_023435335.1 Pseudomonadota bacterium
GAGCAGAACTTCATCCCCGACTACGGCCGCATCACCGCCTATCGCGGCGCGACCGGCTTCGGCATCCGGCTCGACGGCGGCACGGCCTATTCGGGCGCGGTGATCACCCGCTTCTACGACCCGCTGCTGGAGAAGGTGACGGCCTGGGCGCCTCGCCCGGAAGAAGCGGTGCAGCGCATGGACCGGGCCCTGCGCGAGTTCCGCATCCGCGGCGTCGCGACGAACCTCACCTTCCTTGAAGCGATCATCAACCACCCGAAATTCCGCGACAACTCCTACACGACGCGGTTCATCGACTCGACGCCGGAGCTCTTCACCCAGGTCAAGCGCAAGGACCGTGCGACCAAGCTGCTCAACTACCTTGCCGATGTCAGCGTCAACGGCCATCCCGAGACGCGGGGCAGGCCCGAACCGAAGGCCGACGCCGCGCCGCCGCGGATACCCTTTGTCGACGCGGCACCGCAGGACGGAACGAAGCAGTTGCTCGACCGGCTCGGGCCGGAGAAGTTCGCCCGCTGGATGCGCGACGAGAACCGCGTGCTCGTCACCGACACCACCATGCGTGACGGACATCAGTCGCTGCTTGCCACCCGCATGCGCACCTTCGATCTGGCGCGCATAGCCGGCGTCTATGCGCGCGCTCTGCCCGGCCTGTTCTCGCTCGAGTGCTGGGGCGGCGCGACCTTCGACGTCGCCATGCGCTTTCTCACCGAAGACCCCTGGGAGCGGCTTGCGCTGGTGCGCGAGGGCGCACCCAATATCCTGCTGCAAATGCTGTTGAGAGGCGCCAACGGCGTCGGCTACACCAACTATCCCGACAACGTCGTGCAGCACTTCGTGAAGCAGGCGGCCGCCGGTGGCATCGACCTCTTCCGCGTCTTTGACTGTCTCAACTGGGTGGAGAACATGCGCGTCGCGATGGATGCGGTGCGCGCCGAAGGCAAGCTCTGCGAGGCAGCGATCTGCTACACCGGCGACATCCTCGATCGGGAACGGGCAAAGTACGACCTGAAATACTACGTCGCCCTGGCCAGGGATCTGGAAGCCGCGGGCGCGCACATCATCGCTGTGAAGGACATGGCGGGGCTGCTGAAGCCCGCCGCGGCGCGTGTGCTGTTCAAGGCGCTGCGGGAGGCGACGGACCTGCCCATCCATTTCCACACGCACGATACCTCCGGCATCGCCGCCGCCACCGTGCTGGCGGCGGTGGACAGCGGCGTGGACGCCGTTGACGCCGCGATGGACGCACTGTCCGGAAACACCTCGCAGCCCTGCCTCGGCTCCATCGTGGAGGCGTTGAAGGGTTCGGAGCGGGAGACAGGCCTCGATACCCATTGGATCAGGCGCATCTCCTTCTACTGGGAGGCGGTGCGCAACCAGTACGCCGCCTTTGAGAGCGATCTGAAGGGACCGGCCTCGGAGGTCTATCTGCACGAGATGCCGGGCGGCCAGTTCACCAACCTCAAGGAACAGGCGCGTTCGCTCGGGTTGGAGACTCGCTGGCACGAGGTGGCGCAGGCCTATCACGACGTCAACATGATGTTCGGCGATATCGTGAAGGTCACCCCCTCGTCCAAGGTCGTGGGAGACATGGCGCTGATGATGGTCAGCCAGGACCTGACTGTGGCGGACGTCGAGAACCCGGCTCGCGACATCGCCTTCCCGGATTCTGTCATCTCGATGCTCAGAGGCGATCTCGGCCAGTCGCCCGGAGGCTGGCCCGAGAGGCTGCAGAAGAAGGCGCTGAAGGGCGACAAGCCTATCACCGTGCGCCCCGGCTCGCTGCTGGCGCCCGCCGATCTCGGCAAGTTTCGCAGCGAGCTGGAGGAAAAGCTGGGGCGCGAGGCGGACGAGTTCGAATTCGCCTCCTCGCTGATGTATCCCAAGGTCTTTTCCGACTTCGCCACCGCCAGCGAGGAATACGGCCCGGTCAGCGTGCTGCCCACGCCGACCTACTTCTACGGAATGAAGGCAGAGGACGAGATCCTCGTCGACATCGAGCGCGGCAAGACGCTGGTTATCCGCTGCCTCGCCATCGGCGAGACCGACGACAAGGGCATGGTCACCGTCTTCTTCGAGATCAACGGCCAGCCGCGCCGCATCAAGGTGCCGGACCGGGCGCATGGCGCTTCCAACGGCAAGGCCCGCCGCAAGGCCGAGGCCGGCAACGGGGCGCATCTAGGGGCGCCCATGCCCGGTGTCGTGTCGACGGTGGCGGTTTCCGTCGGCCAGCAGGTGAAGGCGGGCGACGTGCTGCTCTCCATCGAGGCGATGAAGATGGAAACGGTCTTGCACGCCGAGCGCGATGGCGCGATCGCGGAAGTGCTGGTCACCGCAGGCGACCAGATCGACGCGAAGGACCTGTTGGTGGTTTACGCCTAGGGCTCGCGTCCCTGCGCAAGAGCCTCGGGCAGTCGCTACAGGGTGATGGCCGACAGGCTCTCGGGATCGAGTTTCAGGTCGATCAGCAGCGGCTTCGTCCGTCGCGCAATGGCATCGGTGGCCCGGGACAGGTCGTCAGCCGCGCGCACGGTCACGCCGTCGCCGCCCATGGCCACGGCGATTGGTGCCAAGTCCGGCCAGTGCAGGATGGACAGCGCGGGATCCATCTGCTTGCGGCGGAACTGGATGTACTCTGCGCCGTAGCCGCCGTCGTTGCAGACGACGATGACGAGGTCCAGCTTCTCGCGCACCGCGGTCGCGAACTCGCTCCAGCCGTTCAGCATGAATCCGCCATCGCCCGCGACCAGCAGGGTCGGACGGCCGGGGGCGGCCAGCGCTGCCCCCAATGCTTCGCCCATGCCGTGCCCGATGGCGGCGGAGTTGACGGTATGCACGTAGGAGCGCGGGTCAGGCGCCGACACCGCTTTCCATCCTTCGACCATGAAGCGGCCGCCATCCTGCACGACCACGCGATCGGCCGGAACGGCGGCGTCGATGGCCAGCAGCGCGCGGCGTATGTCGACGGTGCCGGCAGCGCGCTCCTTCGTCAGGTCCGGGGG
>JAEYRU010000280.1 GCA_023435335.1 Pseudomonadota bacterium
CGCTTTTGTGCATCGGCGTCGCCTATTTCGTCGATTCCTTCGACTTCGCCACCGGGGTGTGGACCACCGGCGGCATCAACAACTTCATCATCCCGCTGGTGCTGGCCACGCCGCTGCTGCACTTCACCCTGTCGAAGCTGCGCGAGCTCGCCATCGCCCATCACGAGCTCATGCACGTGGCGGCCACCGATTCTCTGACCTCGCTGCTCAACCGGCGCGCCTTCAACGCCATGGTGGAGGGCTATCTGGAGCGCATGGAGCAGCGCAAGGCGGCGCCCGAGGGGGCGCTGCTCATCGTCGACATCGACCATTTCAAGGACATCAACGACCGCTTCGGCCACGACAGCGGCGACGAGGCGCTGGTGCTCATCTCGCGCACCCTGCGCGAGACCGTGCGCGACATCGACCTGGTCGGGCGCATGGGCGGCGAGGAGTTCGGCGTCTTCCTGCCGGATGCCGATCCCGGCCGCGCCGCCGGCGTCGCCGAGCGCATCCGCGCCGCCATCCAGGGCATCGCGTTCGCGCCGGCCGGGCTGCGCCACCAGCTCTCGGCCAGCGTGGGCGGCGCCGTGTTCGACCGCCAGCTCACCTTCGAGGAGCTCTACCACGTCGCCGACCAGCGGCTCTACGCGGCCAAGCGCGAGGGTCGCAACCGGGTCGACCTGATCCTGCTGCCCAAGGAGGATCACGCCGCGAAGGCGCGCCCGCTCACCATGCACTGACCGGAGGCGCACTGAGACGAGCGGCGGGCCGGCGCCGCCGGCGGTTAAGGGCGGTCAACCCTCAACGGTCAGGCGACGTCGAGCACGATCTTGCCGATGTGCTCCCCCACCTCCATGCGCTCGTGCGCGCGCCACGCTTCCTTCAGCGGGAAGATCATGTCCATGACGGGCGCGATGCGGCGCTCCGCCATCAGCGGCCATACCCTGTCCTCCAGCTCGGCCGCGATCTGCGCCTTGAACGAGACCGGCCGCGGCCGCATGGTCGAGCCGGTGTGGGTCAGCCGCTTCACCATCAGCCGCGTGAAGTCGGCCTCGGTCCTGGCCCCGCCGAGGAAGGCGATCTGCACGATGCGCCCGTCCTCCGCCGCCGCCTCGTAGTTGCGGGTCACGTAGTCGCCGCCCACCATGTCGAGGATCACGTCGGCGCCCCTGCCGCCGGTCGCCTCCTTCACCGCGCGCACGAAGTCGACCTCGCGGTAGTTGACCGCGTGGTCCGCGCCGAGCTGCAGGCAGGCCTCGCATTTCTCGCCGCTGCCGGCGGTCACGATCACCCTCGCACCGAAGGCCGCGCCCAGCTGGATCGCCGTCGTGCCGATGCCGGACGAGCCGCCATGCACCAGCAAGGTTTCGCCCTTCTGCAGGCGGCCGCGCTGGAACACGTTGTGCCACACCGTGAAGAACGTCTCCGGCACCGCCGCGGCTTCCGTGAAGGTGAAGCCGTGCGGGATGGGCAGCGCGTTCGTCTCGTGCACGCGGCAGAACTCGGCGTAGGCGCCGCCGGGCGTCAGCGCCGTCACCAGGTCGCCGGGCTGCCAGCGGTGCACGCCCTCGCCGAGCGCGACCACCTCGCCCGCAGCTTCCAGTCCGGGAAGGTCGGACGCTCCCGGCGGGGGCGGGTAGAGCCCCTTGCGCTGCTGGATGTCGGGGCGGTTGACGCCCGCCGCCTTGACGCGGATCAGGATCTCGCCCTGACCGAGCGTGGGCAGGTCGCGCTTCTCCGGCTTCAGCACCAGCGGCCCTCCGGGCTCGCTGATCGCCACCGCCGTCATCTGGGCGGGCAGTCTGGACGCTTCGGGCATGCTTCTCCTCCGTTACCGCCCCTCAACCATTTGCCTCGAACGCCCTTGCCTATGTAATCTGCTGCCCCACAAAGAGGCAAACCTCGGAGAATCCGCAAAAGGGAGGAGACGCGATGGGCATTTTCGACGACGAGCCGGTCAAGACCCCGCGCAGGCACGAGATCGGACAGGACATCTCGCTGCTCTCCGTTGACGAACTGGCCGAGCGCATCAACATGCTGCGGCAGGAGATCGTCCGCATCGAAGCCGAGCTCGCCGCCCGGGGCACCACGAAGGCGGCCGCCGAGGCGCTCTTCCGCCGCTGACCGACCATTCGCTTCCGCGCGCCCAGTCGCGCGGAAGACCCTTCGCCAGCAAACCACGGGGCCGGCCGCAAGAATGCTCTCAACCGTCGGATCGATCGTCTCGCTGCTGCTGGGCACCATGTTCCTGCTCGCCGGTTCGGGGCTGCACAGCCTGCTGCTGCCGCTGCGGGGACAGGCGGAAGGATTCTCCACCACGTCGCTCGGCCTTCTCGGTTCGGCCTGGGCCGCGGGTTTCGTGGCCGGTTGCTTCTTCGCGCCCCGGCTGGTGCGGCGCGTCGGCCATGTCCGCTCGTTCGGAGCATTCGCCGCAACCGGCGCCATCATCGCGCTGCTGACGGGAATGATCATCGACGAGACGGTATGGATCGCGCTGCGCCCGTTCACCGGCTTCACCATGGCCGGCGCGTTCATGGTCATCGAAAGCTGGCTCAACGAGCGCGCCACCAACGAGAACCGCGGTACCGTGTTCGGCGTCTACATGATGGTGACCTACGCCGCGATCATGGGCGGGCAGATGGTGGTTGCCACGGGTGACGTCACCACCGCGACGCTGTTCATGGCCACCGGCATCCTGTTCTGCCTGTCGCTCATCCCCACGGCCGTCTCCACCGCGGTGACGCCGAAGCCGCTGGCGGAGGTCTCGCTCGACATCCGGGGCCTCTATGCGAACTCCCCGGTGGCGGTCATCGGATGCTTCCTCGTCGGCATCGCCAACGGCGCGTGGGGCACGCTGGGCGCGGTCTATGGCGCGCGCATCGGCATCTCGACGCTCGACATCGCCCTGATGATGAGCCTGACGGTCGTCGCCGGCGCCGTGCTGCAGCTTCCCGCCGGACGGCTGTCCGACCGCACCGACCGCCGCTACGTGCTGGCGGGCGCCGCGTTCGGGGCCGCCCTGTTCGGCCTGCTCCTGTTCGTCGCTGCGCCGCGCTCGGGCGGCGTGGTGATCGCGATGACGGCGCTCTACGGGGCGCTGGCCTACATCCTCTATTCCATCGCGGTCGCGCATGCCAACGACCACGCCCGCGCCGAGGACTTCGTGAAGGTGTCGGGCGGGCTGCTCCTGCTCTACGGGTTCGGCACGATGGCCGGGCCCGTCATCGCGGCCCGGCTGATGGACTGGATGCGACCGGAGAGCATCTTCCTCGCCACGGCGCTCGCCCATTTCGCTCTCGCAGGCTACGCGATGCTGCGCGTGCGGGCGCGCGCGCCAGTGCCGGTCGCTGAACGCGACGCCTTCACCACGCAGCCGGCCGAGCGCGCCGTCACGCCGGCGGTGCTGATGCTCGATCCGCGCGCCGAGGCGGTGGATGCGACGGGCGCGGAGGCGGGTGGCGAAATAGCGGGCGACGACCAAGCTACGAGTTGAGTTCTTGCCGCCATTCCGTAAGGATAGGCGATGGTCGAAGCTGACGCTTTCATGGCGATCGCCGATACGAACCGACGCTACATCCTGGAGGAGCTGCGCCGGGGCCCGAAAAGCGTGAACGAACTGGCGAGCGGGCTGTCGGTGTCGCGTCCCGCCGTCTCCCAGCACCTCAAGGTGCTGCTCGACACCGGCCTCGTCAACGCGCGGGCACAGGGCACCAGGCGCATCTATGCCATCGCCGACGGCGGCTTCCTCAAGCTCAACCTCTGGCTGGATCAGTTCTGGGACGCTTGAACCGGCGCCGCATGGTTCGCCGCCTGTTTCCGTCGCCACTCGGCGTTGATGTCAGCACGGGCCTGGGCGGCGGGGGCGATACGCCACCCCTCGCGATCGCCGACGAGGTAGAGCCGCGGCTTGAGCCGCCGATGCCCGTCCAGCGCCGCGCGCGCCACCTCATCCGGGAAGATCAGGTTGCGGCCGTAGACGCGGTGGCTCTTCAGCCGCAATTCCGGGAGGACGCGCTTAATGAGTTCGGTGCAGAAGACGCATGCCGGCGTATCGGCGTCGAAATGGAAGTCGAACGGGGTTCCGAGCGTCGCGAGGAACTGCGTCAGCGCTTCCCTGCGCCTGAGGGTTCCGTCTATCGTGGGCCTCAGCACAAGTGCGCGATCGGTTTCGAGCGTGGTGCGCGCAAGCGAGAGATGCACGCCCCTGCTGTCGGCCTCAAGGAACACCATGCCGCGCGCGATCGCCTCGCGCTCCTGTTCGCTGATCGCGCTCCAAAGGCCAGCGTCGCGCAACTGGCGTTCGCTGCCCAGGTAAATCGCGGCGTGGCCGAACAGCCCGGGTATGGTGTGACCAGACAGGCGCTGCTTGTTGCTCACCAGCACGATGTCGAGCGGGCGCAGCTCGGCGAGGATCGCCTGCTGCGCATCGGCGTGTCGGCCCAGATAGCCAGTGCGCCAGCGAACCAGCGCGACCGCCCGCCCGAAGACCGGCGCGACAGTGTCGAGCACGGCCACCAGGCCCCTGGGATGACGCTCGGCATTGCGGCAGCAGGGGTCGTCAGGAAGCGCGACATCGACCCGCGACATGTCGGGGCTGGCGCAACCGGCCAACAGCACGAGCGACAGCGCCACCCACAAGAAACGCGCGATATGCGACCGCAAGATTACCCCCGTCCCGTGCCTGCACAATTGCACGGCGGCGGAAGCGCGCCAAGATGCGGGAGGGTGCGCTGGATATGCCGGACGCGACAGACGGGCGCGGTGAAGCGACGCAGGGCCCTAAGGCTCCAGTTCGACATCCCAGTAGAGATAATCCATCCAGCTTTCATGCAGGTAGTTCGGCGGGAACAGCCTGCCATTGTTATGCAGGTCGTTCACCGTCGGCTGGTAGGGTTTCTGCAGCGGCCACATCCTCGCGTGCTTCGGAAGCAGCCCGCCCTTCCTCAGGTTGCAGGCGGAGCAGGCGGCGACCACGTTCTCCCAGGTCGTCGCGCCGCCGCAGCGGCGGGGGATGACATGGTCGAAGGTGAGGTCCTCGCGCGTGCCGCAGTACTGGCACTGGAAACGGTCGCGCAGGAACACGTTGAACCTGGTGAAGGCCGGGTGACGCGACGGCTTCACGAATGTCTTGAGGCTGACGACGCTGGGCAACCGCATCGAGAAGGACGGCGAGGAGACGGCGTGCTCGTACTCCGCGACGATGTTCACCCGATCGAGGAAGACGGCCTTGATGGCGTCCTGCCACGACCACAGCGACAGCGGGTAATAGCTCAGCGGGCGGTAGTCCGCATTCAGCACCAGAGCGGGCAACCCATCCGGCGAGACTGCGATCGTCACTGACTCACCTCCAGGTTGGGTCCGATCCGCGCGGATACTGTAAGCCCGACGTGACAGGATTGTGAAGCGGTAAAACAG
>JAEYRU010000316.1 GCA_023435335.1 Pseudomonadota bacterium
CTCAAGGTCCTGACCGAGGGCCTTCTCCCGGAGACGAAGGAGTTCCTGAAAGACAGGGGCGGCACCTACTTTAACGGAGACCTGCATCACCCCCACCCCTCGCAGACTGACGGCACCTATGACGGACGCTATCTCTACGCCAACGACAAGGCCAATACCCGCGTCTGCCGTATTCGCCTGGACGTGATGAAGTGCGACAAGATCATACAGCTGCCGAACCAGCATACGGTTCACGGGCTGCGCGTGCAGAAGTATCCGAAGACCGGCTACGTCTTCTGCAACGGCGAGGATCGCGTGCCTCTGCAGAACGACGGCACGACGATGCACGACAAGGACACCTATCGCGCCATCTTCACCGCGGTGGATGGTGAGACGATGACGGTCGCCTGGCAGGTCATGGTCGACGGCAACCTCGACAATGTCGACGCCGACTATCAGGGCAAGTACTGCTTCGCCACCTGCTACAATTCCGAGGAGGGCGTTAACCTCGCCGAGATGATGGCAAACGAGCAGGATTGGATCGTCATCTTTAATCTGGCGCGGATCGAGGAAGCCGTCGCCAACGGGGACTACGAGGAGATCAACGGGGTGCCGGTGCTGGACGGCCGCAAGGGTTCGCCCTTCACGCGCTATGTGCCGATCCCCAACAGCCCACACGGCATCAATACGGCGCCGGACGGCATCCATGTCGTCGCCAACGGCAAGCTCTCACCGACCGTCTCCGTCTTCGACGTGCGCAAGTTCGATGATCTATTCGACGATAAGATCGAGCCGCGCGACACCGTCGTCGCCGAGCCGGAGCTGGGCCTCGGGCCGTTGCACACAGCCTTTGACGGGCGGGGCAACGCCTATACGACACTGTTCATCGACAGCCAGATCTGCAAATGGAACATCGAAGATGCCGTCCGCGCCTATAACGGCGAGCAGGTCGACCCGATTCGGCAGAAGCTCGACGTGCATTACCAGCCCGGCCACAATCACACCTCCATGGGTCAGACCAAGGAGGCCGACGGCAAATGGCTGATCTCGCTAAACAAGTTCTCCAAGGACCGCTACCTCAACGTCGGTCCACTGAAGCCGGAGAACGACCAGTTGATCGACATCTCGGGCGACGAAATGGTGCTGGTGCACGACAACCCGACCTTCGCGGAGCCGCATGACGCGACGATCGTGCACCGCTCCAAGATCAATCCGGTACATGTCTGGAGCCGCGATGACCCCTTCTTCGCCGATGCGGTGAAGCAGGCGGAGGCCGACGGCATTGACCTGACGGCCGACTCCGAGGTCATCCGTGACGGAAACAAGGTGCGCGTCTACATGTGGTCCGTAGCCCCGGCGTTCAGCATGGAGGACTTCACGGTCAAGCAGGGCGACGAGGTCACGGTCTACGTGACCAACATCGACGAGGTCGAGGACCTGACCCACGGTTTCTCGATCGTGAACTATGGCATCAACATGGAAGTGGCGCCGCAGGCTACGGCGTCCGTGACCTTCACGGCAAGCAAGCCGGGCGTCTACTGGTACTACTGTTCGTGGTTCTGCCATGCCATGCACATGGAGATGAAGGGCCGGATGTTCGTCGAGCCGCAGGCTGCCTGATGGCGCTGGGACGCATATCGGCGATGGGGAAGGCGGCGCTTTTCGCCGCCATCCTCGCCATGCCCGCCTGGGCGGAAACCATCCGCAAGCCTGCGGACGGCGTTCCGCTCCAGGCGGTGCTGGACCGCGCCTCGGAGGGCGACGTGATCATCCTGGAGGAGGGCGAGCACAAGGGACCCGTTACAATCGGCAAGGCCGTCGCACTCGAGGGTGAAAAGGGCGCCGTCGTGGTCGGGGGCGGCAAGGGAAGCGTCATCACTGTGAACGCGCCCGGGAGCGTCGTGCGCGGCATCGAGATCCGGGGCTCGGGCAGGAACCTCTTCGACATGGATTCGGGCGTCTTCGTGGCGCAGAGCGCGACTGGAGCGCGCATCGAGGAAAACGCAATCCTGGGCAACCTGATCGGCGTCTATCTGCATGGCGCGGAGGATTCGCTGGTCAAGGGCAATACGATCGTCGGGCTGCAGGCGGGTCGAACGAGCGAGGCCGGGGATGGCGTGTCGGTGTGGAACGCACCGGGGGCGCAGGTGGTCGACAACGACATCAGCTACGGGCGCGATGGCATCTTCACCAAGACGAGCAGGCGCAACGTCTTTAGCGGAAACAAGCTACGCAACGTCCGTTTCGGCATCCATTACATGTACACGAACGAGAGCGAGATCAGCGGCAATCTGTCGATCGGCAACAATGCCGGCTACGCCATCATGTTCTCCGACCGGCTGCGCGTCGTCGGAAATATCTCCGATGGCGACCGCGACCACGGATTGCTGCTCAACTACGCAAACGCGTCGGAGATCTCGCGTAACGTCGTGCGCGGACGCATGCAGCCTCTGGAGCGCTGGACGGGCGCCGCGCAGGTCGGCGGAACGCACGGGGTTCCTGTCGAGCGGCAGCCCGCGAGCGTCTCGCGGAAGGGCATGCGTCTGGGCCCGGAGAAATGCGTCTTCATCTACAACGCCAACCGCAACCGCTTCATGGACAACTGGTTCGAAGGCTGCGCGATAGGCATTCACTTCACCGCGGGGTCGGAAGGCATCGCCATGGCCGGCAACGCCTTCATTCGAAACAGGAACCAGGTCAAGTATGTCGGGACCCGCTATCTCGACTGGTCTTTCGAGGGGCGCGGGAACTATTGGAGCGACAACCCCGCCTTCGACCTCAACGGGGATGGGATCGGCGACAATCCCTATCGGCCGAACGACCTTGTCGACCGGGTTCTGTGGACCGCACCGCAGGCGAAGGTCCTGGTCAACAGTCCAGCGGTGCAGGTCATCCGCTGGGCGCAGTCCCAATTCCCGGCCTTGCTGCCCGGCGGGGTGGTGGACAGCCGCCCGCTGATGGCGGCGTCTGACCCTAAGCAGATGGAGCAATGATGGCCGAGACAGTCCGCATTTCCAGCGTGACGAAGTCATACGGCAAGGTCCGCGCCGTCACCGACATCTCGTGCGCATGCCATGAAGGCGAGACGATTGCCTTGGTCGGCCATAACGGGGCGGGAAAGACCACGCTCATCAAGCTGATGCTGGGGCTGGTACGGCCCACATCCGGCACGATCCGCGTATTGGGCGAGGACCCGGCGACCGGCCAGTTCGCCGCGCGGCGCAGCCTCGGCTACCTCCCGGAGAACGTCTCTTTCAACATGGCGCTGACCGGCCGCGAAACACTTGCTTTCTATGCTAGGCTGAAGCGGGTGCCGGTCGCGTCGACCGACGCCCTGTTCGAACGCGTCGGCCTCGGCCATGCCGCGGACCGCCGGGTCGGGACCTATTCGAAGGGTATGCGGCAGCGGCTCGGCCTCGCTCAGGCACTTCTGGGGCGGCCGCGCGTACTGCTTCTCGATGAGCCCACTACGGGACTCGACCCCGCGCTGCGCCGCAGCTTCTACGAGATCGTCGCCGAGTTGCGTGCGGATGGGGCCACGGTGCTTCTGTCTTCCCATGCCCTGACGGAATTGGAAGGGAAGGCCGATCGGGTGGTCATCGTCAACCGCGGCGTCAAGATCGCCGATGGCACTCTTGAAGACCTGCGCCGCATTGCCCAACTGCCGACCCGGATCCGCATCAGGCTCAGCGAGGAAGCCGGCGGGCGCGTCGAGGAATGGGCCCGGTCGGGCGGATGGCGTCGGGTCAACGGGCACTATCTCGAGATCGATGCCGGCCCGGGAGAAAAGATCGCCGTGCTCCGCAATGCGGCTGCTGCTGATTCACCTGTGGCCGATCTGGATGTCGTACCTCCTACACTCGACGAGCTCTATGCGCATTTCCTCGACGCGAAGGAGAATTCGGTATGACGAACATCCTCATCATTGCCCGCAAGGAGATACAGGAAGGCCTGCGCAATCGCTGGGTGCTGGCCACCACGCTCTTGCTGGCCGCGCTGGCGCTCACCCTGACATTCGTCGGCAGCGCTCCGACCGGCAATGTCGGCGCCAGTCCGCTCGACGTGGTCATCGTGAGCCTGTCCAGCCTCACCATCTTCCTGGTGCCGCTGATCGCGCTGTTGATTTCGCATGACGCCATCGTCGGCGAAATGGAGCGGGGCACGATGCTGCTTCTGTTGAGCTACCCGATCGGGCGCTGGCAGGTCATAACAGGCAAGTTCATCGGTCATCTCGGAATCCTCGCTTTCGCCACCCTGTTCGGCTACGGCACCGCCGCGGTCGCGCTGTGGGCGACGGGCGTCGTCATCGATGGAGCAAGCTGGATGGCCTTCTCCTCGCTGATCCTGTCGTCGGTCCTGCTGGGCGCTGTCTTCATCGCCATCGGCTATCTCGTGAGCGCGCTGGCCGGCGAGCGGGGCACCGCAGGCGGAATCGCCATAGGTGTCTGGCTAATCTGCGTGCTTATCTATGACATGGCGCTGCTTGGCCTGCTCGTGGTCGACCAAGGAAGGACGATCGGCGGCAGTCTGCTCAACGCCCTGCTGCTCGCCAATCCAACCGACGCCTACCGCCTGCTCAATCTGGCGTCGGAAAGCGTCGGTGCGCTGTCGGGCATGGGCGGCGTCGCGGAGAATGCGGCTCTGTCGTCGGGCACGTTGGTTGCGGCTCTCATTGCATGGACATTGGCGCCGCTCACCGCCGCCGCCCTTGTCTTTTCCAGGAGAGAGTTGTGAAACTTCTGCCGGTTTTCATCGTCGCGGCCCTTGCGATTGCCGGCGGCTGCAGCGACGAGGCTCCGGCTGAGATGCCGGCCCCGTTCCCGCTGACCCAGGATGCTGTCGGCCGCTACTGTGGCATGAACGTCCTGGAGCACCCCGGTCCAAAAGGGCAGATCATTCTCGGTCAGATCCCGGAGCCCATCTGGTTCTCGTCAGCGCGCGACACCGTGGCTTTCACCCGGCTTCCGGAGGAACCCAAGAACATCTCCGCGATCTATGTGTCCGACATGGCGCGGGCGCCGAGTTGGGATCAGCCGGGCTCGGAGAACTGGATCGACGCTCGCGAGGCCTTTTATGTGATCGGCAGTTCGGCAACGGGCGGGATGGGCGCTTCCGAGGTCGTGCCCTTCTCAACGCCGGAAGCGGCTGATGCCTTCGCCAGGGAGAATGGCGGCCGCGTCGTGGCTTTCGCTGACATTCCTTCCGACTATGTCCTGGGTGACGGGGGGAACACAGGTGTAACGTCGGGAGCGACCGGAGCAACAGAGTAGGAGCCCACAAGCATGCGACCGCTCAATCGCCGCCGCTTCATCGCCATCAGTGCCGCCGCTGCAGGCTGCAGCCTCATGCCGTTCGGCGCACAGACCGCCCAGCCGATGCAGACCGTGGCTTGGCGGGGCCGTGCGCTCGGAGCGACCGCATCCCTGGTGATCCATCACCACGATCGGCCAGCCGGCGAGCGACTGCTCCGACAGGTCGTGTCGGAACTTGAGCGACTGGAACAGATATTCAGCCTCTACCGCCCGAATTCGACTCTTTCGCAGTTGAACCGGCAAGGCGCGCTGGCTGCGCCGCCGCCCGAATTGGTCGCCGCGCTGGTTGCCAGCCGCGAGGTATGGGAGGCGACCGACGGAGCATTCGACCCGACGGTCCAGCCGCTCTGGACGGCGCTGGCGGATCACTTTTCACGTCCCGGCGCCGATCAAGCCGGTCCTGCTCCTGCGCGGATCCGCGAGGCATTGTCATTGGTGGGTTTCGAAAGGGTGATGTTCGACCGGGACCGCATCGCTTTTGGCGAACGCGGCATGGCATTGACGCTCAACGGTATCGCGCAGGGCTTCATTACCGATCGGGCGGTCGACGTCCTGCGTCGCGGCGGGGTCGAAAAGAGCCTGGTCGACATGGGCGAGATTCGCGCATTGGGAACCCGGGTTGACGGCTCACCCTGGCGTGTAGGCATTGGGGACGTGAACGACGCAGAGCTGGATTCTGTACTGGAGATTGCGGACCGAGCCGTCGCCACATCGAGCGCCGACGGGTTTCGTTTCGACGAGCTTGGTCGCTTCAGCCACTTGCTCGATCCCCGTAGTGGAAGAGGGAACAGCGCATACCGAAGCGTCACTGTGATCGCTCCCAACGCCACCTCGGCCGATGCTTTTTCCACGGCCTTCAGTCTCATGCCGCCAGAACGCATCCGCCGGGCGCTGGATGGGCAGCCGGCAGTGCAGGTCGATATCGTCTCCGAGAGTGGACACCGGATCGCTCTTTAGCTACGCTACTGCTGCTTGGCGCGGACGCGTTGGGGGAAGAAACCGTTCCAAGGCGAGAGCGGTGAGGCTCGGTTCGCTGCCTATCAGTCGCCGCCATCGCCACTGACCTCGGCGATCAGTTCGGCCATGCGTGACTTGGCCGTGCCCGGGAGCTTCGCAGTTTCTGCCGAGTCGAGATTGTCGGTGCTATCGCCGACCTGGATAATGCCGACCATGCCTAGGGCAAAATGCGGCTGGCATTTGTATCCGTAGATTCCTTCCACATCGAAAGTCACGGTGACTTCTTCATTCATCTTCCCCTTCCAGGTCTCCGATGCAAGCTCGTCGAGGCGGTCACGTCCACTGAATTGGAAGGCAACGCGCATGAAAAAAGCGCCCCGCCTCGAGGTCGTCGAATTGCTTGGCGTCGATGATGTTTCCCCCGAACTTCGCGAGGGCGTTGCCACTGCGGCGACTATCCCGGAGCGGTCGACGCACGAAAGCGTCAGTAGGTACATCTCAGACACAAAAATTCCTCTTTATGCCGTCTGGCCGCTGCCAATGACTGGCGCATGTCATGCCTGCGATCGAAGTGGCCCCGCGGCTTTGGTGGTGTCTACGTTCTGATTGCGGCCGTCCGTCAGATAAGGGAAGCGCTGAACGGTCGCGGGGACATCCTTAATTCGATGACCAAAATCACCCCATTTGACGATGATCTCAGTCCCGATCTCCGCCAGATCCCGGTCGATCGTGCAATGAGACAGCATCTTTCGGTAGTGGTAGCTGTAAGCTGTGCCCGACGCGATACCAACCTCTCGCCCATCCTTCACCACTTGGTCAGCATGGGCCAGCGCGAGCCGGAAGTGGGGAGATGAAGGAAGCTCTATG
>JAEYRU010000068.1 GCA_023435335.1 Pseudomonadota bacterium
TCGTGCATCGCCTTCTGCACCTTCTCGCCGCGCGCGGCGGCGACGTGGAAGCTGCGTCGCAGGAGGGTCGTCAGTTCCGAGCGGTAGCTGCCTTCGGCCCGTTGCATGCGGATATTGAGCCGCTCGAGCATGCCACCGAGCTTGACCGCTATGAACGTGTTGAGCGGCACGTAGGCCGCGACAGCGGCGAATGCCAGCATGGCGCTGCCGTAGACTCCGAGGAACTCCAGCCCCTCGACCATCGTCGAGGTCTCGAGCAGCTTCTGTCCGACAAAGAACAGCGCGGTGACAACGCCGATGATCCCCATCGCCAGGCCGATGGCGCCTCCGGTCATGCCCTTTATGGCTTCCTGCACGCGCTGGTCGACATTGTCGGGAGCGGGAACAGGCGTTCCGTCGGCGTCGCCCGCATCCTGCTGCAGGTGGAAGTGCGTGTGGTTTCGGTCGAGCAACGCATCGTTGAATCGGCTGTCGAGCCAGGCGCGCCATTTGCGATGCAACGTCGTTGAGAAGAGGTGCCTGACGCCGATGAAGCCGGCATCCTTGAGCAGCACGAGCACCAGCAGGGTTCCGGCGCTGGTGAACAGATAGGCCGCAGGCGCTTCGTTGTCGGCGTGGTGGAACGAAGCGATTGCGTTGACCAGTTCGCCCGAGGCCTCCGCCATCCAGACGCTGGCCTTGCTGGCCAGGGCGGTAAGCAGGGCGACCATCAGGGTGAGACCCCAAGCCTGCTTCCATCGCTCCGAGAACCAGTAGGCCCGCATCAGGCCCCAGAAAGTCCGCATCGAGGAGACCGGCGTCGGCGGCGGGGGCCTCGCCGCACCGTTCCTCCATCTTGTCGCCAAGGCCGGTCGAAGACCGGACGATTCGGTCACACCGTTTCCCCCGCCGTTTGCAACAAGAATAACACGGATCGAGGACACGCAAATCGATTTATACGCGGGCTCGCACCGGTATGGAGCGCTAGTCCACTCTCTCGTCGAGCAGCCCGGTGACGAATTCGAACAGTCCGGGCCGGCGATCACGGCGCAGGCGCTCAGCCTGCACGATGCATTTTACCGCGTGGAAGGCGCGATCCAGGTCGTCGTTGACGACGACGTAGTCGTACTTGCGCCAGTGCTCGATCTCGGCGCGCGCGTTCTTCAGGCGGGCCTCGATCACCTGCGCCTGGTCTTCCGCGCGCCGCAGGAGCCGCCCCTTCAACTCAGCCATGGAGGGCGGCAGGATGAACACCGAGACCACGTCGGCCGGCATCTTCTCGCGCAACTGGTCCGCACCCTGCCAGTCGATGTCGAAGAGCATGTCGCGCCCCTCGCCCATGGCAATCTCAGCCGGCTCGCGCGGGGTGGCATAGTAGTTGCCATGCACCTCCGCCCATTCGAGGAAGGCGTCAGAATCGCGCAGGCGCTCGAATTCGCGCTTGGGAACGAAGTGGTAGTGGACGCCATCGATCTCGCTGCCGCGGCGTGGCCGCGTCGTGTAGCTGACCGAGAGCTCGAAGCCGTGGTCCTCTTCCAACAGGTTGCGGGCGATCGTCGACTTGCCTGCTCCCGAGGGCGAAGACAGCACCAGCATCAGCCCGCGCCGCGCGATCCGGTCTGAAATGCGTTCGGCCATGTCTACTCCAGGTTCTGGACCTGCTCGCGAAACTGGTCGACCACTGCCTTGAGCTCGAGCCCGATGGCCGTGACCGATCCCGCATTGGACTTTGAGCACAAGGTATTTGATTCGCGGTTAAACTCCTGCGCCAGGAAGTCGAGCTTGCGGCCGATAGGCCCGCCTTCTGAGAGCAGGGCACGGGCCGACGCGACATGGGTGGACAGGCGGTCGACCTCCTCGCGAATGTCGGCCTTCGTCGCCAGGAAGGCCGCCTCCTGGTGGAGACGCGCCTCGTCGAGCGCTGGAGCGGCGTCCATCAGGAGCTTCACCTGCTCAGCCAGGCGCGCCCGGATCACCGCGGGCTCGCGCGCCGGATCGCCTGCGGCGCGGCGGACCAGCGCCTCGATCGTGTCGACATGACCGGAAAGCAATGAACCGAGCGCGTCGCCTTCCGCGCGGCGCGATTGCTCCAGCAAGGCGAGAGCCGCGTCCAGCACGCGCAAGAGTTCGGCATCAAGAAGCGCGCGCTGCTCCTCGTCGAATACGCTCTCAGGCACTTCCAGCACGCCCTTGAGCGCCAGCAGCCCGTCGGCGGAAGCAGGCGTGCAACCGAACTGTTGCTCCAGCCTTCGTGCCAGTTCTGTCAGGTCGAGGAGGAATTCCTCGTTGACGACAGGCTGGACGAGCTTGCCGCCGGTCGAGACCATAAGTGTCGCCTGGATGTTGCCGCGCGAGAAGCGCCGCTGGATAGCCTGGCGCGCGCTTTGCTCGAGGCGCTCGTGGCCAGGAGGAAGACGCAGGCGGACCTCTAGGCCCTTGCCGTTGACGGAGCGCAACTCCCACGTGAGGGCGGCGCCCTGGAAGTCGCCCGTGGCCCGCGCGAAGCCGGTCATGCTCTGCAAGCCCATCATACCCCTCCCAACGCGGCAAGCCCCGCCCAGCCCTTGGAAACCCTAGTCGTTCGCCTCTTCGGTAGACGGCTGACCTGCCGCAGCGGCGGCCTTGGCGGCTTCCTCCCGCTGCTTGCGCTGCACGGCGCGGTACCGCGCGACGTTCTCGTTGTGCTCTTCCAACGTGGTGGCGAAGACATGGCCACCATTACCGTCGGCGACGAAGTATAGCTCGTCGGTCGTAGACGGATTGGCGACGGCCTCCAGAGCGGCGCGACCCGGGTTTGCAATGGGCCCGGGCGGCAGGCCGTTGATGGTATAGGTGTTGTATGGTGTGGGCTTGTCGATGTCAGAACGGTAGATCGTCGGCCGCTCGGCCGGAAGCCCTTTGCCGCCGTAAAGGCCGTAGATGATTGTCGGGTCGGACTGCAGGCGCATGCCCTTGCGCAACCTGTTGATGAAGACGGCGGCAACCCGCGGACGCTCGTCGGCGCGGCCCGTCTCCTTCTCGACGATGGAGGCGAGCGTCACGAATTCGTTGATGTCGTTGATCGGCAGCCCCTCCTGGCGCCTTTCCCAGATGCTCTCGATGAGCGCCTTCTGGTCGGCCAGCAGCTTGTTGATGAGATCCTGTCGCTGAGCTCCGCGCGTGAAGCGCAGCGTATCGGTGGCCAAGCTGCCTTCAGGCGGCAGTTCCGCCGGCATCTCGCCCTCGAGTTCCTCGATCGAGGCAATGCGGGCAAAAGCCTGCTCGACGGTCATGCCCTCTGGAATGGTCAAGGCATGCTGCACCGAGCGACCGCTCTTCAGCAGTTCCATGATCTCGTGCATCGAAGCACCGGTCCGTACCTCGTACTCCCCGGCCTTGAGCTGCCCGTCATTGCCGTAGGCCCGCAGGCCAAGCCGGAATATGCGCGCATCACTGATCATCCCCTTGCGCTCGAGCTGGTTGGCGATTTCGGCGACTCCGGTTCCCGGCTTGATGAGAATAGTGTCGGTGTGGGCGAGCGGGCCTGGCTCCTCGAACTCGCGCTTGCCGAACCAGACCGCGACTCCCGCCGCAAGCACGATCAGGACGAGGGCCGAGAACACGAAGTTGAGGAAGACGACGAACTGATTACGCGACTGCCGGGACCGCCGCGCGGGGGGCGGGGTTCCCGATTCAGGACGCAAGGCATCACTAGCGGATTTTGGCACGATGAACCGCGGGGGCTCGGGCCGTGCGGGTACGCTGCCCGGCTGGTCCAGATGGCTGTTCGTATCGTTCATCGTATCAGGAGTGCTCCCTCCCCGGTCCCGATCTTCGGCGCGCGCACGCCCCCTCGCGTCCGTACCGGACAGTAGCTGGGATTATGGCAAAATTCACGGCGCGCTGCTGCGCGCGCGCTCAGCCATTGTAGCGCTGGAAGATCAGGGATGCGTTGGTGCCGCCGAAGCCGAAGGAGTTGGAAAGGGCCACGTCGATCCGGCGTTCGCGCGGCTTGTGGGGAACGAGGTC
>JAEYRU010000105.1 GCA_023435335.1 Pseudomonadota bacterium
CCGCCTTCGCCGGCGTGACGCCGAATCTGAAGCTGCCGGACCTCGTCTTGCCCGGGCGGAAACCAGAGACGCCGAGGGCGCAGCACCAGGCCGAATTCCGTTCCCCCGGCGCCTATTTCGCCGAGAACGCAGTGCGCGGCGTGACCTCGGGCGGGCGTTCCCGTGCCGCTCGGCATGCTTCGACGCTCGCGGCCATCGAGCGAAGCACCGGCGTTCCGGGCAGCATTGTGCTCGCCATCTGGGGACGCGAGTCCGGTTTCGGCGCGGCGAAGATCCCGCACGACGCGATCGAGGTGCTGGCCACGAAGGCCTTCCTTGCCACCCGCAAGGAGATGTTCCGCAGAGAAGTCTTGGCGGCCCTCGAGATGATCCAGCGTGGCGTGCCGCGCTCGGCGATGAAGTCTTCCTGGGCGGGCGCGCTCGGCCAGCCGCAGTTCCTGCCGAGTTCCTACCTCGCGCATGCCGCCGACGGCGATGGCGACGGCCGCGCCGACATCTGGAACTCGGAGGCCGATACGCTCGCCTCTATCGCGAGCTACCTCGCCCATTTCGGCTGGGTGAAGGGTCGCGACTGGGGTTTCGAGGTCACGGTTCCTGACGGCGTCTCCTGCGCGCTGGAGGGCCCCGACAGTGGCAGGCGGATTTCCGAATGGGCTGCGATGGGGGTTTCCCGCGTCGGCGGCAGGCCTTTCCCGGAGCACGAAGCCCGCCAGCAGGGCTTCCTGCTCATGCCGGCCGGCCGCCACGGCCCGGCCTTCATCGTGACCCCCAACTTCTATGTGCTGAAGGCCTATAACGAGAGCGATCTCTACGCCCTGTTCGTGGGACACGCGGCTGACCGCATCGCCTTTGGCGATCGTACATTCGATGCGGGATGGGGCGATGTCGGTGGTCTCCATCGGTCGGACGTCGCCGCCCTGCAGCGCGGGCTCGAACGCCTCGGCCACGATGTCGGTGGGGCCGACGGCCTCGCCGGTTTCAAGACGCGTCGCTCGATCGGCGCCTGGCAGGCCGCCAACGGCATGCGCCCGACCTGCTTTCCTGATGCGGGACTCGTGCGCGCGCTGCGTTGACGTGGAGCCCTTCGCGCGCTCGCGCGTTCTGTTGCGGGACAACCAGGGAGAGGAAGATGAACCATCTTAACAAACTCTTCGCCGCCGCTACCCTCCTTCTTTCAGGCGCCGTGGTGGCTGCCTGCACGGCTGTGGTGGTCGAGGAGCGCCCGCCGACGCGCCCCGGTGCGCCGCAGATGTGCACCATGCAGTACGATCCCGTCTGTGGGGAGCGTCGTGGCAGCCGACAAACCTTCGGCAATGCCTGCGAAGCGGACCGTGCCGGCTACCGCATCGTCCATCCCGGCGAATGCCGCCGCGGCGGCTGGGCCGGGCCGGGGACGGCACCTCCCGATCGCCCTCAATTCTGCACCCGCGAATATGCGCCGGTCTGCGCGGCGCGCGGCGGCAGTCGCCAGACGTTCGGCAACTCCTGCGAGGCGGAAGCCGCGGGCTACCGCATCATACGCGACGGGCGCTGCTGATCCCGGGGTGTGGCGCTTGCGGGCCTTGCGGACGGTTGGTTCGATGGCCAGGGGTGGCTCGTCAGCGACCGTCGGCCGGCGTCTCCAGGTAGCCGGGGAGGTCGGCCACTGATTCGAGGATGACGTCGGCCAGCGGCGCGAGCGTCTCGCGAGTGCCGGTGCCCGAGAGCACGCCGACCACCAGGCCGGCCCCGGCGGCCCGGCCCGTTTCCAGGTCGTGCCTGTTGTCGCCTACCATCGCGATCTCGGCAGGCTTCATGCCGGCCATGTCCGCGAAGGCGATCAGCACGTCGGGCGCCGGCTTGGGACGCGCCACGGCGTCATATCCGTAAGCTGCGGCGAACATATTGGCGAAGCCCAGCGCCACCAGGGTCTGTTCGGCGCCCAGCGTGGAATCGTTGGTCGCCATGCCCAGCCGGTAGCCGGCCGCGTGCAGGCGGGCAATGGCATCGTGGATGCCGGGTAGGGCGACCGCGCTTGCCGCGCCCTCCCGGGCGGTCAGCGCGTCATACATGGCGACTGTTGCCGTCAGCTCCTCGCGATCGAGATGCGGATGCCAGAGCGCGACGATGTCTGCATTGGTGCCAGCAGCGAAGATGGAATCTGGGCGGAATCCCCCGGTGACGAGGTCGAGGCCGCTCATGTCCAGCAGCCGGTCGGCCTGGACGATATCGCCACTCGCTGCCTGCAGCGCCATCGTCCGCGCCACCGCCGCCCAGGTGGCATTGAAGTCGATCAAGGTGCCGTCCTTGTCAAAAAGGATCGCGCGGATGCGGCTCACCGGGTTGCACCACGATGCGCACGGAAGAATTCGACAAGTCCTGCCGTCGATGCGTCCCGTTCCTCTGCCGGAGCATTGCCCTGCACGACGGGGAGCAATTCGGTGGCGAGTTCCTTGCCGAGTTCCACGCCCCACTGGTCGAAGGCGTTTATTCCGAAGAGTTGCGCCTCGACGAAAACGCGATGCTCGTAGAGCGCGATAAGACGGCCGAGGGCGTAAGGATCGAGCCTACCATAGAGGATGGTCACCGACGGGCGGTTTCCGGCGAAGACGCGGTGCGGCGCCAGCCTGTCGACCTCGGCCCCGGGCAGGCCGCGCGCGGCAAGCTGCGCCCGCGCCTCCTCAAGCGTGCGGCCTTTCATCAGCGCTTCCGACTGGGCAAGGCAGTTGGCGAGCAGCAGGTCATGGTGGTGCTGCAACTCCGGCTCGTGACCTTCTGCCGCGGCGATGAACTCGACCGGGATCACGTCGGTGCCCTGGTGCAGCAGCTGGAAGAAGGCATGCTGCCCGTTGGTGCCGGGCTCGCCCCAGACCAGCGGCCCGGTGGGCGTAGCGGCCGGGGCACCGTCGAGCGCGACGCTCTTGCCGTTCGATTCCATGTCGAGCTGCTGCAGGTAGGCAGGCAGCCGCGCCAGCCGCTGGTCGTAGGGGATGACGGCGCGTGCCGGGTAGCCGCATACCACCCGGTGCCAGAATCCGATCAGCCCCATCAGCACCGGCAGGTTGCCCCTGAGCGGCGCCTCGGCGAAATGCCGGTCGAGATCGTGTGCGCCGTCCAGGAAACGGGCGAAAGCCTCGCGCCCGACGGCAATCATCACCGGCAGGCCGATCGCCGACCACAGCGAATAGCGCCCGCCCACCCAGTCCCAGAAGCCGAAGACGCGGTCGGCCGTGATTCCGAAGGCGTCGACTTTGTCCAGCGCGGTGGATACGGCGGCAAAGTGATGGCCGACCGCGCCCTGACCAAGCTTCCCGGCGAGCCAGCGTCGTGCCGTCTCGGCATTGGTCATGGTCTCGACGGTGGTGAAGGTCTTGGACGCGACGATGAAGAGCGTCGTCTCGGGGTTCACGAGCTTCAACGTGTCGGCGATGTGCGCGCCATCGACGTTGGAGACATAGTGCGCGCGCGGGCCGTCGTGGTAGGGCGCGAGCGCCAGCGTCGCCATCGCCGGCCCAAGATCTGAGCCGCCGATGCCGATATTGACGATGTCGGAGAAGGCTTTCCCGGTCGCGCCGCGGATCTCGCCTGACCGCACCGCCTCGGCGAAGCGGCCCATTGCCTCGAGCACGGCGACGACGTCGGGCATGACGTCGACGCCGCCGAGCAGCACGGGTCTGCCCGAGCGGTTGCGCAGGGCCGTGTGCAGCACTGCTCGGTCCTCAGTGACGTTGATGCGCTCGCCCCACAGCATGGCGGCGCGCCGTTCCTCGACGCCTGCGGCGCGCGCGAGGCCAGCGAGCAGATCCATGGTTTCGTCATCGACCGCGCACTTTGAGAAGTCGAGCAGCAGGTCGTCGAAGCCGGCGGAGAAGCGGGAGAAGCGTTTGCGATCGGCGGCGAAGGCATCGCGCAGGCTGGCGCCGCTGCCGGCTTCGCGCCGACGGCGAAGCGCAGCGAGCGCGGTATCGAAAGCGGCCTTGTCCATGAGCGCTCCTGCGGTTCGGCCCGCCGCCCGGCGGTGCGTCTCTTTAAGCCGCGCGCGCCGTCAGGTTCAAGACGCAACCGCCCCGTTCATGGCCCAATGACCGATACATCACTGGAACAAAAGTAAAGCATAAGAAAATTTCATTGGCTTAAGCGATTGGCCCAGGTTGAACCAGCCGGATATGCGCAATAGTCTCCGCCGCCATCACTGGAGAGATGCCATGTCCTCGCGAAGTGATTCCGCGATCTGGTCCGGGCTGTTCCGAATTTCAACCGATTCGGGCCAGACGCTGCAGGCGCAGATCCGCCAGGCGATCGTCGCCGCCATCCTCGACCGCCAGATCGCCGCGTCGATGCCCCTCCCCTCATGTCGGGTGCTGGCGGAGAAGCTCGGCGTGGCCCGCGGCACCGTGGTGCTCGCCTTCCAGCAATTGGTGGACCAGGGCTTCCTGATCGCGCGCGAGCGGCGCGGTCATTTCGTCAACCCCGACATCCTTGCCGCGCCCGGCCGTCCGGCCGAGAAGCCGGCGGACGGCGGCGCCGGCATCGACTGGAAGGGCAGGCGCCGCCTCGCCGCCAGTGAGATGCCCGACGGCTACAAGTACGAGAACTGGATCAAGGCGAACTATCCCTTCGTCTACGGCCAGTTCGATCCGGCGCTGTTTCCGACGGCGGAGTGGCGCGAATGCAACCGCATGGCGCTGGCCGTGCTGGAGATACGCAACTGGGCCGGCGACGTTGTCGACCGCGACGACCCGCTGCTGATCGAGCAGATCCAGGCGAGGCTCCTGCCGCGGCGAGGCATCTTCGCCAATCCGGACGAGATCATCGTCACCCTGGGAGCGCAGAACGCGCTTTACATGTTGGCGACGCTGCTAATGGGCAAGGGTGCAAAGGTGGCGATGGAGGATCCCGGCTATCCCGACGCGCGCTCCATCTTCAAGCTGGCGGGCGCCGACGTGCAGCCGGTGCCGGTCGACGAGTCCGGCATCGTGACCTCGGCCATTCCGGCCGATTCCGGCTTCGTTTTCGTCACGCCCAGCCACCACTGCCCGACCATGGTGCCGCTTTCGGCGGAGCGGCGGCAGGACCTTCTGGCGCGCGCCAACCGCAACAACCAGATCATCATCGAGGACGGCTACGACAGCCAGTTACTCGACGAGGCGCCGCAGCAGGCCCTGAAGAGCGTCGACCGCTCGGGACGCGTCGTCTATGTCGGCTCGATGTCGAAGACGCTCGCCCCGGGCCTGCGCATCGGCTACATCGTCGCCGACGCGGCGCTGATCGCGGAGCTGAGGGCGCTGCGCCGCTTCATGCTCAGGCATCCGCCGGCCAACAACCAGCGCGCCGTCGCGCTGTTCCTGTCGCTCGGCCACCACGAGGCGCTGGTGCGCCGGCTTTCGGCCGCGTTCGCGGAACGCCGCAAGCGGCTTGCCCATGCCGTCGACGCCTTCCTGCCGGAATGGCGCTTCGGTGAGACGCCGGGTGGAAC
>JAEYRU010000154.1 GCA_023435335.1 Pseudomonadota bacterium
CAGGCGAGGAAGCAGGACCCGAAGGTGTGGGGCGACCCGACCGTGCTGGCGATCGACAGGCTGCCGGAGGAGGACCGCGCGCGTTTCGCGGCGCTCGAACTAGGCATCGCCACGCTGCCGCCCGACCAGCTCGGCCCGGCGCTCGACGAGCCGCATCCCTCGTGGATGGAGCGGTTGGAGATGCAATGGAAGCGGCGTTACGGGGTGGCCAACTAGACGATACCGCACTGTGGCCGGCACGAAAACGCGACGGACGCCCGTTGCCCGGCACGTATGCCGGCGGCTCGCCTGGAAGCCCGGGTGCCGCTACGATCGTCTAGGACACCGGCGCACCAACTCCGGATACTGGCTCATGGGAAAAGCCGATTACCGGTCGGACATCGAGGCAATATTGGCGCGACGCCGCGACAACGGCGCCGACTACTGGACGACGCCCGACAAGCGCCTGTTGAAGGGCACTCCGTTTTCCGCGCTCAATTGCGGGCATATGCTGGTGGAACTCGGCATGAAGCCCTCCGATCCGGTCCTGGAGGCGGTTGCCGGGCTCTTCCTCGACGCTTGGCGGGACGACGGGCGGTTCAGGCTGTCCCCACAGGGTGCGATCTATCCCTGCCAGACCATCAGCGCCGCCAACCTGCTCTGCTATCTCGGTCATGCCGCGGACAAGCGGGTTCAAGAAACCTTCGAACACCTGCTGGAAACACAGCACACGGACGGCGGCTGGCGATGCAACAAGTTCAGCTTCGGGAGGGGTCCGGAAACCGGGTTTTCCAATCCGGGCCCGACGCTGACAGCGCTGGACGCGTTCCGCGCCGCCGGCCTGGCGAATGAAACGCCCGCCCTCGACCGGGCGGTGGACTTCCTGCTGGGGCATTGGACGACCCGCAAACCCCTCGGCCCGTGTCACTACGGCATCGGCACCCTGTTCATGCAGGTCGAGTTTCCTTTCGGCGGCTACAACCTGTTCTACTTCCTTTACATTCTCTCCTTCTACGAGCGCGCGCGAAGCGACCGGCGCTTCGCTGAGGCGCTACGGCTACTGCAGTCGAAACTGCAGGGCGGCATGATCCTGGTCGAGCGGCACAGCCCACGGCTGGCCGGCCTATCCTTCTGCACGAAGGGGGCGGTCAGCGAACTCGCGACGCGGCGCTATCGCGACATACTGAGAAACGTAGCATGAGATCTCCATGGCTCCGGCATGTGGCGTGGATATAGCCGATGCTATCCCGCCTCGGGCCGCCGCTAATCATGCTCCTGCTCGCCGGACCCGTGCTGGCGGGATTGTTCGGCACGCTGTGGCCGGCATTCGGCTACCTGCCCGCGCTGGGCGGCGAGCGGGTCTCGCTCGAGCCCTTCCGCATGCTCTTCTCGCAGCCAGGCATCTGGCAGTCGGCGGCGCTGAGCCTGCTCACCGGGCTGGTGTCCGCGTCATTGTCGCTCGGCATCGTCATGCTGTTTGTCTCGGCCTGGGCGGGTACCCGCGCTTTCGCCCGGATCCAGCACCTCGTCTCGCCGCTGCTGTCGGTGCCGCACGCTGCCGCTGCCTTCGGAATTGCCTTCCTCATCGCCCCGTCGGGCATGCTGGCGCGGCTCGTGTCTCCCTGGCTCTCCGGCTGGGAGCGACCGCCCGACCTGCTGATCGTGAATGATCCCATGGGCCTTTCGCTGATCGCCGGGCTGGTGGTGAAGGAGGTACCCTTCCTTCTGCTCATCACGCTCGCCGCGCTGCCGCAGACACCGGTCCAGCAGACCCGTCTGCTGACGGCTTCGCTCGGATACGGGCGCATCGCCGGTTTCCTCTATGGTTCCTGGCCTTCGATCTACAGGCAGATCCGCCTCGCGGTGTTCGCCGTGATCGCCTTTGCCACGTCGGTGGTCGACGTGGCCGCCATTCTCGGTCCGACACGACCGGAGACGCTGGCATTGCGTCTCGTCGGATGGATGAACGACCCTGACATCTCGCTGCGTTTCCTCGCCTCGGCCGGCGCGGTTCTCCAGCTCGGTGTGACCGCCTCGGCGATCATCATCTGGATCGGCTTGGAGGGAGCGGCGTCGCGCACGCGACGCTCGGCTGCGGCCGCCGGCATGCGCTTCCTGCGCGATCGCTGGCTCGCGCGCCTGGCCATGATCGTCATGACCGCTTCCGCGATGGCCGTGTTCGCCGGGCTCGTCACGCTGTGCCTTTGGTCGGTGGCGGGATTCTGGCCCTTTCCGGACACGCTGCCCCAAAGCTTCACGCTGGCGAGCTGGACGACTGCCTTGCCGCGCATCGCCGCACCGCTTGGCACGACGCTGGCGGTCGCTGCCCTCTCTACCTTCTTCGCCACGTTGCTCGCGGTGCTTTGCCTCGTCAGGGAGGACCGGATCGGGCGCAGAGCGTCACTGGCGCTCGCGTTCATCTATCTGCCCCTGATCGTGCCCCAGGTGGCCTTCCTGTTCGGGATCCAGTTCATCTTCCTGCTTTCCGGCGCGATGGCGAGCCTTGCGGCGCTGGTCTTCGTACACCTGGTCTTCGTGCTGCCCTACGTCTTCCTGTCGTTGTCGGATCCCTGGCGCGCCTTCGACCGCCGCTATGAAGCCGTGGCGTACGGGTTGGGCAAGGGGCGCGTGGAAACCCTATGGCGCGTGCGGCTACCGATGCTCATGCGCGCCCTTCTGACGGCTGCGGCAGTCGGCTTCGCCGTTTCGATCGGCCTCTATCTTCCGACGATCCTAATCGGCGCCGGGCGGCTGTCCACGGTGACGACGGAGGCGGTGGCGCTTGCTTCGGGCGGCAGCCGCCGCGTCATCGGGATCTATGCCTTCCTGCAGATGGTGCTTCCGCTCGCCGGCTTCGCCGTTGCAACTCTCGTCCCGGCGCTGCTATTGCGGCGCTTCCGGGCAATGCGGGCATGAACCTGAAGGTGGACAGCGAAACCGGCCTCTTTCTCGACGGCGTCACGATCCGGCTGGGCGGTCAAACGCTGCTCGCGCTCACGCATCACGTGCGGCCGGGCGAGGTGCTGACGGTGATGGGACCGTCGGGCTCTGGAAAATCCACCCTTCTCGCCTACGTAGGCGGCTTCCTGGACCCGGCGTTCGCCGCCGAAGGGCGCGTCCTGGTCGACGGCGTGGATGTCACGCGCCTGCCCGCTGAGGAGCGCCACGCGGGCATCCTTTTCCAGGATCCCCTTCTTTTCCCGCACATGAGCGTCGCCGGCAACCTCGCCTTCGCCGTTCCGCGCCAGGTCAGGGGGCGCGAGGCACGCGAACGTCTGGTGCGCGAGGCGCTGGAGGGGATCGACCTTGCCGGGCGGGGCGAGCAGGATCCCGACACGCTTTCGGGCGGACAGAAGGCCCGTGTGGCGCTGGCGCGGGTGCTGTTGTCGCGACCGCGCGCCTTGTTGCTCGACGAGCCTTTCTCGAAACTCGACGCGCAACTGCGCCAGCAAATGCGCGAACTCGTGTTCGCCAAGGCACGCGACGGCGGCCTGCCGGTGCTGCTGGTGACCCATGACGAGGCCGACGCGGCGGCGGCCGGTGGACCGGTCGTCAGGATCGGCGACTGATGCTGCCGCTCCCCGAACTGCCGGTCAGCGCCGTACTGGCGCCCCTCGCAGAGGCGCTCGACGCCACCGGCAAGGCGGTGCTGGTGGCGCCCCCCGGGGCCGGCAAGACCACGCTGGTTCCGCTCCATCTGCTCGGCGCGGCCTGGCGCGGCGACGGCCGGATATTGCTTCTCGAACCGCGCCGCCTTGCCGCCCGGGCGGCCGCCCGGCGCATGTCGGCCCTGATCGGCGAGGAACCCGGCGGCACGGTCGGCTATGCCATGCGCATGGAGAACCGTGTCTCCGCCAGGACCCGGATCCTGGTGGTGACGGAGGGCGTGCTCTCCCGCATGATCCTCGACGATCCGGAGTTGCCCGGCGTGGCGGCGGTTCTGTTCGACGAATTTCACGAGCGCTCGCTCGACGGCGACTTCGGTCTCGCGCTGGCGCTGGACGTCCAGGCCGCGCTGAGGCCGGACCTCCGGCTACTCGTCATGTCGGCCACGATCGACGGCGCGAAGGTTGCGGGGCTGCTCGGCGACGCGCCGGTGGTGGAGAGCGCAGGCCGCAGCTTTCCGGTCGATATCCGGTACGAGGAACGCCCGGCGGACATGCGCGTGGAGGAGGCGGTCGCCCGGGCGGTACGGCGTGCACTTGCGACCGAGGAGGGCAGCGTTCTCGCCTTCCTGCCCGGCCAGCGTGAAATCGAGCGGACGGCCGAACTGCTGGAGCACGCCCCTGCCGACACTGACATAGTCCCGCTCTACGGCAATCTCGACGGCAGGGCGCAGGACGCCGCGATACGCCCGGCGCCCGCGGGTCGGCGCAAGGTGGTGCTCGCCACGGCGATCGCGGAGACCTCCATCACCATCGACGGCGTGCGGGTGGTGGTTGATTCCGGCTTTTCGCGGCTGCCTAAATACGAGCCGGCGACCGGCCTGACGCGGCTAGAAACCGTGCGCGTAAGCAGGGCTTCCGCAGACCAGCGTGCCGGCCGCGCGGGTCGCACCGGCCCGGGCGTGGCCATCCGATTGTGGCGGACGGAGCAGACCGCGTCGCTACCCGCATTCAATCCGCCCGAGATACTCGAAGCCGACCTTTCCGGCCTGATGCTCGACTGCGCGGCGTTCGGCGTCGCCGACCCGGCCACGCTCGCCTTTCTCGATCCGCCGCCGGCGCCGGCGCTTGCCGAGGCGAAGGCGCTGCTTACGGAGCTCGGCGCGATCGATGCCGACGGGCGGCTGACGGAAACAGGCAGCGCCATGCGCCGCCTCTCGCTGCCGGTGCGCCTCGCCCACATGGTGGCGGAAGCGGCGAAGACCGGCGAGGCGGAGGCCGCCGCCCGTCTCGCAGTCATGCTGACCGAGAGAGGGCTCGGCGGGACAGGAATCGATCTCGACGTCCGGCTGGCACGCTTCATGTCCGAACGTACGCCGCGCGCGGAGGCGGCCAGGGGACTGGCAAGGCGGCTGGCGGAGGCGGCACGGAATGCGCCGCGTCCCGCAATGGACGGGGAAAGGCGAGCCATTGGGGGTCGCCTGCTGCTGTATGCCTGGCCTGATCGCGTGGCCAAGCAGCGCGGCGGATACGGCCGCTACGTTCTGGCGAACGGACGGGGCGCGATGCTGGAACCCACGCAGGCGCTGGCCCGTGAACCCCTGCTGGTCGTCGCGGACCTGCAGGGCAGGGCGCAGAACGCCCGCATCGCGGCCGCCGCCGCCATCGGCGAAGAGGATGTCCGCGCCGTCCTCGCCGACCGCATCGCGCGGCGCACCGAAACCGCCTTCGACGCCGACAAGCGCGCGGCGCGGGTGCGCGAAACCGAGCGGCTGGGCGCGATCGTGCTGTCGGAACGTATGCTGCCCGCCCCGCGGGGCGACGAGGCCAACCGCGCCATCATGGATGCGGCGCGCGTACACGGCTTGTCGATCCTGCCTTGGAGCAACGCCGCCATCGCGCTCCGGCACCGACTGCAATGGCTGCGGCAGGGCCTCGGCGATCCCTGGCCGGATGTCTCCGATGCGGCGCTCACGACCTTGTTGGAGGACTGGTTGCTGCCGTTTCTGCCAGGCGAGCCGTCGCTTGATCGGATCGATCCGGCGGTCGTCCATGACGGTCTGAAATCGCTCGTGCCCTACGACTTTCAGCGGCGCATCGACGAACTCGCGCCCACTCATTTCCGCGCGCCGTCGGGCAGCAATGTGCCGATCGACTACGAAGGCGAGCAGCCCGTGCTTTCGATCCGCGTGCAGGAGTTGTTCGGGCTCAGCGACCACCCTGCCATCGCCAGCGGCACGGTCCCGCTGACGCTGGAACTGCTCTCGCCCGCTCGCCGGCCGATCCAGACGACACGCGACCTGCCCGGCTTCTGGCGCGGCTCATGGGCCGAGGTGCGCGCCGAGATGCGCGGGCGGTATCCCAAACACGTATGGCCGGAGAACCCCGTGGAGGCGCAAGCGACGGCGCGCGCGAAACCGCGCCGCTAGCCAGATTGCGCTTGGCGCGGCCGGCAGCGCGGCGCATAACGGCGCAATGGCGCTCGACTACAGCATCCGCGAACCGGCTCGGTTTCACCGACTGAGGCTCAACACTCTCGTCAAGCTGCGCTGGCTCGCCATCGTCGGCCAGAGCGCCGCCGTGATCGTGGTGGCTTACTGGTTGCAGTTTCCGCTGCCGGTGGGCCTGTGTTTCGCGCTGATCGCGGCGTCGGCCTGGCTCAACCTGTATTTTGCGTTCCGCTATCCCGCGACATACCTGCTCGAGCCGCCCGCGGCCTTGGGCATCCTAGCCGTGGACGCGTTGCAACTGGCCGGCCTGCTCTACATGACGGGCGGCCTGACCAACCCGTTCGCGTTGCTGATGACCGTGCCGGTGGTGATCTCGGCCACCTCGTTGCCGTTCAGGCTGACCGCCATGCTCGGGGCGCTCGTCGTCGGCGCGACAACGCTGCTCGCCTTCTTCCACTTGCCCCTGCCGTGGTTCCCCGGCACAGAGATCGCCATGCCCTTCATCTATGTGGCGGGCGTCTGGATGGCGGTGGTTTCGTCGATCGCCTTCACCGGCGTCTACGCCTACCGCGTGGCGGCGGAGGCGCGCCTGCTGGCAAACGCCCTGTCGGCGACGGAACTGGTGCTGCAGCGCGAGCAGCACCTGTCGGCGCTGGACGGGCTGGCGGCGGCGGCCGCGCACGAACTGGGGACGCCGCTAGCCACGATTGCGCTGGTCGCCAAAGAGATGGAGCGGTCCCTGGGCGACGACCCGCGCTTCGGCGAAGACGTGACGCTCTTGCGGACCCAGAGCGAGCGCTGCCGGGAAATCCTGAAACGGCTGACAAATCTCTCCTCGGAGGGAGAGGCGCACATGGCGCATCTGACATTCACCTCGCTGATCGAGGACGTGATCGCGCCGCACCGGGAATTCGGAATAGAGATCAGGCTGGAGCCGGGCCGCTGCGAAGGGCCGGAGCCAGTTACGCGGCGCAACCCCGGTGTAATCTACGGACTCGGCAACCTGGTGGAGAACGCGGTCGATTTCGCGCGCGAGCAGGTAACCATCGAGTGGATGTGGGACGAAGAGCGCGTCGGCTTCGCGGTGATCGACGACGGTCCGGGGTTCCCTGCAGAGATCATCGACCGCATCGGAGAACCCTACATGACCAGCCGGGGCGGCGCCGACGCCGGCGGCGGGGGACTCGGCCTGGGCGTGTTCATTGCCAAGACGCTGCTCGAGCGCTCGGGCGCTACGATAGCCTTCTCTAACGCCGGCGCTCCCGGCCAAGGTGCTCTGGCGAGGGTTGAATGGCCGCGCGGCGCCTTCGAGTCGGCTCCCACACCCGGTGCGCTTGCTGGACTTGTGGACGAATTCGGCTAAACAGGGCGGGACACATAACGAGGACGACAGGATGGCTGACGAAGGCAATGGCCAGCCCACCGAAGCGCTCGGCGACGACCGCACGCTGCTGATCGTCGAGGACGACAAGCCCTTCCTGACCCGGCTCGCACGCGCCATGGAGAGCCGCGGCTTCGAAGTGGAAACCGCCGAAAGCGTGGAGGAGGCGGTGGGGAAGGTGAGGTCCGGCGCCCCTGCATATGCGGTGATCGACATGCGGCTGGGCGACGGCAACGGGCTCGACGTGGTGACCGCCATCCGCGAGAAGCGCAACGATTCCCGCATGATCATCCTGACCGGCTACGGCAACATCGCGACCGCGGTGACAGCGGTGAAGCTTGGTGCGGTGGACTATCTGGCCAAGCCCGCCGACGCCGACGAGATCTTCGCGGCGCTGACGCGGACGGGCGAACGCGCTGCGCCACCGGAGAACCCGATGTCGGCCGATCGCGTGCGCTGGGAACACATACAGCGCGTCTACGAGATGTGCGACCGCAACGTCTCTGAAACCGCGCGGCGGCTCAACATGCACCGCCGGACGCTGCAGCGGATATTGGCCAAGCGCGCGCCGCGCTGAGCATCCTCCCTCCGCTAGTCCGCTTCACCCTGCAGGGAAGGTACGGCGACGCCGGCGATTTCGGCGGCCGTCAGCCGCGCGGCGCCTGAACGCGCGATACGCAGCATCAGCGCCTTGCGCGTAGCCGCGGCCAAACGATGCTCCGGCGCCTCGCGCATGATCTCTGCCCCGTAACCGTCGGAAAGCATGAAGCCGCAGTCGTCGGGGAAGATGTGCGCTGGCACATCGGGATGGGTGGCGAAGAAGAAACGGTCGCAGAACAGCCGATATTCGTGCCATTTGCGATCGACGCGAAAATCCTCGACCGATGACTTGATCTCCACGATCCAGATGTCGCCGCTGCGCGACAGCGCCACGAGGTCGGCGCGCCGGCCAGTAGCGAGAGACAGCTCGGGCAGTACCGCCGCGCCCATTTGCACGAGCAGGCGTTGCACGCCACGCCGGATGACCAGGGCGCGCTCCGACTGGCGGCCATCAACGAGCGGGTTCAGGGGAATCGGTGAGACGATGGGCATGCCGCACCATGACATGTTTTGTTCACGGTTTGAACCGCATCAAGCGGATATTTGGGGCCCGAAAGCCCGTTTTGATCCTGCGCAATGCGCCCCGCGCCGCCGGACGTTAACGTTGGATTGTGTCCATCCTCCCACCTGGACATGCGGGCGGGACTGGCCGAACCGCGAGGCTCCGGCCTGAACCGCCCGCGACCCTTCGTAAAGCACAACTCACGAAACCGTGAATGTTGCGCATTTGCCATAGTGCCCGGACGACAGCCGTACGCGGTTGCCGCAGGGGCATAAAACGCTTGGCATGCGTTAACGGTCCCGTTAACCAATGATGGCGAAAATGCGACCGAATCAGGCTCGCAGGCATTGGGGATCACGGTTTTCAGATGCGGATAAAAACATTTCTCGCGGTTGCGGTGATCGGCGCGGTGACGGCGCTGGCCGGTTGCACGACCGGCGGCGCCATCTTCACCTCTACCTACGGCTCGAAAAAGGATTCCGGCTACCAATTGCCGTCGATCCCGATCCATCAGGTAGACCGCAAGTACCACCGGCAGGTCGTCAAGTACGAGACGAAGGAAAAGCCGGGGACGATCATCGTCGATACGAAGGACAAGTTCCTCTACTTCGTCATGCCCGAGGGCAAGGCCATGCGCTACGGCATCGGCGTCGGCCGCGAGGGCTTCGAGTGGAAGGGCACCACAACCATCGCGATGAAGCGCGAGTGGCCCGTATGGACGCCGCCGCCCCCAATGATCCGACGTCAGCCGGAACTTGCGAAATGGCGCGGCGGCCAGCCCGGCGGCCTGTCGAATCCGCTCGGCGCGCGCGCCATGTATCTCTACCGCGGCGGCAATGATTCAGGCTATCGCCTGCACGGCACGCCGGAATGGAAGTCGATCGGGCGCGCCATGTCGTCGGGCTGCATCCGGCTGATCAACCAGGATATCATCGATCTTTACGACCGCGCCAAGGTCGGCGCCAAGGTGATCGTGAAGTAGAACCGTCCGGGCAACGGAACGGAAAGAAGCCGGGCCTCGCGCCCGGCTTTTTTGTGTCCGGTGAGCCACGCAAAAGGCGCGGCTCGCGCCGCGCCTTTGCGCAGGGCTGGATTGAGAAGGCTACCAGCCGATCTGCAGCGTGGCGCAGGTGCCGCCGTCGCCGTTCTGCTCGACATGGCCCTCGGTGTTCTTGCCGAACTGGAACAGGCCGCAGG
>JAEYRU010000135.1 GCA_023435335.1 Pseudomonadota bacterium
GTCGCCCTTGCGGGAACCTGGTGCGCACCGGGTATCAGGGAGGGCGGCGGCGCCGGTTGGGCCGCGTTACGGTCACGCGGTCTGGTGATGAGCCCCACAACCGGGCCCTCTGGGATGGCCGCGTTCCGCCGGACAGGCGGGCGCGAAGGGGACTGACATCCCCCTTTGCGAGCGGCGTCCGCCAGACTTCCGCCTCCCGAGAGTGGGCCATGCGGCCTGCCGGGAGGGACAACGGAGGCGCGGCGGGTTCCCCGCTCTAAAGGCGGGACATCCGGGGCAAGAACGCCGGCGGGCGGCCGCGAGGTCGCACGTATTAACTTAGATGAGCGTCCGGACGGCCGCCCGTCTTCCCACCTTCCCGCGTGTGCGGGACCGGTGGTGTTCTTTCTCAATGGCCAGACGGTCGAGAGACCGGGCGTGGCGAGGATGGAGCGTGCGCCAACTCTTGTGCCTTGAGTTCGCTGGAGCCGGGAGAGAGGCGCGCCACGACAATGAGCCCGTCCACCGGTTTGCCCCGATCCATGCGAATCGCCGCCTTCTCCAGCGAGAGGACCTCGAAGCGTTGTTCCGAGAGCAACCGGCGCAGATAGGTTTCGGAATGCGCATAGCGGCGCGAGGGGCGCAGCATGAGATCCTCCCCGCCCGGATGATGCTCCACGCTGAAGGCGAAGACGCCGCCCGGCGGCAGCGCCGCCGCGATGCGCGGCACGATGCCGTCCAGCGCGCCGACATACATGAAGACGTCGGCCGCGGCGACCAGATCGACACCGGCCGGGAATTCCGCGAGGTTGAGGTCGGCCTTGGTGAGCCTGCCATAGATCCGCCGCGCCGCCGCTCGCTTGAGCATCCCGGCGGAGATGTCCACGCCCTCGACGAAGCTTGCGATGCGGACCAGCCGCTCTCCCATGAGGCCCGTCCCGCAGCCGAGATCGAGCACGTGCGCGAACGGCCCGCCTTCGGCGCGCAGGATCGCCTCGGTGAGGAGTTCCGGCACGCAGTATTCGAGCTTCTCCAGCAGGGAGCCGTCGAAATCGGGCGCATACTGGTCGAACAGTGCTTCGACGAAACCGGGCGGAGGAGCGTCGATGCCCTCGGCGAGACCCGCCAGACTGAGTTGCAGCGTGGCGCCGAGCCGGTCCTCGGGGTCGAGCCGCAGCGCCTCTCGCCAGGCGTCCGCCGCCTCCGCCGGTCGGTCCGCCTGCGCCAGCATCTCGCCAAGCCGGAACCAGCCCGCCACCCAGGCCGGCGCCAGTGCGACCGTCTCGCGCATCAGGTCCGAAGCGGCGGACAGGTCGCCTGCTTCGAAAAGCATTTCGGCATAGGCCGCACGGCGGTCGGCGACGACATCGCCGGACGAAAGCTGCAGGGGCTGCATGTAGGAAGATTCCGGAACCCGGAAGCCGGGCGCGCGGCTTATGCTCCCAATGTCGGGGACTGGCAAGAGCAAATCGGCAGCCTGAACGCTGCCCTTCCCCCTTCGCCGCAAACCACTATCTTGCAAGGGATGCGCGCCAATCAGGTTCTCCATACAAGGCCGGAAGGGCTCTATTGCCCGGCCGGGGATTTCTTCATCGACCCGGTGCGGCCGGTGAAACGCGCGCTCATAACCCACGGCCATTCCGACCACGCGCGCGCCGGCCACGGGAGCGTGCTGGCGACACGCGAGACGCTCGACATCATGCGGCTGCGCTACGGCGAAGGCTTTGCGGGTTCGGAGCAGGAAGCCGTGCTCGGCGATGAGATGACCATCGGCGAGGCGCGCGTGGAATTCCATCCGGCCGGGCATGTCCTTGGTTCGGCGCAGATCGCCGTTTCGGCCGGCGGGCTCTGCATCGTCGCTTCCGGCGACTACAAACGCGTGCCCGATCCGACCACGGCTTCCTTCGAAGTCGTGCCGTGCGACGTCTTCATCACCGAAGCCACGTTCGGACTGCCGGTTTTCCGCCATCCTTCTCCGGCGCACGAGATCGGCCTGCTGCTCAAGTCGCTCGCCGAGTTTCCCGAGCGCACCCACCTCGTCGGCGCCTACGCGCTGGGCAAGGCGCAGCGGGTGATGAGGCTGCTGCGCGACCACGGCTACGGCAAGCCGATCTACATCCACGGCGCGCTCCAGAAGCTGTGCGATTATTATGTCAGCCGCGGCATAGATCTCGGGGAGTTGCGGCCGGCAACCCTCGACAGCCCGGACAAGTCGAGCTTCGCCGGCGAGATCGTGGTCGGCCCGCCCTCGGCCTTCGCGGACCGCTGGGCGCGGCGCTTCGCCGACCCCGTCGCCTGCTTCGCATCGGGCTGGATGCGCATCCGCCAGCGGGCGAAGCAGCGCGGGGTGGAGCTGCCGCTGATCCTGTCCGACCATTCCGACTGGGACGAGCTAACGCAAACGATCTCGGAGACCGGTGCGCGCGAGGTGTGGGTAACGCATGGCCGCGAGGAAGCTCTCGTGCGCTGGTGCGAGTTGAACGGCATCGCCGCGCGCGCCCTTCATCTGGTCGGTTTCGAGGACGAGGGGGACTAGTGAACCGCTTCGCCGAACTGCTCGACCGGCTGGTGCTGACCTCGTCGCGCAATGCCAAGCTGAGGCTGATGGCGGACTACTTCCGCGACGCTCCTGACCCTGACCGCGGCTACGCGCTGGCCTCGCTCGCCGGCGACCTCTCCTTCGCCAGCGTCAAGCCCGGCGTGTTGCGGACGCTGGCGGTCGGGCGCATGGGCGAGGTCCTCGTCGCCTATTCCTACGACTATGTCGGCGATCTCGCCGAAACGCTGTCGCTGGTGTGGCCGCGGACGGAGAAGGAAGATGGGTCGACCGACCTGCCGCTCGCGGCCGTCGTCGAGACGCTGCAGAAGACCAGCCGCTCCGACGCTCCGGCGATCCTGGCCGCCCTGCTCGACCGCCTCGATACGTCGGGGCGGTTCGCCGCGATCAAGCTGGTCACCGGCGGCTTGCGCATCGGCGTTTCGGCGCGACTCGTGAAGCAGGCATTGGCCGACTATGGCGGGAAGGACGTCGCGGAGATCGAGGAACTGTGGCACGGCCTGGACCCACCCTACCGCTCCCTCTTTGCATGGCTGGACGGCCGGGGCGACAAGCCTACCAATGCGGCGCGCGCACTGTTCCGTCCGGTCATGCTCGCCAACGCCCTGGAGGACAAGGACGCCGAAAAGCTCGAGCCGGCCGACTACGCCGCCGAATGGAAATGGGACGGCATCCGCGTCCAGGCAATCAGCGAGGGCGGCGTCCAGCGGCTCTATTCGCGGACCGGCGACGATATCGGTGGGGCCTTCCCGGACCTCCTCGATGCGATGGACTTCGAGGGGGCGGTCGACGGGGAACTGCTCGTCGGCTC
>JAEYRU010000283.1 GCA_023435335.1 Pseudomonadota bacterium
CAGGCCGGCGCTATAATGGCCGGAGAGTGCGACATCGCGCTCGGCAACACCTACTATATCGGCGTGATGCTGAACGGCAGCGACGAGAAGGAGAAGGGCTGGGCCGAGGCGGTGAAGGTCAAGTTCCCGACCTTCGAGAACGGCGGCACGCACGTCAATGTGTCCGGCGTGGCGCTCGCCAAGAACGCCCCCAACCGCGACAATGCGGTGAAGCTGATCCAGTTCCTGTCGAGCCCCAAGGCCCAGCAGATCCAGGCCGAGCAGTCCTATGAATATCCGGCGACGCCGGGCATCGAGCCGTCGGAAACGATCAAGAGCTTCGGAGAGCTCAACGCCGACACGCTGCCGCTGGCCGAGATCGCCGCGAACCGCAAGGCGGCCTCCGAGATGGTCGACCGCGTGGGCGTCGATGACGGCCCGTCCAGCTGAGCCAGCGCGGGCTTTCACTCAATCGGCCGGGGCGCGAAGGCGCTCCGGCCTTTTTCGCTGAAATGATGCCGTGACCAGTCTCGCCAGCACCGAAGCGCCCATCCGCGGATCCATCCGGCGCGAGCGGCATCGCGGCCTGCTGGTCGTGGCGGGCCTCGTCTGCGCGCTGGCGCTGGTGCCGGTCGCCACGCTCGCCGTCATTGCATTCTCCGGCACCGGTCAGGACTGGCCGCACCTGGCGCGCAACGTCGTGCCCGTCGCGATGCGCACCACGCTCTACCTGATCCTGCTCACGTCGGCCGGGACCGCCCTGATCGGCGTCGCGGCCGCATGGGCTGTCGTAGCCTACGAATTTCCCGGCCGCCGCACGCTCTCCTGGATGCTGGTGCTGCCACTCGCCGTGCCGCCCTACCTGGCGGCCTATGCAATCGGCGAGTTTTTCCTGTTCTCCGGCCCGCTGCAGACATTCTACCGGTGGGTCTTCGGCTACGTCTCGGCGCGCGACTACTGGTTTCCCGACGTGCGGACGACGGAGGGCGCGGCGCTGGTGATGACGGCGGTACTCTATCCCTATGTCTACCTGACCGTGCGCATGGTCTTCCTCATGCAGGGCCGCAACATCGCCGACGTGGCCCGCACGCTGGGCGCGCGTCCCGCACGCGTGTTCTTCCGCGTGCTGCTGCCGGTGGCGCGGCCGGCGATCGTCGCCGGGCTCGCGCTGGTGCTGATGGAAACGCTGAACGACATCGGCGCGGCCGAGTATCTCGGCGTGCGGACCATGACGTCTGCGATCTTCACCACCTGGATCAACCGCTCCAGCCTCGAAGGGGCGGCGCAGATCGCCATGGTCATGCTCGTGCTCGTCTTCCTGCTCTTGATGGCCGAGCGCTGGGCGCGGCGTCGGCAGCGCTTCCACAATGCCCGCGCCACGCAGGCGACCGCCCGGCCGCCACGGGGGCGGCTGGCCGGCTGGCGCGGGCCGGCGCTTTCGATCGCGCTTCTGCTGCCGGTCCTGCTCGGGCTCGGCGTGCCCCTGCTGGTCTTCGGCCAGTATGCGCTGCCCCGGCTTGACTACCTGATGAACGCCGCGCTGGCCCGCGCGCTCGGCAACACGGTCTGGGTCGGGCTGGTCACGGCGACGATCACGGTCGCCGTCGCGCTGCTGCTTGTGGAGGCGGCGCGCCGGGTGCGGGGAGCGGCGCCCGCCGCGCTGGTGCGCCTCGCCTCGATGGGTTATGCGCTGCCGGGCACGATCGTCGGCCTCGGCCTGCTCTACGCGCTGGCGCGCTTCGACAACGGTCTCGACGCGCTGATGCGCGAATATTTCGGCATATCGACGGGGCTCCTGCTGACCGGCTCGGGAACGGCGGTGGTGGTCGCCTGCACGATCCGCTTCCTGGCGCTCGCGGAGGGCAGCATCCATTCCGGCCTGGCAAAGCTCCCGCCTCACCTCGACGAAGCCGCGCGTAGCCTCGGCCGCTCGTCCAACAAGAGTGCCGCCACGGTGCTTTTGCCGCTGCTGCGGCCGGCGATCTTCACCGCCGGGGTATTGGTTTTCGTGGACACGGTGAAGGAGTTGTCGGCGACCATCATGCTCAGGCCCTTCGGCTTCAACACGCTGGCGACGCTGGTCTACGAGAACGCCTCGCGCGCCGTGATGCAGGACGGAGCATTGGCGGCACTGCTCATCATCCTGACCGCGACGGTCCCGGTGGTGCTGCTGTCCAACGCCCTGTCGCGCGACCGGGACGCTTCCCTCTAGCACAAAAAAATGGCGCCCGGGTGCGGGCGCCAAGGGTCAGAAACTGCTGTCACACAGAGGGCTCGAGGCGAACACATCGACCGCACAAGGCGTTCTAGGGATTCATCCCAAACTCATCCCCGACCTTTGCGGCTGGCGATTAACAAAGGCTTAAGAAGAAACCTCGATCTTTACGATTTGGTGGCGGGTTGGAAATCTAGGTAAATTCCCAGCTTACCCTTCGTTAACCTTCGACCGCCTCAGGCGCGCAGTTCGGGAAGATCCCGGTAGAGCTCCAACGCTTCCGGATTGGCCAGCGCCTCCTTGTTCTTGACACCCCGCCCGTGGACCACGTCGCGCACCGCCAGTTCCGTGATCTTGCCTGACTTGGTGCGCGGAATGTCGGCGACCGCGACGATTCTCGCAGGCACGTGGCGCGGGCTGGCGCCGGTCCTGATGCGGTCCCGGATACGCTTCTCCAATTCGCTATCGAGCGCCACCCCTGCCGCCAGCCGCACGAACAGCACCACGCGCACGTCATCGTCCCAGGCCTGGCCGATGCAGATCGCCTCCAGCACTTCCGGCATCTGCTCCACCTGGTTGTAGATTTCGGCCGTGCCGATACGCACGCCGCCGGGGTTGAGCGTGGCGTCGGAACGGCCATGGATGATCATGCCGCCATGCGCTGTCCACTCGGCGAAGTCGCCGTGGCACCACACATTGTCGAAACGGTCGAAGTAGGCGGCGTGGTATTTGGCGCCGTCGGGATCGTTCCAGAACCGGGGCGGCATGGACGGGAAAGCCTTGGTGCATACCAGTTCGCCCTTCTCGCCGCGCACAGGCCGGCCCTCATCGTCCCAGACATCGACCGCCATGCCGAGGCCGGGACCCTGGATCTCCCCGATCCAGACCGGCTTCGTGGGCACCCCCAGCACGAAGCACGCCGCGATGTCCGTGCCGCCCGAGATCGAGGCCAGGTGCACGTCCTCCTTGATCGCCTCGTAGACGAAGGCGAAGCCCTCCGGCGAGAGCGGCGATCCGGTCGAGGAAATGACGCGGACCGAGGACAGGTCATGCGTCTCAGCTGGCTTCAACCCCGACTTGCGCACGGAATCGATGAACTTGGCGGAGGTGCCGAAATAGGTCATGCGCTCGGCCTGCGCGAAATCGAAGATGGCGTTGCCGTCGGGATAGAAGGGCGAGCCGTCGTAGAGCAGCAGCGTCGCGGCGGAGGCGAGGCCGGAGACCAGCCAGTTCCACATCATCCAGCCGCAGGTCGTGAAATAGAAGAAGCGGTCGCCGGGGCGGATGCCCGCGTGCAGCCGATGTTCCTTCAGGTGCTGCAGCAGCGTGCCGCCTGCCGAGTGCACGATGCATTTGGGGATGCCGGTCGTGCCCGACGAGAACAGGATGTAGAGCGGGTGCGCGAAGGGCAGGCGCTCGAAAGCGAGTTCAGCCGGCGCATGGGACTCGAGCACCTCGGCGAGCGTCTCGGCCCTGTCGATGGAGGCGGCAAGCTCCCCCGCCCCGCCGAGATAGTCGACGATCACCGCCTTGCGCACCGTGGGCAGCTTCGCCAGCACCTCGGCCACCTTTTCGCCGACGGCGATCCGCTTGCCGTTGTACCAGTAGCCGTCCGGCGCGATGAAGATCGACGGCTCGATCTGGCCAAAACGGTCGAGCACGCCCTGCACGCCGAAATCGGGTGAGCAGGAAGACCACACCGCGCCCAGCGAGGCCGCGGCGAGCATCGCGGCAATCGTTTCCGGCATGTTCGGCATCATGGCGGCGACGCGGTCGCCGGGCCCGATGCCGGCTGCACGCAGGTACTGCTGCAGTCGGGAAACCGCGTCCCTGAGTTCGCGCCACGACCAGCGATAGGCGACCTTGTCCTCGCCGCGGAACACGAGCGCTTCGCCGTCGCCCGGATGGCCCAGCAGGTTTTCGGCGAAGTTCAGCCTGGCATCGGGGAAGAACGACGCGCCCGGCATGCGGTCACCGTCGACCAGCACGCGCGCGCCCTTTTCGCCGATCACGCCGCAATAATCCCACACCAGGGACCAGAACGCTTCGCGATCCTCGATCGACCAGCGGTGCAGGTCGTCGTAATCCGACAGGCCGCGGCCCGAAACCCGCGCCGCCTCTCGCATGAAGGCGGTGATCGGCGCTGCTTCGATATCCGCGGGGGCGGGGGTCCACAACGGCGCGTCGTGCTGCATGGTGATTTTCCTCCAAGTCCCTCGCTTTTGCATATTGCGGCGCGGGAGAGCAAGCTGCCAGTGCGGCGGTTTTCGCCATGGGAAAACGCCATCGCCAAGCCATAAATGCTTGAAATGGCTCGTGAGTGGTCTAAACCGATTTGGGTTCAAGGGCAGAGCAGTCGCGGACCGCTCGTCCGGGCAGGCGAGGCAGGATGCCATCCAGGCTGATCAGAAGACTTGTCCTGACACTGGCGGCCGGCGCATTCGTGGTCCTGGCCGTCATCGCCATCATCCCGCTCATCGCCTCCACGCAGATCGTGCGCGACCGCATCGCACTCGAACTCAGCACCTGGAGCGGTTACCAGGTGACGCTGGGCGCCGCGCCCGACATCGCCATCTGGCCCGTGTTCCGCGCCAACCTCGCCAATGTGCGGTTTGCGGAGTGGGGCGGCGGCGCGCAGGCCGTGGTCGAGGCCGAGGCTATCGAGGCGGACCTGTCGGCCTTCGCTGCACTACGCGGCAACGTCGTGTTCACGCATCTGCGGCTCGTCCGGCCCACGCTCCACGTCTGGCGCGAGAGCTTCCGGCGCGGATCCACGCCGGGCTGGGGCGGCGGCCGCATCGGCCGCGCCATCGCCGCCGCGCGCGCTGCGATCGAGGCCAATCCGTCGGCTCCGGATGCCGGGATGCTGCCTACCGATCCTGTCGGCACCCTGGAGTTCGTGGATGCGAGGATGTTTCTGCACAGCAACGGCCGGGAGAGCGAGATCTTCTCCAGCGCCAGCGGCCGGATCAACTGGCCGGCATTCAACCGCTCGGCGACAGCGACCGCCAGCGGGATCTGGCGCGGCGAGGTCGTGTCGGTCGAGATCACGACGGCGCAGCCCCTGTTCCTGGTGGCCGGCGGCACCGCGCCGTTGTCAGCCGCGCTGCGGTCGGCGCCGCTCAACATATCCTTTGAAGGCGCAGCCAACCTCTCCGGCGACACCCATTTCGACGGCAGCGCGCGCCTTTCTTCCCCGTCGCTGCGCCGGACGCTGGAATGGTCGCGCACCGACATCGCCCCCGGGGCCGCGGTCGGCTCGGTCTCGATCGAAAGCCGCGTGACCGGTGCGTTGGGCAGGCTCAAGCTCGCAAACACGACCCTGACGCTCGACGACAACCGGGGTACCGGCACTCTGGAGATGGCGCTGTGGCAGCCGGTGCCCTCAATCACCGGGACCTTGGCCTTCGCGACCATCGACCTGCGCTCGTTCATGTCGGCATTCTCGGTGCTGACGCCCGATGCGCTCGGCGATTACCGAACCATCGACAACCGCGTGGCCGACCAGGTCGCGCTCGACCTGCGCCTTTCGGCTACCACCGCGAAAGCCGGCTCGATCGCCTTCTCCGGACTGGCGGCGACGGCTCAGGTCAAGCCGGGCCTGGCCGCGTTCGACATTTCCGATGCCGGCGCCTTCGGCGGCAACGTGCAGGCCGGAATGCGGATCGACCGGGGCGGACCGCGCGCCGACGTCGAATTGAGGCTGCGCGGCGAAGACATCGACATGGGAGCGCTCGCCCGCACGATGAAGGCGCATACGCTGGTTCCGGTCTCGCGCGGCACCTTCTCGATAACGCTGAGAGGAACCGGCGACGGGCTCGCCGACGTGTTGCGAACGGCCAACGGCTCGATCAGCGCCAATTTCGGCCCGGGCGCGATGGCCGGCGTCGACATCGCCAAATTCGCCGAGCGCGCCGCTTCGGGGGAGTTCTTTCCCCTCTCGGACGTCGGCGACAATTCGCTGGCCTTCACGAGCGTGGCGCTGAAGGCGGGCGTGGAAAACGGCACCGCGAAAGTGGAGCGGCTGGACGT
>JAEYRU010000057.1 GCA_023435335.1 Pseudomonadota bacterium
CGGTCCCTATCTGCCGTGGGTGTAGGAATATTGACAGGATCTGTCCCTAGTACGAGAGGACCGGGATGGACGTATCTCTGGTGGACCTGTTGTGGCGCCAGCCGCATAGCAGGGTAGCTATATACGGTCGGGATAACCGCTGAAGGCATCTAAGCGGGAAACCCACCTGAAAACGAGTATTCCCTGAGAGTCGTGGAAGACGACCACGTTGATAGGCCGGGTGTGGAAGTGCGGCAACGCATGAAGCTTACCGGTACTAATAGCTCGATCGGCTTGATCATTCTCATTTGCCAATGCCCATCGCGACAGCGATGGCACAACGGCCCAGCTTCTCGATAAACATGTGCGTTTCGTTGACCTGGTGGTTATAGCGGAGCGGCTGCACCCGATCCCATACCGAACTCGGCCGTGAAACGCTCCAGCGCTGATGGTACTTCGTCTCAAGACGCGGGAGAGTAGGTCGCTGCCAGGTCTACCAAACGCACATGCATTCTCTTTTCACGATCACGACGCTGTCGCGGAAGCATCACGGTTGACGCGGGGTGGAGCAGCCCGGTAGCTCGTCAGGCTCATAACCTGAAGGTCACAGGTTCAAATCCTGTCCCCGCAACCAAATTCAAGCGAGTTCGGCTTGTAGCAAGAACGCCTCGATCCTACGATCGGGGCGTTTTTTCGTTTCAGGACCAGCAGGGGCCCCGCGCCGCATGAACACTGCCGAACCCGCAAGGGCCGCCGGCCCTGTCTGGCGGCGGATCCCGTCCGGCATATGGGCGCTCGGCTTCGTATCGCTGCTCATGGACGTCTCTTCCGAAATGATCCATGCGCTGCTCCCGGTCTACCTGGTGGTCGGGCTGGGGGCCACCGCCCTCACCGTCGGCATCATCGAGGGCATCGCCGAGGCGACCGCCTCGATCACCAAGATCTTCTCCGGCGCGCTGAGCGACAGGATCGGCCGCCGCAAGGAACTGGCGGCGCTCGGCTACGGGCTGGCCGCCCTGACCAAGCCCATCTTCCCGCTGGCGCCCAGCGTCGGCTGGCTGATCACGGCCCGCTTCGTCGACCGGGTGGGAAAGGGCATACGGGGCGCGCCCCGCGACGCGCTGGTCGCCGACATCAGCCCGCCCGAGCTGCGCGGCGCAAGCATCGGCCTGCGCCAGTCGCTCGACACTGTCGGCGCGTTTGTGGGCCCGCTTCTGGCGATCGGGCTGATGTGGCTCTTCGCGGACGACTTCGTCTCGGTGTTCTGGGTCGCCGTCGTCCCGGCATTCCTGGCCTTCGGGCTGATCGTGTTCGCGGTTCGGGAGCCGAAGCGCCCGCAAGGGCTCCGCCACGTTCGCAATCCGTTGAGCCGGCGTGAACTCGCACTGCTCGGTTCGACCTACTGGATGGTCGTCGCCGTTGCGGCCGTCTTTACGCTGGCGCGTTTCAGCGAGGCGTTCCTGATCCTGCGGGCCGAGGGGGCGGGCCTTCCGCTTATGCTGGTGCCCGCCGTTCTGGTCGTGATGAACCTGGCCTACGCGCTGTCTGCCTATCCCGCCGGCGCTCTGTCCGACCGGATGGACCGCGTCACGATCCTGGGCGTCGGCCTCGTGCTCCTCCTCGCCGCCGACCTGTTTCTCGCCCTCGTCCCGGGCTTCATGGGCATCGCCGTGGGCGTCGTTCTCTGGGGGCTGCATATGGGTCTCACGCAGGGCTTGCTGGCCGCGCTGGTTGCCGATGCGGCGCCGGCCGAACTACGCGGCACTGCTTACGGTATGTTCAACCTGGTGACCGGCATCGCGCTGCTGGCCGCCAGCATCGTCGCCGGCGCGCTCTGGGAAAGCGTGGGTCCGCAGGGGACGTTCCTTGCCGGCGCGGCGTTCTGCGTGGTGACGATTCTCGGGCTTTATCCATTGCGCCGGCGGCTCGATGGCCGCAGGCAGGCGACTGCGTAGCGCAGTTCGCAGAGCGGCGACCCGCCTACTTCACCAGGATGCTTGATTCGCGCGCCGCATCGGAGAAGGAAAGCTCTGCGTCGGCAAGCGGCCGTTGCCCTGCATAGACCTCGATCGTCGTATAGAGCGCATCCTCGTGCCATGGCCCGCGCCGCGGCCAGGCGGGATGCAGCAGCAGCTCACGCGCCTGCGCGACAGACTTCACGTGATGGAGCGATCCGAGCCTGATCTTCACTGGCCGGGAGAAGGCAAATGGGGTGTGCATGGTTTTCCTCGCGCACGAACGACTGCACTCCTTCAAACTCGGTGAACGAACGGAAGTTCCGCGATGGGTGGATCTCCCGCCTAAGGGCTTTGCGTCGCTTGATCATTCGGACAGCTTCGCCCAATAAGGCGCGGTCGCGTGTCGCGGCTGGAGGAGGGGCGCGCATGTCATCACCCGAGATCATCTGCATCGGGGAGCCGATGGTGGAATTCAACCAGACGGATGCGTCAGGCCACTATCTCTTTGGCCATGGTGGCGACACCTCGAACTGCGCCATAGCTGCGGCACGGGCTGGCGCGCGCGTCGGCTATCTCACCGCGCTCGGCCAGGACGAGTTCGGCGACAGTCTGATGCGGCTGTGGAGCGAGAACGGCGTCGACGCCTCGCGTGTGCTCCGCGATCCGGAAGCGCATACCGGCGTCTATTTCGTCACGCATGGCCAGGACGGCCACGTCTTCTCGTATCTCCGCAAGGGTTCGGCCGCCAGCCGCATGACCCCCTCGGACGTGGCGCGCGACTACATCGCCGGCGCGAAGATCCTGCACGCTTCCGGAATCTCGATCGCAATCAGCGACACCGCTTGCGATACCGTCTTCGAGGCCATCCACGCCGCGCGCGGTGCTGGAGTGTCGGTCTCCTTCGACACCAATCTGCGCCTCAGGCTGTGGCCGCTGGAGCGTGCGCGCGCGTTGACAGATGCGGCGACCCGGCTCTGCGAGATCGCTTTGCCCGGACTGGACGATGCGCTGCAACTCACCGGCCTGTCGGAACCGGACGCCATTGCTGACCACTATCTGGGGCTCGGGCCACGGGTCGTCGCCCTGACGCTGGGCAAGGAAGGCTGTCTTGTCGCCACGCCGGACGAGCGCCGCCGCGTTCCGGGTATCCGCGTCGATGCTGTCGACGCCACCGGGGCGGGCGACACGTTCGACGGCAACTTCCTGGCGGAGTATCTGCGCACGGGGGACCCGTTCGCGGCTGCGCTTTTCGCCAACGCTGCGGCGGCATTGTCGACCCGCGGCTTCGGCGCGGTAGCGCCCATGCCGCGGCGCGCAGAGGTGCTCGCCGCTCTGCAACAGTAAGTCATCGCTTACGCGAGTACTGCCGCGGTGACGGCTTCCGATTCCAGTTTCTCCAGCGCCGTATCGGCCTCGCGCCTGACGCGCCGCGCGGCCTCTTCCTTCACGGGCCCATAACCGCGGATATGCTGTGGCATCGCCAGGATCCTTTCCCACGAATTGCGCGTCGCTGGGGAGACTTCCGCGGCGGCGCGAGCCGCCAGTTCCTCGAACCAGACCACCAGCTCGCGCTCCATCCGCCGCTCCGCGGTATGGCCGAACGGATCGAATGCCGTGCCGCGCAGGCCTTTCATCCGGGCGAGCAGGTGGAACGGCAGGCGGATCCACGGTCCGAATGCGCGCTTCAGCGGCCGTCCGCGCCAGTCCTTGCCCGATGCGAGGAAGGGCGGCGCTAGGTGATGGACGATACGGAAGTCGCCATCGAAGTCGCGCCGCAGACGCTCGGCAAAGCCGGTCTGCGTGTGCAGCCGCGCCACCTCGTATTCGTCCTTGTAGGCCATCAGCCGGAAGAGCGACTTCGCGACCGTATCCGTAAGTGTTTGCGAACCGAACTTGCTCTCGGCGCCGCGCATCAGGTCCACCGTCCTGCGGTATCGCGCGGCGTAGGCCGCATCCTGATAGTCCGCCAGAAAGGCCTCGCGGCGGGCGATCGTCTCGTCGAGCGTCCGTGTGGCGGACTTCGGTTCCATCAGATCGCCCAACGCCTCCGGGCTTGCACAGGCGATGCGGCCGAGCAGGAAGGCCCGGTGGTTGGCCTCGATCGCGACGCCGTTCAGGATGATCGACTGCCGCAGCGCTTCGCGGCTCACCGGCACCAGCCCCATCTGCCAGGCGAAGCCCAGCATGAGCACGTTCGCGAAGACCGCATCCCCCATCAGCCGCTCTGCCAGGTAGTTGGCATCGATGGCGGCCAGCGAGCCGTTGCCCACCGCCGCGCGGATCGCGTCAAGCCGGGCGTCGACCTCAAGGCTCGCGTCGCGTCGGCGCACGATGTCGCCGGTCGGCATCTTCGCGAGGTTGACGGCCGCCTTCATCCCCGGCCGGTAGGCGGCCGACGCTTTCGGCGAAGACGAGACGACGATATCGCAGGCGATCAGCGCGTCGGCCGCCCCATGGTCGATACGCACCTGGTTGATCGCGTCGGGCGAGGCGGCCAGCCGCACATAGGAAAGCACCGGCCCGAACTTCTGCGCGAAGCCGGTGAAGTCGAGCACGGTCGCGCCCCTGGCCTCCAGATGCGCGGCCATGGTCACCAGTTGCCCGACGGTGATCACGCCCGTGCCGCCGACCCCGGTGATCAGAAGATCGTAAGGTCTGTCCAGTCGAGGCAGTACCGGCTCGGGCAGGTTCGCGCCAAGCGCAGCGAGGTCGAGCTCGATGCCGGCCTTCTTCTTCCGCACGGCACCCTCCAGCGTCACGAAGCTGGGGCAGAAGCCGTTGAGACAGGAGAAATCCTTGTTGCAGGACGACTGGTTGATGCGCCGCTTGGTGCCGAATTCGGTCTCGACCGGCTCGACCGAAAGGCAGTTCGATTCCACCGAGCAGTCGCCGCAGCCCTCGCAGACCAACTCGTTGATGACGACCACCTTCTTCGGCTCCTCCAGCGTCCCGCGCTTGCGGCGACGGCGCTTCTCGGTGGCGCAGGCCTGCTCGTAGATCAGCACCGTCACGCCGGGAATCTGTCGCAATTCGCGCTGCACCGCGTCCATCTCGCGGCGATGATGGATGGTCGTGCCCGCCGGGAAATCGGGATGCGAGAATTTTTCGGGCTGGTCGGAGACCAGGGCTATGCGCTCCACGCCTTCGGCACGGCATGCCTGCGCGATCGCCTGCACCGAGACCGGCCCATCCACCGGCTGGCCGCCTGTCATGGCCACGGCGTCGTTGTAGAGGATCTTGTAGGTGATGTTCGCCTTCGCCGCGATCGCCTGGCGAATGGCCATGGAACCCGAGTGGTACCAGGTACCCTCGCCGAGGTTCTGGAAGACGTGTCCCTTGCCGGTGAAGAGCGAGGAGGCTGCCCAGTTCACACCCTCGCCGCCCATCTGGATGAGCGAACTCGTGTCCCGGTCCATCCAACTCGCCATGAAGTGGCAGCCGATGCCGGCCAGCGCCTTCGAGCCATCCGGTACCTTGGTCGAGGTGTTGTGCGGGCAGCCGGAGCAGAAATACGGGGTGCGGGTGGCGCCCGGCACCGAGATAGAAATGGCGGGAGCGCCTGTGATCGCCTGGGCGCGCTCACCGAAACCGCGGCCGGGAAAGATGCCGTCGAGCCGCTTCGCCACGATCGGCAGCAGCAGGCGCGGCGAGAGCTCGCCCGTCCACGGCACCAGCCGCTCGCCGGCCTCGTCGCGTTTGCCCACCATGGCGCGCGGCTTGTGGCCCGGCCAGTCGTAGAAGTATTCCTTGAACTGGCTTTCGACGATGCCGCGCTTCTCCTCGACCACCAGCACCTCGTCCTTGCCGCGCACGAAATCCAGCGCGTCGCGGCGCGCCAGCGGCCACACCATGCCGACCTTGTAGATGTCGATGCCGAGCGCGCGGCATTCGGCCTCGCCGATGCCGAGCAGCCGCAGCGCCTCCATCAGGTCGCCATGCGCCTTGCCGGTGGTGACGATGCCGAAGCGGGCGTCCTTCACGCGGTAGATGTGGCGGTCGATCGGATTGGCCTCGGCGAAGGCATAGACGGCGTGCTTCTTCGCCTCCATGCGCTCCTCGATCTGCGGCCCCGGCAGGTCGGGCCAGCGATAGTGCAGGCCGCCGGACGGCGGCGTAAAGTCGGGCGCGGCAAAGATGCGGTCGGGCTTCAGCTCCACCGAGGCGGCCGATTCCACCGTCTCCGAAATCGCCTTGAAGCCGACCCACATGCCGGAGAAGCGCGACAGCGCGTAGCCCCACTCGCCGAATTCCAGGTACTCGGCGACGCTCGCCGGGTTCAGCGTCGGCATGAACCAGGCCATGAAGGCTACGTCAGACTGGTGCGGCATCGAGGACGAGACGCAGCCGTGGTCGTCGCCGGCCACCACCAGCACCCCGCCATTGGGCGAGGAGCCATAGGCGTTGCCGTGCTTCAGCGCATCGCCGGCGCGGTCGACGCCCGGCCCTTTGCCGTACCACATTGCGAAGACGCCTTCGGCGGTTCGATCCGGGTTGGTTTCCACCTGCTGGCTGCCGAGCACGGCGGTCGCCGCCAGGTCCTCGTTGACGGCGGGCAGGAACTCAACGCCGCTCTCCGCCAGCCGCTCCCTGATCTTCCAGAGTTCGAGGTCGACGCCCCCCAGAGGCGAACCGCGATAGCCGGAGACGAAGCCGGCGGTATTCCTGCCGGCCGCGCGGTCGCGCCGGGCCTGGTCGAGAACGATACGCACCAGGGCCTGCGTGCCCGTCATGAAGACCCGGCCGGATTGCTGGGCATAACGGTCTTCGAGCCTGTAGCCGGCCAGGGCGCGGTGCGGATCGTGGGCGGTCATGGATCGTCTCCGTGGGAACTCCCGGTGGAAGACCATCCTAACCGCCATCTCCTGGCGGATGCTTCCATATTGCGCGTCTCCGGCCTACAGTCTGAAAGCTGCTTCCCTGCTTGAGGGCAATCGCGAAAGGATCTGCCAGGTGTCGAAACCCGTGCCGCACCTCGAGGAGCAGGATCTGCGGCTCATTCGCCTGCTGCTGGCCGACGGGCGCATCTCCAACCAGGACCTCGCCGAAAAGGCCGGCATGTCGGCCTCGGCCTGCTGGCGGCGGGTGCGGGCGCTGGAGCAGGCGGGGGTCATCCGGGGTTATGCCGCGCGCGTCGACCCTGTCATGGCCGGGCTCGAATTCCACGCGATGGTGCATGTCATGCTTACGCGGCATGACCACAGGCATGTGGACACGTTCATCGCCGAGGTGGGGCGGCGCGCGGAAGTGCTCGACTGCTTCGCCACCACCGGCGAGGCCGACTATCACCTGCGCGTGCTCTGCCGGGATCTCGACGCCTACAACCGCTTCCTGGAAGGCTTTCTCTTTCGCCTGCCGGGCATCGCCAACGTGCGCACCAACCTCGTGCTGAAAAGCATCAAGCAGGAGACGGCAATTCCAGTCTGAGCGACCGTCGGGGCGAACTCGGAGGCTGGACGGCAACGGCAAGTCGGGCTACATCGTGCGCGACCGCTTCGCGCCCGGCGGACTGGCCGGCCGAACTCCCGGATTGGGGCGTAGCCAAGCGGTAAGGCAGCGGTTTTTGGTACCGCCATTCCCTGGTTCGAATCCAGGCGCCCCAGCCAGCCTTCGCCTGCTTCGGTTTGGCAGGCCAGGAACTTCGACGCGAAGCGGGATGCTCCCTAAGTATCGCGAAACAAGGTGAAGACCGGCCAGTGGTCCGGACAAGATGGATCATAATCCAGTATCAGAAACGCATTTCGAAAAGAGTCCCGGGCGGAAAACGTCGTCGGGGAAACCCACTTTCTGACGTCGAGGGGCATCAACCACGGCTCGCCAGAGTAGATGATCAAGACGTCAAATATCAGGCCCTTTGACCTGTAGCGCCCGTCCTTATCGTCAATCCGCCTCTCAATCTGATTAATGAAACGATCTTCTGTCCACTGAGCCTGATCGAAGAGCACGTCATAGGCGGTCTGACGAATTCCCCGTTTTCTGGCCCGGTCGCTGATTGCCAACAAACCTCCGTCAACAAGTTCGGTAAGCTCGATTGTCACCTGGCGGCTATCCCAAACGGCGGTGCAGTCGGGCGGATCGTCATTAACCGATGTGACGTCAGTAATCTGTTCGCCATGCAGGTATTGCATGGCATTGGCCCATTCTTCGGCCACCGAGCACTCGACGATTCGCCTTTCCTCGTGCGAAGTCGCGGCGAACACGCCAGCATGGCCGCGGCTGTTCATGACGTCGACCCAATGCTCGAATTCGTTCTTAGTCATCCTCAAGTTTCCGGAGTGCGACGGTCCAGGGAGTTGACGGCGGGGTGGTCCCGCCAAATCCCTGCCACCGTACGTGTAGCTTCCTTCCAATCGAGGCTACCGCCTTGTCTCTTATCAAGGATGAGATCGAGAGCAGTGCGGATGATGTCCGACTGGGTCCTGCCAGTCTGGGCAGAAATTAAGTCAATGGCCGCCATTTGATCCGAGCGTAGGAAAGCCTGTACTTTCCGCATCAAAGCCACCCTGCTGAGCAAATCTATTCTATCTATAGGAATTCCTGGCCGGATACAGAGGATCTCCGTTCGGTTCCCTCACACGAACGGCCTGGCCGGCGCGAACCTCCGCGGCAGCAGCCGTTCCAGATAGGCGCGTCCCGCGGGCGCGATGCGGTTTTCGTGCGGCAGCAGGAAGTCCTTCGGCATGTGCCTCGTCTTGCCCGCGACCTTGTCGAGCGGCACCAGCACCGGCCGCGTCACGCCGTCGACCAGCTGCAGCGCCACGGAGCCGCCGCCCCGCGCCGCAGCCTCCACCGCGAAGACGCCGGCCGCGAATGCTTCCTTCGCATCAGTGTCGCTGATCATGGAGATCGCCCCGCGCGGCAGATAGCCGAACGTGTCGACGCGGGCGCGCTTGCCGCGCAGGTCCTCCGCCAGGATGCGCTCGATCGCCTGGCCGAGATCTGTGCCGGACAGGCGCACATTGCCGTGCGCGTCGCGCTCCTGCAGTTCCGGCGGCACCAGCTCCTCGACGAGCGACTTGCCGCTGGTGCCGGAGACGCCTTCCGACATCGCGACGATGCAGCGATTGTGGCGCGCCATGACGAGGCGCACGTCCTCCACGAAGCGCTCTCGCTCGAAGGGACGTTCCGGCACGTAGAGCAGATGCGGGCCGCTATCCTCGTCCATCTGCCAGGCCGCCGAAGCGGCGGTCAGGAAGCCGGCGTGGCGGCCCATCACGATGCCTACATAGATGCCGGGCAGGGCGCGGAAATCGAGATCGACCGACAGGAACGCGCTCGCCACGAACTCGCCCGCCGAGATGAAGCCCGGCGTGTGGTCGTTCTCCTCGAGGTCGTTGTCGATCGTCTTGGGGGCGTGCACGCAGGCGATCTGTCCGCCCGCGGCGTCGTTCAGGATCTGCTGTGTCCCTGCGGTGTCGTTGCCGCCGATATAGATGAAGGCGGTGGCGCCGACCTTCTTCAGCCCGGCCAGGATCTCCTCACAATAGGCGGCGTCCGGCTTGTCGCGGGTGGAGCCGAGCGCGGCGCTTGGGGTCGCCGCGATCCTCATCAGCTCGGCCTCGGAAAGCGCTCCCAGGTCGACGAAGTGCTCCTGGCGGATACCGCGCACGCCGTGCAGCGCGCCAAGCACGCGCGCCTTCGGGTCGCGCCTTTTCGCCTCGATCACGATGCCGGCGAGCGTCTGGTTGATCACCGCCGTCGGTCCGCCGCCCTGCGCGATCACGAAAGTCTCGGCCATGCTGCTCCTCCGATAACTGCGCTCGATGAGTCCGGCGCGGGCCTTCTAAATCGATTCAGTTTTGCGCGTCCAGTGTCGGCATGCAAGCGGAGTGCGGGGATGCGTTCCGCTTGGAGGCCCGGCGGCAATTGCGCTAGGCTGGCAACCTCACGCAGGGAGCATGCCTTGAGCCTCACCGATCTCCATGGACTTGCCCTTTCCGGCGCCGGCGCCGCCAGTGTCGAACACTATGAGAACGCGCTGCATGGCCTGCGCTGCTTCATCGGCGATCCGATCGGCGAGGCTGACGCGGCGATTGCCGCCGATCCCGGGTTCGTCATGGCGCATGTGTTCAAGGGCTACGTCTACGGCCTTTCGACCGAGGCGGCCGCCATGCCGGTGGCGCGCGCCTGCTTCGAAGCCGCATCGGCGCTTCCGGCCACGGTCCGCGAGCGGGCGCATGTGGCCGCGCTCGGGCATCTGGCCGCCGGCCGCTGGCATCAGGCGGGGCAGATGCTGGAAGACATAGCGATCGAGCATCCCCGCGACGCGCTGGCGCTGCAGGCCGGCCACCAGATCGATTTCTTCACCGGCAATGCGCGGCTGCTGCGCGACCGCATCGCCCGCGCCCTGCCAAGCTGGGATGCGGCCGCGCCGGGCTACCACGCGCTGCTCGGCATGCATGCCTTCGGACTGGAGGAAATGGGCGACTACGCGCGTGCGGAAGCTGCGGGCAGGCGCGCGGTTGAACTCGAGCCGCGCGACGGCTGGGCCCAGCATGCGGTCGCCCACGTCATGGAGATGCAGGCGCGTCAGAAGGAGGGCATCGCCTGGATGCGGGCGAACCCCGACGCCTGGTCGAAGGAGAGCTTTCTGCAGGTGCATAACTGGTGGCATCTGGCGCTTTTCCACTTCGAGCTCGGCGAGGTGGACGAGGTGTTCACGCTGTTCGACGGGCCGATCTTCGGCAGCCGTTCGAAGGTTTCGCTCAACATGGTGGACGCGTCCGCGATCCTGTGGCGGCTGCATCTCGGCGGAGTGGATGCCGGCGGCCGGTGGGGCGCGGTAGCGGACAATTGGGAAGCGGTCGCAGGTTCAGCCAACTACGCCTTCAACGACGCGCACGCCATGATGGCCTTCGTCGGCGCCGGCCGCGCGGCGGCGGCGCAGCGGCTTCTGGAGGCGCAGCGCGTGGCGATGGAACAGCCCGGCGACAATGCGGTCTTTACCCGCGATGTGGGCCATCCGGTGACGCAGGCGATCCACGCCTTCGGCGAAGGAGACTATGCCCGCACAGTCGAGCTGCTGCGCCCCGTACGCCACATCTCGCACCGTTTCGGCGGCAGCCACGCGCAACGCGACGTGATCGACCTGACGTTGATCGAGGCTGCGATGCGTTCGGGCAAGGTAGCGCTGGCCCGCGCATTGACCGCGGAGCGTTTCGACGCGCGCCCCGACAGCCCGCTGTCGCGGCTCTTCGTGGAGAGGGCAAGCGGGCTGGCGGGCTAGCATCTCCGGCCCGACAAGGAGCACGGTGTGGTTAGTGCGCGGTTCAGCTCCCGCCTAACCAACTGAACTTTCACGACAATCGAAAAAAAGTTCATCCCCCCCCTTCCGGCACCTCACCCATAATGGCTGCATCGCCCTCGCGGGAACCTGGTGCGCACCGGGTATCGGGTGGGCGACGGTGCCGGTTGAGCCGCGCTGCGGTAGCGCGGTCTGGTGATGAGCCCCACAGCCGGGCCCGGGATGGTCGCGCCTCGCCGTCGCTGGACGGCGGGCGGGAGGCGCTAATGCCTGCCGAGCGGCGTACCGCGAAGCTCCCGAAAGGGAGCGAAGCGGGATCCACGTGCATCCGGGCAAGCCACCGGACGGGCGGCCGTAAGGTCGCACTGTTACCTAGATGAGCGACCGAACGGCCGCCCGTCTTCCCACCTTCCTGCATGTGCGGGAGCGGTGGTGTTCTTTGACAATGGCCAGACGCTTCGGCGGGCGTGGCAACGCCCCGCCGCGAGCCCGACCGGGCGTCGGGCCCTATGGCCCGCCCCCGCGGAGGGCCAGCGAACGAAGTGAGCGATGCGGCCCGTGAGCGAAAGCATTCGATGCCGGGCGTGGCAACGCCCCGCCGCGTGCGATGCGGCCGTGAGCCCGCATAGTGACGGTGCAGACACATTTTTTGCGAGCGTCGAAAAAAATCGCTGCAATCGGCCCGAAATCTTGCTATCTGGAGATCGGCGCAGGAGGAGCGCCATGCATGATTACGCCGTCTGCCATCTTGCGGCCAGCCGGCGGGGAGGAGCCCCAATGTTTCTTGGCCTCGATCTCGGCACGTCCGGCGTCAAGGCGCTCCTGATCGACGAGGAGCAGAGACCGGTTGCCTCGGCTACGGGCGACCTCGACGTCTCGCGGCCCAATCCGGGCTGGTCGGAGCAGAATCCGGCGGACTGGATCGCGGCCGCCGAAGAGGCCGTTGGCAAGCTGAAAGCGTCCCATGCGAAGGAACTTGCGGCCGTGGGCGGCATCGGCCTCTCGGGGCAGATGCACGGCGCGACGCTGATCGGCGGCGCCGGCGAGGCCCTGCGGCCCTGCATATTGTGGAACGACACGCGGAGCTACCATGAAGCGGCCGCGCTCGACGCCGATCCCCGCTTCCGCAGGATTACCGGCAACATCGTCTTTCCCGGTTTCACCGCGCCAAAGCTGGCTTGGGTAAAGGCGAATGAGCCGAAGGTCTTCTCGGCCACGCGCAAGGTGCTGCTGCCCAAGGATTATCTGCGGCTGTGGCTGACCGGCGAATACATTTCGGAAATGTCGGATTCCGCCGGCACCTCGTGGCTCGACGTAGCCGCGCGCAAGTGGTCGCCCGAGCTTCTCGCCGCGACCGGCCTGGGCGAAGGCCACATGCCGTCGCTGGTCGAAGGCACCGAACCCGGCGGCACGTTGCGCGGCTCGATCGCCGCGCGCTGGGGCATGGGCGGAAACGTCGTCGTGGCCGGCGGGGCAGGCGACAACGCTGCCTCGGCGGTCGGCATGGGCACGGTCGGCGAAGGCCATGCCTTCGTGTCGCTGGGTACGTCGGGCGTGCTGTTTGCCGCGAACGATTCCTACCGGCCGAGCCCGGAAACGGCGGTCCATACCTTCTGCCACGCGCTGCCCACCACCTGGCACCAGATGGGCGTGATCCTGTCGGCGACGGATTCGCTCAACTGGCTGGAAGGCGTCACCGGCAGGGATGCGGCCGAGCTGACGAAGGAACTCGGCGATACGCTGCAGGCGCCGTCGGGCG
>JAEYRU010000129.1 GCA_023435335.1 Pseudomonadota bacterium
GTCCTCCGCCTTGCGCGCCGCCTCCAGCTGGGGGAGCGCGGGATAGAGGAGTGCATCCAGCGACGCGGGGGCTTCGCCTTCGCCGGTGAAGCGCTTCATCCAGATGCGGTCCGCCACCAGAATATGGTTCAGGGTCGCCAGGGCCGAGCCGAAGAAGGCCCCCATGTTGCGATCGAGTTCCCCTTCCGTGAGGTCCGCTGCCGCGCTGTAGACACGACCGTTTGCCCAGCGGTTGTAGGCCGCAAACATCTCGAAATGCCGTTTCACCGCTTCCTCCGCCGAAGGTCATTCACCCTGACTCGATAGCATTCCGGCCGCGATTGCCATACCCGCGGCGGGGTCGCAAGCTACGGGACTGGCCCTCACTGGGACTGCCCCCTTCACATTGGCGGATGGCCCGTCTATAGAGCCCGCCACCTCGACAGTTTCCCCGTTTCGAAGGATTTCCCATGGCGATCGAACGTACCTTTTCGATGATCAAGCCGGATGCGACCCGGCGCAATCTCACCGGCGCCGTCATCAAGATGCTGGAGGAGGCAGGGCTTCGCGTCATCGCCTCCAAGCGCATCTGGATGAGCAAGCGCGAGGCCGAAGGCTTCTATGCCGTCCACAAGGATCGCCCGTTCTTCGGCGAACTGGTCGAATTCATGTCGTCCGGCCCCACGGTCGTCCAGGTGCTGGAGGGCGAGAATGCAATAGCCAGGAACCGCGAAGTGATGGGCGCGACCAATCCCGCCCAGGCCGCGGAAGGGACGATCCGCAAGGTGCACGCCCTGTCGATCGGCGAGAACACCGTACACGGATCGGATGGGCCGGAAACCGCCGCCCAGGAGATCCGCTACTGGTTCTCGGAGACCGAGATAGTCGGCTGAGCCTGCCAATTGGAAGAGATTGAGACAAGAAAAGGCCGGGATTCCCGGCCTTTTCTACGCGTGTTGCCGGAATTCGGCGAATTGGAACGCCACCGGTCCCGGCGCCAGCGTGCGCGCGAAAGCGGCGAAGCCGTCCGCGGGCAGCGCCTTGCTGTAGAGCCAGCCCTGGAAGCAGTCGCAGCCATGCGCCCGCAGGAAGGCTTCCTGGCGGAAGGTCTCGACGTGTTCGGCAACCACCGACAGCCCCAGGGTGTGTGCCATGGCCAGGATCGTCTTGACCAGCACGCGATCGTTCTCCGCCGTCTCGATGTCGGCGACGAAGCTGCCGTCGATCTTCACCTCGTCGAAGGGCAGGCGCTTCAGGTAGGTGAGGGAGGAATAGCCCGTGCCGAAATCGTCCAGCGACAGCCGGATTCCGAGCTCCTTGAGTTCGTGCATACGCGCCACGATTAGTTGCTGGTCCCTCGCCATGACGTGCTCGGTGACCTCAATGGTGAGCTTCGATCCGTCCACCTGATGCTCGCCGAGCAGCTTGCGCAGGAGGGGCAGCAGTTCCTCGCTGTGAAAGCTCTGGACGCTGAGGTTCACCGAGAGGCGCAGATGCGCAAGCGCGGGATCGGTACGCCACTGTGCCAGCCGCTTCACGCCTTCCCCCAGGACGAAACGGGCCAGGTCTCCAGTGAGACCGAACTGCTCGAGCAGGGGAATGAAGCGGTCCGGATAGATCAAGCCGTGCACGGGATGGATCCAGCGGATCAGGCCTTCGGCTGCGACCACTCGTCCGGAGTCGTCCATCTGCGGCTGGTAATGCAGCTCGAAGCCCGCGCCTTCGCGGCCCATGGCGTCCCTGAGGTCCGCCAGCAACTGGTAGCGTTCCGATTCCCTGCTCATCGCTACCGGATCGTACAGGGCGAGGCTGTCGCGCCCGGCCGATTTCGCCTCGTACATGGCGATGTCGGCGCGCTTCAGTATCTCGTCGGGCGCCGCGCTCTTATCACCGAATACGACGACGCCAATGCTGGCCGAAGCGCGATGGTTGATCTCGCCGAGATTGAAGCTTTCCCGCATGGCCCCGATGACGCGGTTACCGATTGAGATTGCCTCCAGGGCCGCCTGGGCGTCGTTGTCGCCGATCGCCTCCAGCACCACCACGAACTCGTCCCCGCCGATGCGTGCGACCAGATTGCTTTCCCCCACCGCCGCTGTGAGCCTTCTCGCGACCTGCACCAGATACTGGTCGCCGATGTCGTGGCCCTGCGTGTCGTTGAGCGACTTGAAGTTGTCGAGGTCGATGAAGAGAAGGGCCCCCCTGTCACCGCGTCCGCGGCAGCGCTCGACCGTGCTGGCCATGCGGTCGAGGAAGGCGCGGCGGTTGGGCAGCCCCGTCAGCGTGTCGAAATAGGCGAGCCGCTGGACTGCGATCTCATGGTTCTTGCGCAGCGTGACGTCGGACATGTAGCCGTGCCAGATAACCGTGTCGCCCTTGACCTCCGGCGTGGCCGAAACGCGCAGCCACCTCTCGGTGCCGTCGCGGGAGACGAAACGGTGCTCGATGTCCCACGGCTGGAAGACGCCGCCTTCGCCACGGATCGGGCGCCGATAGAGCTCGCGATCCTCTTCCGGCACCCCCACGAGGAATATGCTGGGCGTGCGGTTGAGTTCATCTACCGAGATGCCGGTGATACGCTCGAAGCCGGGGCTGACATAGATGATGCGCGCCTTCGGTCCGGGTCCGATGCTGAACTGGAACAGCGAGCCCGGCACCTCCTGCATCAGCTTGCTGAACTGCTCCTCGAGCTTCAGCCGCTTGACGGTTTCGGTGATCTCCCGCACCGAGCCTTCGTAGTATCGCGTCTTGCCGGTATTCTTGTCGTAGACGATCCGCGCGGACTCGGTGACCCAGATGCGCTCGCGCGTCTTGTGCCGGTAGATTTCCGACACGAAGTCCGTAACGCGTCCCTGTGTCTCGAGGATGTGCTTGAATTCGGCGCGCCGGTTCGGATCGACATACCACTCCGTGGCGATATCGCGCACCTGCGCCAGCATCTCCTTCTCGTCGCTGTAGCCATTCAGCCGCACCAGCGCCTTGTTCGCCTTGATCTGGCGACCGTCCGGCAGTGAACGATAGATCCCCTCTGACAGGTTCTCGACGAGCGCCTCCGTGTTGGCCTGCTCGGCGCGCGAGATGAAGTACAGTCTGCGATAGCGCAGCATCCACATGGCCAGGAGGATGGAAAGGATGACGTTCGCGGCCACCAGCCATTGCTGGTGAGTAGCCAGTTCGAAAACGGAAGCTAAAATAGCCTGCATAAAAAGACGCCGCCACCGGTTTGCCCCGGCGTGACGATAGGGAAGCGGTATTTAGATTGTCTAAAATTCTTGGCGACCAGCGCGTATCGTTAACACGACGTTGGCGCTTTGGACTTTTCGCCCGTCGACCCCACAGCGCCTAGCGCCAGCGATTCAACGCCAGTTCGTCCGCTTCTTTTGCTTCCACCCACTCGCCTTCGGCGCCGTCGCGCCGATGCTCCTTCTTCCAGAAGGGGGCATTGGACTTGAGAAAGTCCATGATGAAGTTCGCCGCATCGAATGCCGCCTGCCTGTGGGACGAGGCGGTTGCGACCAGCACGATGTTCTCTCCCGGGGCAATCCGCCCGAACCGGTGAACGACGGTGATCGCATCGACCGGCCAGCGCCCTGAGGCCTCGCGTGCGATGCGCCCGATCTCGGCCTGCGCCATGCCTGGATAGTGCTCCAGTTCGAGCGCCTCCAGCAGCCCGCCCTCATCGCGGCAAAGCCCGCTGAAAGTAACGATCGCGCCCAGATCCCGGCGGCCCTCCGATATCGCCGCGATCTCCGCGCCTGTATCGAAGTCCTCGCGCTGGATGCGCACCACCGGCTCGATCATCGGCTTCAGCCTCCGGTCATCGGCGGGAAAAGCCCGATCTCACGCGCTCCGGCGATGCTTTCCTTATGCGCGGCGTGCTCTTGGTCGATCGCCACCCGGATGACCTCGGGGTGCTGCAGTGCCGCCTCGTATTCCGGGCCGCGCTGCTTCAGCCAGGCGAGCAGGTCGCGGACGGTCTTCACCTCGGACGGCAGCGACACCTCTTCCTCGGCCTTTCCGATCCGCTCCCTGACCCAGGCGAAATAGATGAGTTTCATTGGCTCAATCCATGATGTGTTTCAGCCCGGCGCGAAAATAATCATAGCCGGTATAGAGCGTGACGATCGCCGAGACCCAGAGCAGCGCGAGCCCGGTCTCGGTCGTGTAGGGTAGGATTTTGTCGCCTGCGGGGCCGGCGAGCAGGAAGCCGATGGCAACGAGCTGGATCGTCGTCTTCCATTTGGCGAGACGCGTGACCGGCACGCTCACCTTGAGGCCCGCGAGGTATTCGCGCAGGCCGGAGACGAGGATTTCGCGACACAGGATGATGATGGCGGCCCAAAGCGACCATTTGTCGATCGTGCGGTCGTAGGCGAGCAGCAGCAGAACGGCCGAAACAAGCAGTTTGTCTGCGATCGGGTCCAGCATCTTTCCGATATTGGACGTCTGCTTCCAGATGCGCGCGATATAGCCGTCGAAGTAATCGGTGATGCTGGCGGCGAGGAAGATGCCGAGGGCGGCCCAGCGCCAGTAGTCGGTGGGCCGGATGCGGCCTTCAAGATAGAAGCATAGCAGGATGAGTGGAACGGCCAGGATCCGCGCATAGGTCAGCATGTTCGGGAGGTTGTAGGCGGGCTTCTGCATCTTGCCTGGCTCTCCTGTCGATACCGTCAAATCAGATGTCTCCCTTTGCGGTCAACATCGGGCGGGCGAATTGCGTGTCGCTCGTGGTGGGCGTCGGCAATCCAGGCGGTTCAACCGCGCGACTCGTGGAAGTGATTGTAGATCATCCGCGCCATCGATTCCGATATGCCATCGACGGCCAGCAGATCCTCCACCGCGGCGCGGCTGACGGCCTTGGCGGTGCCGAAGTGGTGCAGCAGCGCGCGCTTGCGGCCGGGACCGACGCCCGCGATCTCGTCCAGCGGATTCGACATCATCTCCTTCTTTCGCCGCACCCGATGTGAGCCGATAGCGAAGCGGTGCGCCTCGTCGCGCAATCTCTGGATGAAGTAGAGCACCGGATCGCGAACCGGCAACATGAACGGCTCGCGCCCCTGTGTGAAGAAGCGCTCGCGGCCGGCGTCGCGGTCCATGCCCTTGGCGACGCCGATCGCGGTCACCTTGTCGCGGATGCCAAGCTCGTCCAGAACCTGCCGGACGGCGCTCATCTGGCCCTGGCCGCCGTCGATCAGGATCAGGTCCGGCCAGGCGGGGTTTTCCTCCCGCTCCTCGCTCTCGGCAGCTTCCACGCCGTTCGCGGGCACGCCGTGCTCCTTGATCAGCCGCGAGAACCGCCGCTGCATGACCTCGCGCATCATGCCGAAGTCATCGCCCGGGGTGATTTCCGTCGAGCGTATGTTGAACTTGCGGTACTGGTTCTTGATGAAGCCTTCCGGGCCTGCGACGATCATGGCGCCGACCGCGTTCGTGCCCATTATGTGCGAGTTGTCGTACACCTCGATGCGCCGTGGAGCACGCTGAAGGCCAAAGGTCGTTGCCAGCCCGTCGAGCAACCTGGCCTGTGACGATGTTTCCGCCAAACGACGCCCCAGTGCCTCGCGGGCATTCTGCAGGGCGTTGTCCACGAGGTCCTTCTTTTCGCCCCGCTGCGGAACGCCGATCGCCACCTTGTGGCCGGCGCGGGTTGTCAGCGCTGCTGCGAGAAGTTCCTGGTCGTCCACCTTCTGCGACAGCAGGATCATGCGCGGACAGGGCTTGTCGTCGTAGAATTGTGCCAGGAACGATCCCAGCACCTCTGCCGGCTCCAGCGAGGAGTCGGCCTTGGGGAAATAGGCGCGGTTGCCCCAGTTCTGCCCGGTGCGGAAGAAGAAGACCTGGATGCAGAACTGCCCACCCTCCTCGTGGATGGCGAAGAGGTCTGCTTCCTCCACCGACTGCGGATTGATGCCCTGGTGGCTTTGTACGTGGCTCAATGCCGCCAGCCGGTCGCGGTAGATCGCCGCGCGCTCGAAATCGAGATCTGCGGAAGCATCCTGCATGGCTTCCGATATCTGCGCCTTGATCGCGCTCGAGCGCCCGGAAAGGAAGTCGCGCGCCTCTGCCACCAGTTCGGCGTAGTCCCCCGGGCTGATCTCGCCTGTGCAGGGGCCCGAGCAGCGCTTGATCTGGAACAGCAGGCACGGTCGCGTACGGCTTTCGAAGACCGAGTCCGTGCAGGTGCGCAGCAGGAACGCTCGCTGCAGCGAGTTGATGGTACGGTCGACGGCGCCGGCCGAGGCGAACGGCCCGAAATAGTCGCCCTTGCGGCTTCTGGCGCCGCGGTGCTTGAAGATGCCGGGGGCGGCGTGATCGCCGGTGAGCAGGATGTAGGGGAACGATTTGTCGTCCCGCATCAGCACGTTGAAGCGCGGGCGCAGTCGCTTGATGAGGTTCGCTTCCAGGAGTAGCGCCTCGGTTTCGGTGCGCGTGACGACGAACTCCATCGTCGTCGTCTCGCGGACCATCCGCCCGATCCGGTTCGTGTGGAACCGGCCCTGCGCATAGTTCGTGACACGCTTCTTCAGGCTGCGCGCCTTGCCGACATAAAGCACGTCGCCGGCGGCGTTCATCATTCTGTAGACCCCGGGCGCATTCGGCAGCCGCTTGACCAGCGCCTGGATGACGTCCGAGCCCGTCAGGCCGGCGGTTTCGGCGTCCAGGCCGCCGCTCCAGTCGATCCCGGCCAGCAGCTCGGCGGCGCGTGGCGGGGCTTCCGCGACTTCGTTTTCGTCCTCTTCGATATCTCCGCCGGGCATGTAGCCGGCCACGTCGTCGGCGGCCCGGCCCGATTTCCTCGGAATCGGTGGTTTCCTGTGCGTCGCGCTCATTCCGCCACCACGTCCGGCGTCTCCCAGGCGAGGTGCTGCCCGCCATCAAGCGCTATCATCTGGCCCGTGATCGAGCGGGTCTCCCACAGGTAGCGGATGGTCTTGCCGAATTCGGCGAGATCCGGTCCGCGTCCAAGCAGCAGCGCGTCCACCTGCCTGTCGAAATCTTCCTCCCTCTGCCGCTCGTTGCGCAAGGAAGGGCCGGGGCCGATTGCATTGACGCGAACGCGGGGCGCCAGCGCCTGCGCCATGGTGCGGGTAGCGGTCCATTCGGCGCTCTTCGATAGCGTATAGGAGAAGAAACGCGGGGTGAGCCGCCACACGCGCTGGTCGATTACGTTGACCACCAATCCGTCTTCGTCCGCAGGAAGCATCTGCGCCATCCGCCGAGCCAGTTCCACCGGGGCCTTGAGATGCAATGCGAAATGCCGGTCCCAAGCGTCCCAGTCGAAGTCGGTGAGAGAATCCTCCTCGAAGATCGAGGCGTTGTTGACCAGAAGTCGTATCGGGCCAATTTCCTCGGCAGCGCGTGCCAGGAGGTCGCCGCAGCCCTGAACGTTGGACAGATCAGCCTCCAGCACCGCCGCTTGGCCACCCAGTTCGCAGATATTCCGCGCGACTTCGTCCGCCTCGTCGCGCGAGCCCCAGCAGTGAATGGCGACGTCGAACCCGTTGGCCGCGAGGTCGAGTGCAACGGCGCGTCCGATGCGTCGGGCCGCGCCGGTAACGAACGCGCCGATCCGGGGCGCAGTCATTCGTGGCCTCCATGGGCGATGGATTTCCGCCGGTGCCGAAGCGGAGCGGTGCGCGAAAACGCCTGGATCTGTTGGGGAAGTGACATGAGTCGGCAATATAAGCAGCGAGGCGAGCCGGTCCAAGCGCTGCGGGGCATCAGGCGGAAAGCTCCTGACGGATAACGGGGGTTAACAAGGTCTTACACGCATTTGATGTATATGTTGCGAAATTACAACTTCACATTTCAGCCATATTCTCGCCAGGGAATTTCCACTTTTGTAATTCGGTTCCGACACATTTCGCGCCGAGAACACGGAACAGAAAGCGCGTTCATCCGTTTGACGCAACGAGGGCGGAGTGGGGCGCATTTCTATGGACGGGCGTAATTTCCGTTTTTTTGGCAAATGGAGTGACAAAATGAGAGCCTATGGAACCAATTTGCGGTCAGTCGCCGTGGCGGCGGGACTGACAGCGATGCTCGGAGCGGGCACTGCCTATGCCGCGGACGTTGTTTATCAGGAACCGGCTGCGCCGGCCCCGATCGAGATGGCGCCGGTGTCCACGTGGGCCGGTCCCTATGCCGGTCTGAGCATGGGCTACGGCTTCGGCGGTAGCGTCGCTGGTGCGACCGGTGGTCCGATCACCGGCGCGAGCGGCTGGGTATTCGGTGGCTTCGCCGGCTACAACTGGCAGCACGGCGGCTTCGTGTACGGTCTGGAAGCCGATCTGGGCTACAATGGCGTCAACGGCGGTAACGGCACGACCTACTTCCGCAACGGCATGGAAGGCTCGCTGCGCGCTCGCCTCGGCTATGCCGCGACCGACAATGTGCTGCTTTACGCTACCGCCGGTGGTATGGGCACCCAGCAGATGATCTTCGACGGCGCCGGCTCGGCGACCGGCACGGCCTGGGGTTGGACGGTAGGCGCGGGCGTCGACGCCAAGCTGACCGACATGGTGTTCGGACGCGTGGAGTACCGCTACAGCGATCCGGGCGCAGTCACCCTCAACACGGGCTCCGGCGCGCAGACGATCAATTCGTCGAACCACCGCGTGACCGTCGGTCTCGGCGTCAAGTTCTGATCGCCCGATCCGGTCTGAAAATGAAAAGCCGGCCCGTGAGGGCCGGCTTTTTCTTGTCTCGCTACCGGCAGCTTCAGGCTCTAGGCGCCAGTTCCGCGATCTCCGGGAATTTCTCGTCGAATTTCTTTACCCAGCGGACGAGCTTCGAGCGTCCGCGTTCCCATTTCCCTTCGAAACGCAACGCCAGATAGCCAAGGCAGGCGCGTAGCGCGAGATGCCCGGCGTTTATCTTCTTGGGGAGCTTCGGCGGCGATGCGTTGAGCGCATCGAGGGCCCGCGTCGCCTTCGCCCATTGCTTGTCCAGCCAATCCTGGTGGATCTTCTCCTCCGGCCGGAAGCGCCGCTCGTATACGTGCGCCAGCAGGCAGTCGCAGATGCCATCGGCCAGCGCCTCCAGACGCTCCGCCTCGGTCCGCTTGGCCGGGTTGCGCGGGAACAGTGCGCCTTTCGACACCCGATTGAGATACTGGACGATCGCGGCGCTGTCGAAGACGGCTTCGCCGTCGCCGATGAGCAGGACCGGGATCTTGCCGAGCGGGTTCGCCTTCAGCAACTCATCGGTCGGGTTGTTGGTGTCGGTTTTGACCGCCTCGAGTTCGACACCGGCATAGGCCGCAGCCATGCGCGCCTTTGCGCTGTAGGGCGAGGGGCTTGCATATAGAAGTCTCATCATGTCGCTGTCTCCGTCTGGCCGCATGCTCACTGCTAGTCGATTCGGCGGTCCGCGCCGAGCGGCCAGCAAGCAGGTGCCTCAGGGTGCAGCCGGAACGGAAACCGCCGGCGCGCGGCAGGCGCGTCCATCCACTTCGGGACAGCTTCGGAACTCCAGTTCCTTGCTGAGGCAGATGCGTACCTCCGCCAGTCGGCCTTCCGCGCAGGTGACGGCAATACCGTCCGGCGCAAGCCCCTGGTTCGTCTCGATGAAGGCACTCTCAACGTCGCCCGGGTTCACTTCTCTGGCGGCGCCGGCGTTGGAGAATCCCTGCGGAATGGCAACGCGATTGAAGGCCTCCCGCGCCGCCGCGAGATACTCCCGCTGCGACAGTCCGGTGCAAGAGCCGTGCTTGCGCCACTGGTGTCCGATCAGGCCGGCGGATGGAATGATGTCGAGAGTTGTTGAAACCAGCTCCTCGGGGACGCGATCCGGTTCGTCAGTGGCGCAGAATTCCGGCCAGCCGCGCTCGAACTGCGGCCACAGCCCGTGCACGA
>JAEYRU010000217.1 GCA_023435335.1 Pseudomonadota bacterium
GCTCGGACATGCTCGTCGCCTTCCACGCGGAGCGGCTGGAAGGGCCCTGGCTTCCGCATAAGGCCAATCCAATCCTGATCGACCGCACAGCGGCACGGCCGGGCGGCGCCTTCGTGAAGGTGGGACGTCGGATCGTGCGGCCGGTGCAGGACGGCACCAAAGGCTACGGGGGCGGTCTCGGGCTCTCCGATCTCATCCGGCTCGACGAAGATGTCGTACGATTCTCGATTCCGGTGCCGGTGCTAGGTGCGCGCAACTGGCCCTACCCGAAGATCCATACGCTCAACCGGGCGGGCCATCTCGAGGTCATCGACGGCATCGCGGACGTGCGGCGGCGCTAGGGGCTGGCGTCAGCGGCGGCCTGGCGTCACTCGCGACGGCGGCTAACGCCCCTCGGAATTGCCCCCTGGTCCAGCGATGCGAGCCGTGACGCCCGCCGGGTCAGAGGTGTCGCTGCCGCCCGCGGCCAGCGCCGCATGCACGCGGAAGAGCCGGCCAAGCTGCCGCTTCACCGAGAAGGGTTGCACTGCCTCGTGCAGGCGCTGCGGCTCGATGCGGCCCGCGCGGATGTCATCCCAAAGCGCCACGATCTCGTCGGCCCAGGCCTCCGCGCTCTCGGCGACCGTCGCGCGGCGCTCCATCATGCGGCCGTGCAGGGGATCGCGCACCACCTTCTCGAACTGCGGCAGATGCACGCCGGCGAAAGGTCGACCCGACGACAGGCTTTCAAGCAGGAAACAGGGCATGCCCTCCCAATGCGAGGTAAGCATGCCGACATGCATCTTGCGCAGCATCGCCGCCATCTGTTCGGCGGTCAGCGGGCCGTGGCGGACGGTGCAGTCCTCGATCGCCGCGAATTCGGGCCAGCGGGTCGGGTCGGAACTTCCGGCATAGTGGAACTCGAACTTCCCGCCCAGTTTGCGTTTCAGCGCGGCGGCCACGGAGAACATCAGCGCCGGGTCCTTCACCATCTCCAGGCGACCTGCATACGCGACGCGGAGCACGCCGTCGGAGATATCGAACGGCGCCTGCCGGTACATCTCCGTGTCGATGGAGACGGTCAGCACCTCGGTGCGCACGGCCGCCGACGGCGCCATGGCCTCGACCCGGTCGCGCAACCGCTGGGTGACGGTGAAGACGTGGGCGGCAAGCCGGTAGGCCAGCCACTCCGTCGCCTTGGTCACCCGCCAGATGTATTTCGTCAGACTGTCCTGCTTGGTCGCGTCGCCGACATCGTTGTGGATGACCAGCACCAGCGGACGGCCGAGCATCCTAGCCAGCCAGGCGATCTCGTAGCGTTCGACCTCGACGCTGGCGTTGTCCTCGCGAGAAATCCGGCGCAGGCGCGGCAGATGGCGCAGGAAACCCGCGATGAAACGCACGGTGTTCGATTTGAGGATCGAACGGGCCGTCTCGGCCTGCTCCTCGGCGGGAACGAAGGACACCGGAAGAAACGCGAGGCGGCGGCCGGAAAACTCCACTTCGGTGACCCTGCCGAGCGGCAGGTCGCCGCGATCGTCGACGCCGATGAGCAAGGGCCTGGTGCCGGCGGGCGCGTGTCGCAATATCTGGCGCACATGCGTCTCGATGCCGCCGACCTTGACGCCTCGCGGATCCATCGGATGGACGATGATCAGCCTGCCTGTCATGGGACGAGCTCAACCTCCGGCGTCCGGCACTGGGGAAACGCTGCCGCTTTCTAACCGCGAGGCCATTAACGAAGGATTAGGGGCTCGGCGGATCAGGCGGCCGAATCCAGCGCCTCGTCCTCGTCGTCAAGCGAAAGCACGGTCACAGACATGCCGCCGGCCATTGTAAGGTCCTCGTAGGCGGCGGCCTCTTCGGGTGACAAGTCACCATGCGGAACAACCAGCACGGCGTGATCGGCCCTGTCGATCACTTCAGCCGCCATCTCGTTGGCCTCGCCGTAGAGCAGTCCGGCATTGACGACCACCCGTTCGTAGGTCTCGACGAACGCCGCGAAAGCTTCGTGGAAGCCACGCGGCGAGACCCCGCGCCACCGGCTGCCGGCATGAACGACGTGCACGAGGGAATGGGGGTCGCGCTGGAGAACGTCGGCCACGGCCGCATCGCCGGTCGAAAGCTCGGCGAGGCCGGGTTCGTCCCCGTGTCCGGAAGCGAGATCGATGAAAAGCGTGGAAGAGCCCTCGCGTGCAGCATCGCGCGCCAGTTCGAGCGCGGCATCGCGTGCGATCAGCGGGTCATGGATGCTTAGCGTCAGCACCGCGCGATCCTGCAGGATGTCGCGGGGCGCCGGCGGGGCCTTGCCCTGTACCGCAGACGCCGCCGCCGGCGGGGAAACCACGCGGCGCCTCGCGATCGGCCGCTTCGTCAGGGTGTCGGCGACGATGGCATTGAACACACCAAGCCCCAGCCCGAACACGCCGGCGGCGAGTAGCAGCAGGCTGCGCGGCGGGAATGCGGGCCTGTCGGGCACCGCCGCCGGGGCAATGATGCGGGCGTTGCGGGCGCCGAGATTTTCCTGCTCCGCCGTCTCGCGGGCGCGAACGAGAAAGGCTTCATAGACAAGCCGGCTGGCCTGCGCCTGCCGCTCCAACTCGCGCAGCTCGATCATCTTCTGATTGGTGCCGAACGACTCCTCAGTGAGTTGTGACAGGCTGGCCGCGATGCTTTCCTCGGTCTCCCTGGCGGCGCGATAGGCGTCGCGCGTGGCCGCAACCAGCCGCTCACTCTCGCTGCGGATCGCCTGGCGAGCCTGTTCGATCTCGGCCTGCGCGGCAGCGACGCGCGGATGGCGCGGCCCGAGCACCTGCTGCAACTCGGCCAGGCGCCGCTGCGCCTCCGTCAGCTGGCCGCGCAGCTGCACCATGGTGGTGTTCTCGGTCTCCGAGACCACCGAGCTGACGTCGCCGCGCTGCCGCATGGCAGCCTCGATCACGTCGAGCCGAGACTTGGCCTCGGCCGTGCGTCCAACCGCCGCCGAGAGACGGGTGGAGAGGTCGTTGAGGCGCGTGTCGAGCAGCAGCCTGCCGTCGGGATTGGAGAGATTGTTCTCGCTCTTGTAGGTGGCGACCTTCTCCTCGGCCTGCCGCAGGCGTTCCTGCAGCTCGGCCAAGCGCTCCTCGATCGAGCTACTGACGTTGCGCGTGGCGTCGGCGGAAGCGTCCGCCTGGTCGTCGGTGTATGCGGCCGCGATCGCGTTGGCGAGCCGCGCCGACTTGGCCGGCTCCCTGGTCGTCACCGATATCTCGATGACATACGTATTCTCGGCTCGAGCGACCTTGGTCGCCCTGGCGAGATTTTCGAGCGCGATTTCCTGCAGAGAGCGGCCAACCGTGCCTCCACTCGCGTCGGCAAACTCCGGATCCCCGGCCAGGTTCTCGCGCTCGACGACACGGCCAAGTACCGTCTCCGACCCGATGACCTCGACCTGGCTCTCCACCAGCAGGAGATTGTCGCCGAAGCCGCGCTGGACCAGCTCGTTCTCGATCACGCGCACATCGCGTGGGTCGATGAGGATCCGCGCGGTCGCCTGGTAGCGGGAACCGATAGCCGAGAGCGCGACGAAAGCGAGTGCGACCACCAAAACCGCAGTGCCGAGGATCAGCCATTTGCGGCGGACGATCGTCTCGACGAGACCGAAGATGTCGATCGAAGCGTCGACCTCCGCGCGTTCGGGCGCTTGCCGCGGAAGCCCGCCAACGTTCGTCGCGGCCGTTTTCATCGACACCATCCTCCAGAGGGACGAGACGGCCGCGCCGCCTGTCAAACCTTACCAATTCATCCACCAAGCAGCGTAAATTAACGGTTAAGTGCGGCAAGGAGAGGTGAGCGCAATGCTTGCATACGCCCCCGGCGCCGACCTATTGAGGCGCAACGGCATCCGGCGGAGGCGGACAGGCAATGAGCATCAGCGTGATACTGGCGGGGTGCGGCAACATGGGCTTCGCCCTGCTTTCGGGGTGGCTCGCCGCGGGCAGACTCAAAGCGGAAGAGGTCGGGGTCGTGGAGCCGAACGAGGCGCTGCGCGAGCGGGCCGCCGGGTTGGGCGTGGCGGCGAGCGCCGACGTATCGGAGTTTTTGGACGCACGCCCGCGCCTCGTCGTGCTGGCCGTCAAACCGCAGGTGATCCGCGATGCGACCGCCGGGTACAGACCTTTTGCCGAACGCGGCGCGACCTTTCTCAGCATAGCCGCCGGCACGCCGATCGCCACGTTCGAGGAGGTGCTGGGCGACGGGACGCCCGTCATCCGCTGCATGCCCAACACTCCGGCGGCGATCGGCAAGGGCATGATGGTGGTATTCGCCAACCGGCACGTGGCGGCCGACACGCGCGAATTCGTGCACGGGCTGCTATCGGCGAGCGGCGAGGTGGCCGACATCCCCGAGGAAGGGCTGATGGACGCGGTGACCGCCGTTTCCGGCTCGGGACCGGCCTATGTCTTCCACTTCATCGAATGCCTGACGGCGGCCGGCGAGAGGGTGGGCCTCGCGCCTGACACCGCCAGGCTGCTTGCGCGCCAGACCGTCTACGGGGCCGCGAGCCTCGCCTATGAGAGCGGCGAGGACGCGGGCAGGCTGCGCGAGCAGGTGACGAGCCCCAACGGCACCACCGCGGCAGCGCTCGCCGTGCTGATGGGGGAGCGGCGGCTCGAGACGCTGGTCGCGGACGCGGTGGAGGCGGCGCGTGTGCGGAGCGTGGATCTGGGGCGCTAGCGCGGCTCCCGGTTCGCTCCATAAAGCATGTCGTCCTGCCTCACGCGCAATGCGAAGAGCCGCGTGGAGGTGTCGGGCGTCGCGTTGGCGGTGGTCAGCAGTTCGCCCCTTCTCACCGGCGCCAGCACCTTCCCGCCTTCGAGCAGCCCCACGGGAATGGCACCCTTTGCGCGGGCCTCGGAAGCGAGCATCGTGAACGAGCGGTAACAGGTTTCGCCGATCGCATCGAGCGGCTCGCCCGGCTTCAGGTCGCGCTTGGCGACGGCACAGACCTCGGCCACGGGGCGCGGCAGCGGCACCATGTCGGGCTTGCCGTAGAGCATTATACGGGCGGCCGTCAGGGGCACCTCCAGCGAGGTCAGGTGATATGGCCGGTGGAAGGCGTAATACGGTCCCTGCCCCACATGCAGGTCGTCCATACGCTCGATGATGCGCGGATGCGTGGCCTCCACCACCACGAACACGCCGGGCGCAACGCCTCTGCCGATCGTGTAGTCGACCACGCCCTTCCTTGAGAGTATCCCGCCGTCCTCGCGCGGGATCAGCACCTTCGCCAGTTCGTCCCTGCCGGCATTCGGTCCGTGCATGCCCGGCACGTCGGGCACCAGACCGGTGGCGTTGGCGATCGCCGCCATCTCAACCATGGTCTTGGACCCGTCCACGAACTCGACCAGCATGCGCGGGTTCATGTTCCGGCGAACGGCTTCCTCGCGGTAGTCGTCGGGTACGGCGTCGTGGTTGAGCGGGTTGTTCTTGCCCTTGCCGGCAGACACGATCGTGTAGCCCAGGGCAGCGGCGAACTCGATCAGTTCCATGCAGGACGAAGGCTCGTCGCCGGCGCCGACCGAATAGACGACGCCCAGGCGGTCGGCCTCCTTCTTCAGATACGGCCCGATGGTGACGTCGGCCTCGACGTTCATCATCACGACGTGCTTGCCGTGTTCCATGGCCAGAAGGTCGTAGTCGGCAGCGACGCCGGGCTTGCCGGTGGCGTCGATCACCACGTCGATCAGCGGATTGGTGACCATGGTTTCGACGGAGGTGATTGCGATCCGGCCGGCCTCGATCGCCGCGGTCACGCCTGACTGCGTGTCGGCCTCAGCGGCGTGGGCGTCGTCGCCATAGGCGATCGTGACCGCCTCGCGCGCCGTGTGCGGGCGGCGCGTCGCCAGCGCGCAGACCGACACGCCCTTCATCAGCATTCCCTGGGTGACGAGGTCGGTTCCCATCTCGCCGGTGCCGATGACGCCGATGCGGACGGGGCGGCCTTCGTCGGCGCGCCTGGCGAGCTCACGGGCAAGGCCGGTCAGGACGACATTTGTCATGGCAGAGCGAGGGGTCATGGAAGAACGGGCGCACGCATCATTTGCGGCCCGATAGAGGGCGCGAGGCGCCATTTGTCAATGTTGGAGGAGGACTGGTGCTGCGAGAGAGGATTGAAATCTTGATGTCGCAGCCTAGAGCGTTGATTTAATTAGCATTTCTTCGGCGTCCTTCTCCAATCCCATAGCAGTTAGTCGAAGCAGTTTCAACCTATGGAGCCTAAGCCTGATGACCATCACCGCAAATTTACCCGCCGCTGCCGCCCTTTCCGACCACGCTACCGCGATCAATTTCGCGCTGGACCACTTGGAGCCGTTCGAGG